>JBBQGS010000030.1:0-14638 GCA_038323255.1 Erysipelotrichales bacterium | reverse complement strand
TTCGCGAATCGAATTATGCCGCGCCCTTGAAAGCCAGAATGGAACTTGAAATCGTCGATCCTACAACCGGCGAAGTCTACAATAAGTGGGAAGAAGTATTCCTGGGGGATTTCCCGCTGATGACAGATACCGGGACGTTCATTATCAACGGCGCCGAACGTGTCATCGTTTCCCAAATCGTCCTTTCACCTGGTGCTTATTACTGTATCGGGTTGTATTATAAAACCGGCCGTGAAACCTATGAAAGCGAATTGATCCCAAGTCGCGGAACCTGGTTGGAATATATGACCGACGCAAAGAAAGCGGCCCTTGGCCGTATTTTGAACGTCAGTATCGACCGTAAACGCAAAATCCTATCGACAATTCTATTTAAAGCCTGCGGTATGTCGTTGAACCTTGAAAAAGGTGACGATGCATTTGATACGACCTCTTTTAAAGTCTTCCTGCAATCCCTCGGACTGCCGGTGCACGATGTCGAAGTTGAAAACGATGCCCGCGAATTCCTAAATCTATATATGCTGATGTTCACTTCGTTCTTTGGCAACTACGAAGAAATCGTGAATTCCTTGGCGGCGGATAAGATCAAAACCGCGCAGGAAGCCTTGTACGAAATCTACGAAAACCAACGTTCCGACGAAATTGCAACCTTGGACGGCGCCGTCAATTTGATGAACGCCAAGTTCTTCGATCACCGCCGTTACGATCTGACGAAAGCCGGACGCTTTAAACTCGGTAAAAAACTGGGTGTTTACGCGCGTCTTGAAGGGCATACGTTAGCGCAGGATATCCTGGACATCAACGGCAAAGTCGTTATCGCAAAAGGTACGCTGATCAACCGCAAGGATCATCAGCAATTCACCGATTCCTTAAAGAGCGGCATGCACATGACCGCCTTCCCGTTCAACCCTTTATTCGCACATCCTGAGCATATCACGGTTGCGACATCCCATAACCAAGCGCTCGTCGGACGCATTCTTGCTAAAGACGTAGAAGAAGCAGGCTTGGGGGTCGGAACGATTCTGAGTGAAGAAGATGCGCTCAAACTTGTTTCCCTGGTGGAAACCGTCAACATTTACGGAGGATTATATGCTCATAAAGTCCGTCTGACCAAAGGCAATTACCGTGCAGCCATGAATTATGGCCAGCGCTTGTTTACGCTTGGTCGTTTGACGGTCAACGGCGACGATATTCTCAGCGAAGGCGGCGAATTCATCACCGAGCGCTTCATCGCCGACCAAGAAGTCAACCGCCTCACCAACGAACAGGAAAACGTATGTATCAAATACGTCAATGACGGCGCCGAATTGGACGCCTGGTTCGTGGGTTCCGCTGTGCAGCAAGTCCTAGTCTATGCGTCCGACAGCGAACACGTAGTCAAAATCATCGGGATCGACCCGCTGAGCACCAAGAAAACCATCACGACCTCCGATATGGTCGCCTCCTATTCGTATATGCTGAATCTGATGGACGGGATCGGCGATGTCGATGACATCGACCAATTAGGCAACCGCCGTATCCGTACGGTCGGGGAACTGATTCAAAACCAATTCCGTATCGGCTTAAGCCGCATGGAACGCGTCGTCAAGGAACGGATGTCGATCACAGCTGAAAACGCTGGATTGACACCGAAAAACCTGACCAATATCCGTCCGTTGACTGCGGCGATCAAAGAGTTCTTCTCTTCTTCGCAACTATCGCAATTCATGGACCAAACCAATCCGTTGGCCGAGCTTACCAACAAGCGCCGTATTTCCGCTTTAGGTCCGGGTGGTCTGACACGTGAACGTGCAGGATACGAAGTCCGTGACGTTCACTCCTCCCACTATGGCCGTATCTGTCCGATCGAAACTCCAGAAGGACCCAACATCGGATTGATCTCCAACCTCACCTCGTATGGACGCGTCAACGAATATGGCTTTATCCAAACGCCGTACCGTAAGGTATTGGCGGATGGAACCGTCACCGAAGATGTTATCTATCTATCTTCCGACGATGAACTCGAATATGTCATCGCGCAAGCCAACGAAGTCGTCGGCGGACGCCTAATCAACGAAGAAGTCGTCGTACGTTACAAAGGCGAAAACATTTTGGCTCAGCGCGACACCGTCGAGTTGGCCGACGTATCCCCGAAACAGATCGTTTCGGTGGCGACCGCCTGTATTCCGTTCTTGGAAAATGATGATGCATCACGCGCCCTGATGGGTGCCAATATGCAGCGTCAGGCCATTCCGCTGCTTCGTCCCAATTCGCCGTATGTCGGCACCGGGATTGAACACCGTGTCGCAACCGACTCCGGTAGCGCATTGATTGCCAATGGCAACGGCGTCGTATCGTATGTCGATGCCAACAAAATCATCGTCAGCGAAGATACCGGCAACAAAATCTACGAACTTCAGAAATTCCGCAGATCCAACCAAGGCACCTGCATCAACCAGAAACCGATCGTTAAAAAAGGTGAACTGGTTGACCGCGGCGATGTATTGGCTGACGGACCTGCGATGCAGAACGGCGAATTGGCACTTGGCCAAAACGTCACCATCGCGTTTATGACCTGGTATGGCTATAACTATGAAGATGCCATCATCATGTCCGAGCGTTTAGTGAAAGAAGACGTTTACACTTCGATCCACATCGAAGAGTACGATATCGAAGTCCGCGAAACCAAGCTTGGCCCGGAAGAAATCACCCGCGACATCCCCAATGTCAGCGAAAACGCATGCCGTCATCTCGACGCACGCGGGATCGTCATGGTCGGTGCGGAAGTGAAAGAAGGCGATATCCTGGTCGGTAAGGTCACTCCGAAAGGACAATCCGAAGTCTCCCCGGAAGAAAAACTTCTGTTGGCGATCTTCGGTGAAAAGTCCCGTGAAGTCCGTGACAATTCTCTGAAAGTCCCCCACGGCGGATCGGGCATCGTCCAATCCGTACGTATCTTCAAACGCGCCGAAGGGCATGAACTGCCTCCAGGGGTCAATGAAGTCGTGAAAGTCTACATCGTCCAGAAACGGAAAATCTCCGAAGGTGACAAGATGGCAGGACGTCACGGCAACAAAGGCGTTATCTCAAAAATCCTACCGATCGAAGATATGCCGTTCTTACCCGATGGAACCCAGGTCGACATCATGTTGAACCCGTTCGGTGTTCCTTCGCGTATGAATATCGGACAAGTTTTGGAAATCCATCTGGGTATGGCCGCCAAGAAACTGGGCGTGAAGTTTGCGACCTCCGTTTTCGACGGTATCAGCAATGATGAACTGAAATCCATTATGGAAGAAGCGAATGTCAACGCCGACGGGAAAACCGTCCTGTTCGACGGCCGCACCGGCGAAGCGTTCGATGAACGAATCGCTGTCGGTGTTATGTATATGATTAAATTAGCCCACATGGTCGACGACAAACTACATGCCCGTGCAACCGGTCCGTATTCGCTGGTCACTCAACAACCGTTGGGAGGCAAAGCGCAAAACGGCGGACAGCGTTTCGGGGAAATGGAAGTTTGGGCGCTGGAAGCTTATGGCGCCGCGCATACCCTGCAGGAAATCCTGACCATCAAGTCGGACGATATCGTCGGACGCACCAAGACTTACGAGGCGATCATCAAAGGTAAAGAGTTGCCGGAACCCGGCGTCCCTGAATCCTTCCGCGTCCTCAAGCATGAACTCCAAGCTTTGGCTATCGACGTCAAATTACTCGATGAAGACGGCAGCGAAGTCGACATGAAGAAGATCGAGCCCGAAGAAACCTTTGCGGCTGTGATTCTTGACGAAACGATGCCCGAAATGGGTCCGGAAGTCATCGATGAAGTAGAAGATCTACCAGAAGCCATGCACGTAGGGTTCGAAGATGAACTCGACGCTTAATGAAGGAGGTAAGCCATGAGCATCAATAACTTTTCCTCGATTCAAATCAGTCTGGCCTCACCCGCGCGTATCCACGAATGGTCGCATGGGGAAGTCAGAAAACCTGAAACGATTAACTATCGTTCGCAGAAACCTGAAAGAGACGGATTGTTTTGCGAAAAGATTTTCGGTCCTTCAAAAGACTGGGAATGCTATTGCGGCAAGTATAAGAAAGTACGCTACAAAGGAGTCGTCTGCGACCGTTGCGGCGTTGAAGTCACCAAGTCCTCGGTCCGTCGCGAACGGATGGGGCACATCGAACTGGCGGCGCCTGTCGCCCATATCTGGTATTTGCGCGGTATCCCTTCGCGGATGGCCTTACTCCTAAACATCACTCCCAAAGCGCTGGAAGAAGTTGTTTACTTCGTCAGCTGGGTCGTGGTCGAACCGTACGATACACCGCTTGAAACCAAGCAGATCCTGACCGAACGCGAATACCGCGAATACAACGCCAAGTTCGGCGCCGGACGTTTCGTCGCCATGACCGGCGCGGAAGCCGTCAAAGCGTTGCTTGAAAAAGTAGATTTGGAAAAAGATCACAAACAAGTCATCGCCGATTTGGAAAACGCCCAAGGTGACAAACGCAAGAAACTCATCAAGCGCTTGGAAACCATCGATGCGTTCCGTCATTCCGGCAACGAACCGGAATGGATGGTCCTGACCGTATTACCGGTCATCCCCCCGGATCTGCGTCCGATGCTTCAGTTGGACGGCGGACGTTTCGCCACCAGCGATCTGAATGATCTATACCGCCGCGTCATCACCCGTAACAACCGTTTGAAAAAACTGTTGGAACTAGGCACCCCGGCGATTATCGTGCAAAATGAAAAACGTATGCTGCAGGAAGCGGTCGACGCCCTGATCGATAACGGACGCCGTTCGAAACCGATCACCGGAGCCGGTGGCCGTGCGCTAAAATCCCTCTCCCATTCCTTAAAAGGGAAGCAAGGTCGTTTCCGTCAGAACCTACTTGGTAAACGCGTCGACTTTTCGGGCCGTTCGGTTATCGCCGTCGGACCTGATCTGAAGATGTACCAATGCGGAATTCCGCGTGAAATGGCGATTCAGTTGTTTAAACCCTTCGTCATCAACGAAATCGTTAACCGTCAGATCGCCGGCAATCCGAAGACCGCTGAAAAGCTGATCGATCGTCAGGATCCGCGTGTATGGGATATCGTTGAAGATGTCATCCATCAACATCCTGTTTTGTTGAACCGTGCTCCGACGCTGCACAGATTAGGTATCCAAGCCTTCAAACCGAAACTGGTCGAAGGCCGCGCCATCCGTCTGCATCCGCTTGTTACTCCTGCGTTTAACGCCGACTTCGACGGCGACCAAATGGCCGTCCACGTTCCTCTTTCCGAAGAAGCACGCGCTGAAGCCGAAATCCTGATGTTAGGCTCCAATAATATCTTGGGTCCGAAAGACGGAAAACCAATCGTAACCCCTTCACAGGACATGGTCCTGGGAAACTTCTACTTAAACATGGAAGAAACCCAGAAAGAATTCTTCGATAAAGCCGATCTAATGGATCGTCTTGGCGACAAAGAAACCGGTTCGATGTGGCGTACGTTCGGTGAAAACGAAGGGCATATCTATAAGAACATGAACGAAGCGCTGATGGCGTATGAAAACAAACAGATCCATCTGCACACCCGGATTATCGTGCCCGCCAGTGCATTGAAGAAAGCTTCGTTCTCGCAAGAACAAATGAGTAGATATTTAATGACGACCGTCGGGAAACTGATCTTCAACGAAATGTTTCCGTCCGATTTCCCATATCTGAACGAAATCACCAAAGCCAACTTCATCGGCACGCCGGACCGTTACTTCGTCAATCATGGCGAAGACGTCAAAGCGTTCGTTGCGAGTCTTCCTTTGAGCGGTGAGTTCAAGAAGAAAGATCTCGGATTGATCATCACCGAAGTCTTCAATCGCTATTCAACCAAGAAGACCTCCGAAATCCTTGACCAAATCAAAGATAACGGATTCAAATTCTCCACGATCGCCGGTATCACCGTTGCCCTTTCCGACATCAACGTCGCTCCGAACAAACAGAAATACGTTGAAGACGGCAAAGATAAAGCGGCTGTGCTGATGCGCCTCTACAAGAGCGGTCGTCTGACCGCCCCTGAATGGGAACGTCACCTGACGCAGTTGTGGGACAAAATCAAAACCTCCATCGGGAAAGAACTGATGGACGGACTTCCCCGTAAGAACCCCATCAACATGATGGCGACTTCCGGCGCCCGTGGTAATGCCTCCCACTTTACACAGTTGGCAGGTATGCGCGGACTGATGGGAAAACCGACCCAGTCCAAATCCAAAAAAGAATACCAATCCTCGATTATCGAGGTTCCTATCTATTCCTCGTTCCGTGAAGGACTCAATGTATCCGAGTTTTTCATCTCGACCCACGGTGTGCGTAAAGGTCTGACCGATACCGCCCTGAAAACGGCTGAATCAGGTTACCTGACCCGCCGTCTGGTCGACGTTGCGCAGGATGTCATCGTCATCGAAGAAGACTGCGGTACGGACCGCGGGGCATTGGTCGAGGAAATCCACGACCGCAAAACCAACTCCGTCATCGAAGGCATTCACGATCGTCTGGTTGGCCGTTACTGTAAAGAAACGATCATCGACCAGAACACCGGGGAAGTCGTCCTGGGTGCCGATGAATTTATCACCGACGCCATCGCGCAGAAAATCATCGCCCTCGGCATCAAACAAGTCTACATCCGCAACACCTTCACCTGCGATTCCACGTATGGCGTCTGCAAGAAGTGTTATGGTCGCAACATGGCTACCGGCAAGATCGTCGAAATCGGCGAAGCGGTCGGCATCATGGCGGCGCAATCCATCGGGGAACCGGGGACTCAGCTAACGATGCGTACCTTCCATACCGGAGGGGTCGCGGTTGCCGAAGGCCAGGATATCACCCAAGGGTTGCCGCGCGTCGAAGAATTGTTTGAAGCCCGTTGTCCGAAACACGCCGCACTGTTGGCGAAGATCGACGGCGAAATTACCGAAATCACCGAATTGGATGGACGCAACGGCACCCGTATCGTCATCGCCAACGAAAAGGAATCGATCGAGCATACTGCCGAAACGAACCAGATCGTCCGCGGATGGCTGAGAGTGGGATCGCCAATCACCGCCGGAGACAAACTAACCGAAGGACAAGTTAATCCCAAGGAACTGTTGGATGTTGCCGGTGTCGCCGAAGTCCAGAAATACATCATCAAAGAAGTCAAGAAGGTCTATCAATCGCAAGGGATTGAAATCTCCGACAAACATATCGAAGTCATGATCCGTCAGATGCTGCGTAAAGTGGTTGTCGTCGACGGTGGCGATACCGGTATGTCCCCAGGCATCCAACTCTCCCTGCCTTCGATCACCAACATCAACCGTAAAATCCTCCTTTCCGGCAAACGTCCCGCATTATTCAAGCCGACGCTGCTGGGAATCTCGAAAGCATCGGTCGAGACCGATTCCTTCCTGTCCGCCGCATCCTTCCAGGAGACCACCAAGGTCCTTACCGACGCTGCCATCAAAGGCAAAGTCGACCCCTTGCTGGGTCTGAAAGAGAATGTCATCATCGGGAAACTCATCCCGGCCGGAACCGGTTCCAAAGCTTATCGCGAAACGACCGAACAGATCAACGCATTAGCGAACAGCTTCCGTGGCGAACGTGAAGAACGCAATGCCATCCTTCAGGAAGAGCATGCTCTGCCGGAAGAAATGACGCGTGGTTCGGAAGATTACAAGGAAGAATCAGAAGCATAAACCAAAAGGTAACCCGCAACGGTTACCTTTTCTTTGTCTACTTTTTTATGATTGACCGTATTTATCTTTGAATCAGTTCGTTTAGCAACGCGTTTATGGCAACGATGTCGGCTTTAGGATGCAATTCGTTGTCTAACGCAAAGTCCAGTTTCAATTTCAGAATGCGTCGGACACTTTCGTTCAGACGTTCCTGCGTGATCTTTCCATCAAGCACCGCCTGTTTTAATGCAGTGACCACATTGAAGGGATCGCGCAGTCCATGACTGACTAAAACAACATCAGCGCCGGCCATAATCGAACGGACCGCGGCCTGTGCCTGCGTATAATTCGCCGACAGTGCTCCCATGCCAAGATCATCGGTAAAGATGACCCCTTTGAATCCCATCTCTCGGCGTAGCAAACCGGTCAAAATCGCATAGGAAATCGAAGCCGGAAGTTTGCGGTCATAGGCGGCAATGGCGATATGTCCGACCATGATACCGGAAACTTCACGTTGGATCGCATAGGCGAAAGGGGCGAGTTCGAGCTGTTTGAGCCGCTCCAGTGATTGATTGAGTACCGGTATGCCGGCATGTGTGTCGACCGAGGTATTCCCAAGTCCCGGGAAATGTTTGACGACGGAGATCACATGTGCGCTTTCCATTCCCCGCGCCATCAGCATCCCCATTTCCGAAACGACATTTGGGTCGGCTGAAAACGAGCGCGTTGAGATGGCGGACGTTGCGGTATTGGCGACGACATCCAAAATCGGCGCATAGTTTAAATTGAATCCGTATTGATTCAGCATGTATCCGATTGCAAAGCCCAGGTCATAAGTGATGTTAAGGATATTTCGCTTGGCGAACGTCCGCGCGCTGGGCAGGTTAATCAGATCGTCCGGCAAGCGACTGACCGAGCCGCCTTCTTCATCGATTGAAAGAAACAACGGAATTTTTTTATTGAGTGTTTTGAAACTGTTCAGGAGTTTTACAACTTGCATCGAACCTGTAATGTTTCGTTGAAAGAAGATAATGCCCCCAACTTTCGCCTTTGTCACTAGTTCTTCGGTTTTTGAATCGATATCCGTCCCGTAAAAGCCTGCGATCACAAGTTGACCCACTTTTTCTTCCAATGTCATCGACTTTAGTAAGGATTCGATCACGTCATATTCGGGTACAACCAAAACTTCCTTCTTATATGGAGGAAGCAGTTTGGATGTAAATGGTTCTTTACGAACATCATTCGAAGGATGTGAGCAGCCGATTAGCATGACACTGATCAAAGTCAACAGTAGTGCGAATTTACGCATGGGGTTCTCCAGTTTGGATAGGCAAATTATACCAAAAAATCGATTCATTGATAGATATTTCAGGATGATCATAGATTTATCAGTTTTCTATAATCTGAATCATCTTCATTCGGTTAAACGATTCAAAATGAATCTTCATCCTAATACTAAAAACGATTCACACTATTTCCGGCTTAACTTATCTGCATGGTTTAACTTTTTCGAATGTAAAAATTCTGACTTCTGACTTGTATTTCTTCGTATATCAGATTATACTACAACAGGTTAAGCAAAGAATAACAATAAAGCCAAGGAGTATGATAACAGGGAGACGGAAATTACGCCGTCGACCGATAAATCAGCACTTGACAAAAGCTCAGATTCTCGATAAAATGATTAGGCTTATGGGAGTACTTTGGTTTCCGCGAGGAAACTATAAATTATGCCCTGAAATGGCACACCCGGAAATGTGTGCAGAAAAACGAAAGGAGAACTACCTATGCCTACGATTAATCAATTGGTCGCTCAAGGCCGCACAAACAAAGTGTACAAATCGAAATCCCCCGCTTTAAACAAGGGACTCAATACACTTCAACGCCGTCCTACCGACATCTCATCCCCTCAAAAGAGAGGTGTTTGCACCCGTGTCGGAACGATGACACCGAAGAAGCCTAACTCAGCGCTTCGTAAGTACGCCCGTGTCCGTTTAAGCAACGGAATGGAAGTCACCGCGTATATCCCGGGAATCGGACATAACCTTCAGGAACACAGCGTCGTGCTGATCCGCGGAGGCCGTGTTAAAGATTTACCTGGTGTTCGTTACCACATCATCCGCGGTACATTAGACTGCGCCGGCGTCAGCGCCCGCAGACAAAGCCGTTCGCTCTACGGAGCCAAACGCCCTAAAGCCGGCAAATAAGCCGTCACTCATGAAAGGAGAATGAATCATGCCTAGAAAAGGTTATATTGCCAAGCGCGATGTATTGATCGATCCGATCTATAATTCAAAGCTTGTTACCAAACTGATCAACCGCATCATGATCGACGGCAAGCGCGGGGTGGCTCAAACCATCTTATACAATGCATTCGATATGATCGAAGGGAAGACCGGACGTCAACCGATGGAAGTGTTCGAACAAGCCCTCGGAAACGTCATGCCGATGCTTGAACTCAAGGCGCGCCGCGTCGGGGGATCCAACTATCAGGTTCCGGTCGAAGTCTCCGCTGAACGTCGTTTGACGTTAGGCCTACGTTACATTGTTAACTACGCCCGTCTGCGTAATGAAAAGACGATGGAATTACGTTTATCCAACGAAATCATGGATGCAGCCAACGGTGTCGGTGCTTCCGTTAAAAAACGCGACGACCTGCACAAGATGGCTGAAGCCAACAAAGCCTACGCCCATTACCGTTGGTAAGCGCTGGAATTGAAAGGAGAATCCACTGATGGCACGTGAATATTCACTCGCGAACACTCGCAACATAGGGATTATGGCTCACATTGACGCCGGCAAAACGACGACAACGGAACGTATTCTCTTCTACACCGGAAAGACCCACAAAATTGGTGAGGTCCATGATGGAGCGGCGACCATGGATTGGATGGCTCAGGAACAAGAACGCGGCATTACCATTACTTCGGCGGCTACCACTGCACAGTGGAAAGGCAACCGGATCAACATTATCGATACCCCGGGTCACGTCGACTTCACAGTTGAAGTTGAACGCTCCCTGCGTGTTCTTGACGGAGCGGTCACCGTGCTGGATGCGAAATCCGGCGTCGAACCGCAAACCGAAACCGTATGGCGTCAAGCCACGCGCTACAACGTTCCGCGCATCGTCTTCGTTAACAAGATGGATGCGACCGGTGCCGACTTCTACATGTCCTACCGTTCACTTCAAACCCGTTTGGGAGCTAAAGCCACACCGCTGCAGCTGCCGATCGGCGTCGAAAACTACTTTGACGGATTGATCGACCTGGTCGACCAAACCGCACGTATCTTCGCCAGCGATAAAACCGTTGACGATGTCATCACCGAAATCCCCGACGAATATAAAGAACAGGTTGCGGATTACCGCATGAAACTGATCGAAATGATCGCCGACTTCGATGACGACGTGATGAACCATATTATGGAAGGCACCGACCCTACGGTCGAACAGATCAAACATGCGATTCGCGTCGCGGTCTGTACCGGTGAATTCTACCCCGTCCTTTGCGGAGCAGCCTACAAGAATAAAGGCGTCACCGCGATGTTGGATGCGGTCGTTGACTACCTTCCTTCGCCTCTTGACGTCCCCCATATGGTCGGACTGTTGGAAGACGGCAGCGAAGAAGTCCGCGAATCCGATGACAGCGCTCCGTTTTCAGCACTCGCATTCAAAATCATGACCGATCCTTTCGTAGGTCGTCTGACTTACTTCCGCGTTTATTCAGGGCACTGCAACAGCGGTTCCTATGTCCTAAACGCAACCAAAGACAAACGCGAACGCTTCAGCCGTCTGCTTCAGATGCATGCCAATCACCGTGAAGACATCACCGAGGTATTCTCGGGCGATATCGCGGCGGCGGTCGGTCTGAAAGCTACGACGACCGGCGATACGCTATGCGACGAAAATCATCCGATCATCCTGGAAGCGATGAACTTCCCGGAACCGGTCATCAACATCGCGATCGAGCCGAAATCCAAAGGCGACCAAGATAAAATGACTTTGGCGCTGGCGAAACTGGCCGAAGAAGATCCGACCTTCCGTACGTATACCGACCCCGAAACGGGTCAGACGATCATCGCCGGGATGGGTGAACTCCACCTCGACATCATCGTTGACCGTATGCGCAGAGAATTCAAAGTCGAAGCCAATGTCGGTGCCCCGCAAGTCGCTTACCGCGAAACAATTCGCAAAGCGGCCGAATGCGAAGGCAAGTTTGTTCGTCAGTCCGGTGGACGCGGCCAATACGGCCATGTCTGGATCAAGTTCGAACCCAATGAAGTAGGCAAGGGATTCACGTTCGTTGACGGTATCGTCGGCGCAACCGTGCCTAAAGAATTCGTCAAGCCGACGATGGAAGGCATCCTGGCATCACTCCCCAACGGACTGATCGCCGGATATCCGATCATCGACATCAAGGCGACCCTCTTCGACGGTTCCTACCATGACGTCGACTCCTCGGAAATGGCGTTCAAAGTCGCCGCATCCCTGTCGATGAAAGAATGTGCCAAGAAGTGTAATCCCGTCATCCTAGAACCGATCATGGAGATCGAAGTTACGGCTCCGGAAGAATATCTCGGTTCGGTCATGGGTGACATCTCCGCCCGCAGAGGCACCATTAAAGATCAGATGGAAAGAGGCAATGCGATTATCGTAAAAGCTTTCGTCCCGCTATCGGAAATGTTTGGCTATGCGACGGATCTCCGCTCCTTCACGCAAGGACGCGGAACCTACTCCATGCAGTTCAAGCAATACACGGAAGTACCTAAGTACATCGCCGAAAAGATTGCTAAAAAGAACAGCGGAGGCAACTAAACCCTTGCCAACAGGTAGGGTTTAGACTAAAATAGAATTGCATTTACGAAAACTGTAACAGGAGGAAAGTTGCAATGGCAAAAGAGAAATTTGACAGATCTAAACCGCACGTAAATATCGGAACCATCGGTCACGTCGACCACGGGAAAACCACATTAACCGCGGCGATCACTCGCTACCTGGCGAAATCCGGGATGGCCAAAGAAATGAAGTATGATCAAATCGACGGTGCTCCGGAAGAAAAAGCCCGCGGTATCACTATTAATACCGCGCACGTCGAATACCAAACCAAAGCCCGTCACTACGCTCACGTAGACTGCCCGGGACACGCCGACTATATTAAAAACATGATTACCGGCGCCGCACAGATGGACGGTGCGATTCTAGTCGTCGCCGCCACCGACGGACCGATGCCGCAAACCCGCGAACACATCCTGTTGGCCCACCAAGTCGGTGTCCCCAGCATGGTTGTCTTCCTCAACAAATGCGACATGGTTGATGATGAAGAATTAATCGACTTGGTCGAAATGGAAGTCCGTGAATTGATGACCGCCAATGGATTTGACGGCGACAACTGCCCGGTCATCCGTGGATCCGCTCTTAAGGGCGGTGAAGGCGACCCGCTTTGGGAACCCAAACTCCAAGAATTGATGGATGCTGTCGACAGCTATATCCCGACCCCTGCACGTGAAACCGACAAGCCGTTCTTAATGAGCGTCGAAGACGTATTCACCATCACCGGACGTGGTACCGTAGCAACGGGCCGTGTTGAACGCGGCATGCTGAAACTCGGCGAAGAAGTCGAAATCATCGGAATCAAGCCTACCCGCAAATCCGTCGTAACCGGAATCGAAATGTTCCGCAAACTGCTGGATTCGGCCAACGCCGGCGACAACATCGGAGCTCTGCTTCGTGGTGTCAACCGTGAAGAAGTCGAACGCGGTCAAGTATTGGCGAAACCTGGATCGGTTAAACCGCACACCCTCTTCCATGCCCAAGTATACGTACTCAGCAAAGAAGAAGGCGGTAGTCATACACCGTTCGTATCCAACTATCGTCCGCAGTTCTATTTCCGTACGACCGATGTCACCGGAGTCATCAAACTTCCGGAAGGCGTTGAAATGGTTATGCCAGGCGACAATGTCCTCATGACCGTCGAACTGATCGCCCCGATCGCCGTTGAACAAGGAACCACGTTCTCCATCCGCGAAGGTGGACGTACTGTCGGCGCCGGCAACGTCGTCGATATCGTTAAGTAAACATGCAGGCCGGAGAAATCCGGCTTTCTTTATAAGGAGGCATCATGCGACGCATCACGACGCTGCTTTTTGACTTGGACAACACACTCATCGACCGTCAACTGGCGGCCCGGGCTTTGATGCATCACATCGTCGACGCCGACTTCCATGAAACCAAATCATCCCAAGAAATCGACCTCATCGTCGATCAGCTGATGGAATGGGATGATGAAGGGTCCACCCCTAAAGACATCGTCTTTTCCCAGTATCTGCTTCATTATCCGCATAAGGGTAGAACCTGGGAAGATTACAATCATATGTGGTGGAGCCATCTGGGTGAATACACGACCCCCTATCCCAAAGCCATCGAAGTCCTCAAAACCCTCAAACAGAAATATAAGTTAGGCATGATCACCAACGGTGTCGGTATGACGCAGCGTGTGAAAATCGCTAAACTCGGCTGCGAACCCTATATGGATCTCATCCTTGTCAGCGGGGAAGAAGGAATCCATAAACCTGATTCCCGCATCTTCCAAAAAGCGTTGGATCTGCTTCATGTCACCGCCCAAGAGACCGCCTTCATCGGCGACAGCCTCAAGTTCGATATGGAAGGTTCGATTGCGATGGGAATGATGCCGATCTGGATTTATCCCGATCCAAGCAAGACGACGGAACTGCCGGTAATCCGGATTCATAAGATCGAGGATTTATTGAATATTCTATAGGATTTAGAGTCAACAAGGGAATTCCACTTCAAAAGGGAATTCTTTTTTGTTAGCAAATTGCAATGAGAAGTCGTCCACTTATTGAAATAGAAGAATCCGGAGTCAGATCGTTGCTTGAATTAGATTGAAGTGGGTTAGGATGGCTTCGGTAGGGGTTTGATAGTTGAGTAACCTACGAGGCAAATGATTCATCCAGTA
>JBBQGS010000029.1:0-15087 GCA_038323255.1 Erysipelotrichales bacterium | reverse complement strand
AAAGTCGGTATTATCCAAGGTCTCCTACATTCCCCCAAGGTCATCATTCTGGATGAACCGACCGGCGGACTTGATCCGTTGATGCAACAGACATTTTTTGAAATCCTCAAAGAAGAAAATCAACGCGGCGCCACCGTCTTGTTTTCTTCCCATATCCTAAGTGAAGTGCAGAAACTCTGCCACCGTGTCGCCATCATTAAAGAAGGGCGCATCATCCGTATCGACACCATGGCTTCCTTACAGGAGAATCTGTATTTGAAAGTGGAACTTGAAACCAAGACGCAACTTCCCGAAACATTTGTAGACGCTGCCATGAGCAATGTCAAAGTGACCGACCAAACAACGACCTTCATGTACAAAGGCGATGCCAACGAGCTCATCGCAAAACTGGCGCAACTGGATGTTGCGCGCATCAGCATGAGCGAGCCGGATCTCGAAGAGATCTTCATGCATTATTACGAGAAGGAGTAAGTTCATGAACATTTTTCGTTTCGAATTGAAAAGCAATCTGCGAAGCACGATTATTTGGATTGCGGTGCTCTGTCTTGTGGCATGGGGATTCATGATGATTTATCCGAATTTTTTAGCTGATTCAGCAGGGATTATCAAACTGATAAATAATTATCCGCCTGAGCTTTTAAAAGCCATCGGGTTTGTCCCTGATCAGTTTTTCTCGGTTTTGGGATTCTATACTTTTGTGCTTGTCTACATCGAACTGATTGCGGCGATGCAGGCGATGGTGCTTGGATTGGCGACTTCGGGCCGTGAAATTCGCACTCGGACATCAGACTTTGTACTCACAAAGCCGGTGAAACGGTGGGAAATCTTGGGGGCTAAATCATTGGCGATCCTTACGATTCTAATCGTCACAAATCTTTGTTTGATGTTGGTTTCGTACATATCAATTAGTCAGGTTGCGGATAGATCATTCTCATTAACGGCGTTGGTGATGGTGAACATAAGCACCTTTCTGTTACAGTTGGTTTTTGCGGCCATCGGGATCCTACTTGGCGTGACCTTTCGGAAACTTCGTTCCGTCGCCCCGGTTTCGCTCAGCATCGTGTTTGGATTCTTTGTTGTCAATATGCTGAAGGGGATCTTCGATGATGCCTGGATCCGTTATTTCTCACCGTTTCAGTTTTTTGAGAAGTATTTGATCATCACCAGCAAGTCTTTCGAAACACCATTTCTACTATATACTATCTTCGTCATTATCGGGATGACCCTAATGAGTTTTGTCTACTATTCAATCAAAGACATCCATGCGGTGTAGGAGGAAAACATGAACCTGTTTCTGCATGAAATGAAAATGTACTGGAAGTTCTTGGCTTTTTGGTCGCTCGGTATCGTTGCGATGATTGCTGGAGGAATGGGGAAATTCAGTGCTCTTTACGGCGCCAATGATCCATCTTTAACGAATTTAATGGCGCAGTTACCGAAAGCTTTTATTGCGATGTTTGGAATGACCAATCTTGAAGTGACGTCGTTGTCCGGGTTTTACGGTGTAATCCATTTCTATCTGGTCATCATGGGTTCAATTTATGCGGTCATTTTAGGAGCTGGGATCTTGGCCAAGGAAGAACGTGATAAGACCGCGGAGTTCCTGATGGTCAAACCGATAACGCGCTCCAATGTGCTGGTCCAGAAACTCTTGGCGGGACTTATTTATATCTTTGCGTTCATAGCGGTAGATTATCTGATTTCGGTGGTATTCCTCATGCAAATCGCCCCAAAGGAAAACATTTCAGCTGAGGTGGCTTTGATGATGGCTTCGATGACCCTGGTCATGCTGGCATTCTATTGCGTTTCGTTCGGATTATCCGGTGCGATGAAAGATAATCGTAAATCATCGATGCTCATGATGTCTGTTATGGGTGCAAGCTATCTAGGCGCCGTCTTATTCGATATGGTCAATAACATCGACTGGCTTCGACCGTTCGTGATTTTCAAATATTTCCCCATCGATCAGGTCATTAAAAACCTTACGTTGGAACCAATCTATCTTGGATTATGCGTACTGTGGATTCTCGGTGGATTGGCGATGGCATTCGTCCGATTCCCAAGGCGCGACCTACATATCTAAACCGGAGCGGGCAAAACCCCGCTCCTTTTATAAAAAGGTGTGGAAATTTAAACAAAATTTGTTATAATTGTTAAGCAAGTCACGCACCAGTGGCGGAATTGGCATACGCGCACGTCTCAGAAGCGTGTGGTTTAACCGTACGGGTTCAAGTCCCGTCTGGTGCACCATTGTGATTACGAAGCGGCATTCGCCGCTTTTTCTATGAAATAGTAATGTAAACTATCACAAATAAAGTCGACTCAACTGAATGAATTATTTTAGAAATTGTGCAGAATGTTGCTTGATGTCTCTTGCCATGAACTGTTGAATAGCACATAATTAATGCAGGAAAGAGGTACTCTTATGAAACTCATGATCAAGCAAAAAGTGTTCTCTTGGGGCGAAAAATTCACCGTTTACGACGAAGCCGGCAGTGAAAAATACAAGGTGCAAGGGGAAGTCTTCACACTTGGGAAGAAACTTCATGTCTATGACCTGGCCGGAACTGAGGTCGTTTACATCCAACAAAAAATAATGAGTTTCCTGCCACGGTTCTTTGTGACTGTTCTAGGAAAAGAAGTCGCAGAAATCAAAGCGAAGTTTTCGATTCTGAGACCGAAATACCAGATCGATGGACTTAATTGGCAAGTTGAGGGCAATTTTACCGGCCATGATTATGCCGTGTATGCTGAAAACGGACCGGTCGTGGAGATACGCAAAGAATGGCTGACATGGGGAGACACCTATGTTTTAAACATTGCGGATCCTGAGCATGAATTGGCCGCGTTGGCGATTGTCTTGGCAATCGACGCTGTCCAGGCTCAACAACAAAGTCGTTCAACTTCAAATTTAAACAACAATTAAATCGACCGCTGAAAAGCGGTTTTTCTATATAACTTTTGATTGTGGCGATAAAATGGAATGCAAGGAGGGATGATTATGAAATCGTTAGTTGTCTATGATTCCGTCTTTGGAAATACCAAACTGATTGCGGAAACGATTGCCAAAGTGATAGGCGATGACGCAACACTCGAACATGTTTCCCAAGCTTCTGCGAATATTTCGGATATCAATTTATTGATAGTTGGATCACCGACCCGTGCTTTCAATTGCACACCTGCGATGACAACCTACCTAAGGTCGATCCCTGCGCATAAATTGGACAATATCCGCTGCGCTGCTTTTGATACGCGTGCCGACGTGAATACGGTCAATAATAAGTTTCTTTCGTTCATGGTGAAACGATTCGGTTATGCAAACGAAAAAATCGAGAAGCTTTTGCGATCGAAGGGTGGCGTTTTGTAGGAAGCGCTTGGTTCTACGTCAGTGCCAGCGAAGGCCCTTTATTAGATGGAGAGTTGGAACGGGCAACTGTTTGGGTATCGGAAATCATCAAATAAAGAACGAAGTTGATTGCGATTTAAGGAGAATAAAGGCCTGGAATCCAAGCCTTAATGGTTTAGAGATTTGATTGCCGCATTAGCATCTTGTAGGAAGATCCCTCCATGATAAGTGATGATGCGTTCGATATCGAAATCAGACAATTGTTGAATCGATGCTTTTGCCATCGCGATGTCATGGGTATATTCGGGATTTGCGCCGATTAGTTTATTCGTGTCCAAATTGAGGGCATCTCCTGCAATGAGCGTTTTCGAACCACGATGATAGAGACAAATATGACCCAGCGTATGACCAGGAGTGAAAATCACATCGACGCCGCCTGCAATATCCAGGACATCTCTGTCATGCAGGGCGAAATCGACATTGCAGACCAATTGCGGAAAGAAGACTTTCATGCGTTGCAGGAAGGTTTTTTTGTTTTCGGGAAGCGTATCGAAATCACGCTCCATGTCTTGGATTTTCAATGATTCGACGCTGCCGTCGATAAAAGGAATCTCGTCTTGATGGGCAAGTATCTGAATCGAGGGGAATTCGTCATGTAGGGCACGTAAACCTCCGATATGATCGAGATCATGATGCGTAATCAGGATGTGGGTGATCGCGTCCAGCTTATATCCTGCATCCTCGACAATCGATAAGAATAAATCCTCTTGTTTCGGATAACCGGTATCCACCAACATCATGCCGTTGTCGTCAAATAGCAGAACGGGATAAATAAAGCCACCCGGTTGCGGGACTTCCAACATCTCCAAGCCTTCGCTTATCAGCATAACGATACCTCGCTTTTTCTCATTTTAGCATATACGTTTCATGATGATTCAACGTTTTGCCTCACTTTTGAATGGATATGCAAAAATTGCGAATATTTCTAAAAATCATATGCGTTTAAAAAGATGAAAGTCGATAAAAGTAATGCCAAATTTAACATGTCCTTGTTTGCGTACTCTTGATATCCACTTAACCAAAGCGTAAAATAGAGAAATGAGGGTGAAGTAAATGGAAAAGAGCTCGAACAGTAAACTTAAGTTACTTTATGTACTGCGATTTCTATTGGAGAAAACCGATGAAGAGCACCCTGTAACGGTACAGGAAATCATCGATGAAATTAAATCGATGGGTTTAAGCAGCGAGCGGAAAAGTATCTATGAATATATCGAACTGCTCCAGGAATATGGGGTGGATATCATTTGCCATCGAGAGAAACGGAATCGTTATTTCGTGGGATCACGCGACTTCGAACTTCCCGAGCTCAAGCTTCTGGTCGACGCCGTTCAGTATTCAAAGTTTATCACACAGCGTAAAAGCGATGAATTGATCCGCAAAATCAATACATTAGCCAGTGAAAACCAAGCGAGACAACTGGTCCGTCAAGTGTATGTCACCAACCGTTTGAAAACGGTCAATGAAACCATCTACTACAGTGTCGACATATTGCATAACGCGATCGCGGATAAACGGAAAATCACGTTCAAATATTTCGAATATGATTTAACGAAAGAGCGTAAATACCGTAAGAACGGCTTAAAATATACAGCAATTCCTTGTGTGCTCATATGGGATGACGAGAACTACTATCTGGTTACCTATAACGAGAAACATGAGAAATATGTCAATTACAGAGTCGACAAAATGACCGATGTGGAACTCAGCGATGAACATTTCGAAGATCTTCCGCAGAAATTAGATGTCATGAACTATTGCACAAAAATCTTCAACATGTTCGGGGGAACGGATGAAATCGTCGAACTTGAATGTACACAGGATTTGATCGGCGTCGTCATCGACCGCTTCGGCCAGGATATCGAAGTGACATCTAGTACCGATGGTTTGTTTCGAATCACTGTCCCAATCGTATTAAGTCCTACTTTTCTAGCCTGGATCTTCCAGTTTCAGCATAAAATGAAACTGATCGGACCTCAAAGTGCTGTAGATCAATACCAGACCATGCTTAAAAAGACGATGGAGATTTACGCATAAGAAGGAGAATTGAATGAAACCATTTCTAAAAAATCGTGAAATCGCGATTAATTACGAAATCCTGCGTCGTTTGGTGCAGGATGATTTAGCCTTGAAACAGATTGTGACACGGGAAAGATATTCAGAATTATTGAATGTATCGGAATTCTATTTCAACTACTGTCCCACTTCGCGGTTCATCCAAGATTTTCCGAAAGTATTCCAAATGATGCAACGGGAAACGATGGCTGCGTTTGCGCGTTTATTACCGAATACGAAAGTCATCAGTAAATTCGACGAAGAATACCCAGCCAGTTTGCTGCTTGACCTCAAGAACGACGCACCTTTGTTTTTGTATGTGTGCGGGAACATCGCTTTACTTGAGCGAAAACACCCCAAGATCGTCATTGTCGGAAGCCGCAGCGCCAACGAAAAAGAAATGATTCATGCCGGCAACTTAGGCGAGTTGTTGGGAAAATCGAAATACATCGTTGTTACAGGTTTCGATGATACGCTGGATACATGTGTCCAATCGGCGTTACAATCCGCCAATTTACCGGCCATCATATTTTTACATATGCCGTTGTTCAAATCATTTGTGGAAGGAAGTCTAAGTGCTTCAATCAAACGCAGTCTCTTCACGACGCCATCACTGACTGTTTCCCCCTTTCCCCCGACCCAAAACGGGATGCTGAAAAGCGAGTCGGCCCTAGTCGGACGGATGTTAGCGTCGATCGGAAAAGTCTCTATCGTGATGAGCGCCAAAGAGGGCGGAAGTGCACAACGCGAAGCAGGTTACTGTGTTCAAATGCATAAACCGGTCATATTACCGAAATATATTTTGCTATCACTGAAATTCATCGAAAGTAAATACGTTCTTTCCGTCAACTCAGATGAAGAGTTAATGGAACTTGTAAAGCAATTCGCATGATAGGCAGGTAGAATCATTATCCAAATAATCATACGAACTATCATAAGTGATCATTCTTTTTTTATTATTCATCAACCAGGATATTGCCCTCTTACAACAAGCTATAAGTGCAAAATATCGTGAAATATGATTTTTTATGTTCGAAATAATAGTGATTTTCTCGTTATTTCATAGAGTTTCAAAAAGATGTACGTTATCGACACACATGAGTCATCTTCTTTATGTAGAAAAGTTATATAAAGATCTAAAAAAAGTCCCTGCCAAAGACCTTCTCAATCCTGCTTATCAACTTTCTGATTTGTTTCCAGTCAGCGACCGCTATAACGACATCCATCAGTTCTCGACAATTGATGGTATATCGATTTGAGGTGAACTTTAAAAGAGAATCTAGTATCTACAAAATCAGGACATTTCATCGCGTTTTCGCACAACTTACGCAAAATTTTCACAATATCCCGATATACTGTCATCAGATAGAAGGAAAACTTCTTTCAAATACACTTACATCTGAATCACTCATCGGCATCCCTCCTTTCTCTCCCCTAAGAAAAACATTTTCGCCGATGTCCTGATTCGTTGGAATATCATCCCTCTTCACAAAGTTGGGAATAGAATTTTTGAGAAATGGTTCCGTGGCAGCGGAACTTTTCTTTTTGTGTGAATAAGTTTGTTTTTCTATTGACAAGTATATTAGAAAAATCTAATATACTTATGGACTAGGAGGATACCTATGGAATATGACATTGAACTCTATAGCAGAAAAAGTGAAATACTGAAAGCATTGGCTCATCCGATCCGCTTATGCATTGTCCGCGGACTTTTGCGTCAAGGATCCTGTAATGTGTCACATATGGAAGAATGTCTGAACGTTTCGCAGTCCGCTGTTTCCCAGCACTTAACGAAATTAAAGACCGCCGGCATCTTACGAGTGAACCGCACAGGTAATATGAATATGTATGAATTGGCTGATTATGAAGTGATACGTTTTATTAATTGCCTCTTTGAGGAGGAAGGAAAGGATAACGTATGAAAAAAATTCTGATTGTGGGAGGGGTTGCGGGTGGTGCGACCGCGGCGGCGCGATTACGCCGTCTGAATGAAGAAGACAACATCATTTTATTTGAACGCGACGAATATATCAGTTTTGCGAACTGCGGGTTACCGTATTATATCGGTGGAGTCATCCAGCAACGCGATAAACTGTTTGTCCAGACGATTGAAGGAATGACAGAACGGTTTAATCTGGATATCCGCAATTTCAACGAAGTGACGGAAGTCAATAAAACCGAAAAATTCGTGACTGTTCGCAATACCCAGACGAATACCACCTATACGGAGTCGTTTGATGTATTGATTCTTTCACCGTGAGCTAAGCCGATCCAACCGCCGATTCCTGGACTCATAGAAGCGGATAATCTATTTACACTTCGGAATATTCCGGATACCGATAAAATCTATAACTTCATCAAAGATAAACAACCCAAGACTGCGGTAGTGGTCGGTGGCGGATTCATCGGGGTTGAAATGGCCGAAAATTTGATTGAACGAGGCATTAAAGTCACGTTGGTCGAGAAAATGCCGCAAGTATTAGCGCCGTTGGATTTCGAAATGGCACAGATGGTTCACCAGGAACTCAATACCCATGGAGTCGAATTGATTCTGGGCGACGGTGTATCCAACTTCACCAACAACGGGCATACGATTAACCTGGAATCAGGGAAAGCCATCGATACCGACTTGGTGATTCTATCAATCGGGGTGATCCCGGAAAACAGTCTTGCGAAAAGCGCCGGATTATTATTAGGTCCGCGCGGGCACATCGCGACTGACGCCAAACTTCGTACGCTCGATGCTGAAAGCAAAGAAGTAGTGCAAGACATCTATGCTATCGGAGATGCCATACAGGTCAAGGACGCAGTTACAGGGTCTGACACGGCGATTGCATTGGCATGGCCTGCGAACCGTCAAGGTCGGCTGGTCGCGGATATCATCAACGGTCAAGATGTCCAATATAACGGTTCACTTGGGACTTCCGTTTTGAAAGTATTTAACCTCACGATCGCTACCACCGGAAACAATGCCCGTACCTTGGATATGAAGAAGATTCCCTATCAAGCCATCCATGCCCATCGCGGCAATCATGCTTCTTATTACCCCAATTCCACCAATATCGCCCTGAAACTCATCTTCCATCCCGAAACGTTGGAAATACTGGGTGCCCAGGCAGTTGGTCAGGAAGGGACGGAAAAGCGCATCGACGTCATCGCAACAGCCATTAAGCTGAAAGGCAAAGTGACCCAACTTTCCGATCTTGAACTGAGTTATGCGCCACCTTATTCCAGCGCCAAGGATCCGGTCAATATTCTTGGTTATATCGCGGAGAACGTCGCTGCCAACGAATACGGCGTCGTCTATGTCCAACAGATCGAGCAACTTGCGAAAGACGGAGCCTATTTACTGGATGTACGTACCCCGATCGAATTCTCGACCGGACACTTCCCCGGTGCACACAATATCGAAGTCGACGAACTTCGCCAGCGTCTGGACGAAATCAAGGTCACCAAAGACACGCCTATTTATGTAAACTGCCAGGTCGGACTACGTGCCTATATCGCAATCCGTATCTTGAAAGGCAACGGATACACCAAACTGTTTAATGTATCGGGCGGCTATTCCACCTATAAATCATTCAATTATCAACTGAGCGTAGGGAAACGTTCGACCGAAACGAAAGTCGACGAAATAACAGGGAAAACCATGAACGAAACAAAAACAGTCGATGTAGTCGGAATGCAATGTCCGGGACCGCTTTTAGCAACCTATAAAGCCATACAGGATGCCAATGAAGGGGACATGATCAAAGTCGTCGCAACCGATCCGGGTTTCACGATGGATATCGAAGCATGGTGCACAAGCAACGGCCATACTCTGAACTCAATCGCAACCGAAGGAAACAAATTTATCGCTGAAATCGTCAAAGGACACAAGACCGCCAATTGTACCTTAAGCGCATTAACGCCAAACAACCAAGACAACGCAACGATCGTCCTCTTTAGCGGCGAATTAGACAAAGCCCTAGCCTCGATGGTCATTGCGCAAGGTGCTGCCGCCCAAGGCAAGAAAGTCACTGTCTTCTTTACCTTCTGGGGACTCAATGCATTGCGTAAAGCTGAAAACGCACCGGTCAAGAAGAATCTGATTGAAAACATGTTCGGATTCATGATGCCGCGCGGGGCTACCAAACTGCCTCTTTCCAGCATGAACATGGGAGGAATGGGGAAACTCATGATCAAAACCATCATGAAACAGAAGAATGTCGATCAACTTGAAGTCATGATGAAGAATGCACAAGATCTTGGCGTACGCTTCATCGCCTGCACCATGTCGATGGACTTGATGGGCATCAAGAAAGAAGAATTGTTGGACGGGATCGAATACGGCGGGGTTGGTTCATACATCGCCGCCAACGAAAACGTCGGCACAACCCTCTTTATCTAAACCGAGCACGGATTAAATTCCGTGCTTTTCTTTTTGTTTCCTCACTTTAGGTCTATAATCTATGCATAGCCAAGGAGTCAACCATGAAAAAAACAGCCCTCATACTGATCACTATGCTGATGCTTACCGCTTGCACGAAAACACCTGCAGTTTCCGATTCGACTCAAATCGCCAAACTCAAAGAATCGATCACAACACTTCAATCACAAGTCAGTCAATTGATCAGTGAAAAGGAAGCACTGCAGGCGCGCTTGGATCAATTCGATCCCAACGTTCTAAATCAGAACACGGTGATGTATACTTCTATTCCGCTATTAATGGCAGCCCAGTCAAAATGCAGCGCGGTCAATGGAGCGACCCATTGTGAATTACAGTCTTCGAATGCGGTCCTCATTCTGCCAATCAAAGACATTCCCTCATTTATCTATGTGCTCAATCCGACCCCGAATCAGATCTATGTCGTCTATTATGACGAAAAGGAACTCTGGGTATATGGCGACTACTCCATCGTTTCCAAAGGTGAAGCAGCATCCATCGGAATGGCAGGGGCGATCAAAACATTCTCTGACGGCCGTGTGCTGATGCGCTTCGACAATCCGAGTCCCGCATTGACAAACCCGGTTGCGATTGATGCCTTCAACAAGCAGTTTAAAGATCAACTGGGTACGAAGATCGACCTGACCTTCAATCCGAAACCGGCCAACGGCTAATCCAATCGATTCTAAAAGCGGCTTGCCGCTTTTTTCTCGAGCAACTCACAGTTTTTTTAAATGGCGAGGGATAGAATCTGATTACAAATAGGAGGTATCGTATGCCTGTTCAAGCGTATATCGGGTTTGAATATCAATGCGAAGAAGCGGTGAATTTCTATGCGGATGTATTTGAGAATCCGTCACCCCAGTTCATGCGATATAAAGATCAACCAAGTCCCGATTACCCGCTGACCGATTCTACCGGGAACCTGATTTTACATGCGAAACTGATCATCGAAGGGGATACGGTCATGTTCGGCGATATCTACCCGGGCATGAAATTCACGCTAGGAAACAACATATCCCTGACCGTAGTTAGCAAAGACAAGGAAAAAACGCGTCGTTACTTTGAAATACTGAAGATCGGCGGTGTTGTCAAAATGGAACTACAAGAAACGTTCTGGAGCCCGCTCTACGGAAACCTTAGCGATAAATACGGCATCGAATGGCAGTTTAGCACCACACCAGAACCTGCGTCTTAGCAGGTTCTTTTCATGGTTATTTCATTGAATCGACAAGGTTGTGCCATACTTTTGCCTTATGCTGACTTCATGGAATATCCGATCCGACTCATCTCTCCCCCAAGAGTTTGGATCTTGGACATTCATGAAAGCAAGGTGATACAGGGAGTGTCGATCAAGGGGGCGTTCCCCGGCGCGTAAAGGGACCCATTGACTCATCAGTACCCGCACTAATGCGGGTCTTTTCTTTGCATGTTCACACGACTTTATCTATACTGAATTTGGAGGCAATTATGGAAAAGAAACTCGAACATCTCACTGACTTGCAATATCAAGTCACGCAAAAGAACGCAACCGAAAGGCCGTTCCAAAATGAATATTATAATCATTTCGAAGAAGGAATCTATGTGGACATTGTTTCCGGCGAAGTGTTGTTTTCCAGTCTCGATAAATTTGATTCAAGTTGCGGGTGGCCTAGTTTCACCAAGCCGCTTGAAAAACAACAGGTCATCGAAAAAACCGATGTTAGCTTATTCATGTCACGTATTGAAGTCCGCTCCAAAGAAGCAAACAGCCACCTGGGGCATGTTTTCAATGACGGTCCTCGCGACAAAGGCGGCCTCCGATATTGCATCAATTCCGCATCATTACGCTTCGTTCCCCGCACCGAGATGGAGAAAGAAGGGTATGGGAAGTATCTGGAAATATTCGCATAACCTAGTTAATAGAGTGAACGCATAGTGTGAAAGTTCTTGAAAAATATCCTGTATCCATTTACAATTAAACCATGTTAAGTATTTGAAATCATTTTTCAAATGAGGTTACTCTTGGTAACAGACAAGGGGGTGCGATGGACCTAAAGATGTTTACGCAATTACTGAACAATGCAGAACTACTCGTATTCCTAAGTGTTCTGTATCAACTCATGCAATATGCGGAAGAAAAACTGAAGCGCAATTTAGTCGTGCTGAACGGTTTTTTACTCGGATTCATCGGTATCATTCTCATGACGATTCCGGTCAAACTAGCCAACGGTACGCTGTTTGATACGCGTTCGATTTTGATCAGTCTGGTCGGATTGATCTTCGCAACCATCCCTACTTTCATTGCGGCCGCAATGATGATCCTGTATCGTATCTATCTGGGGGGGCCGGGTGCCCTGATGGGAACGATGGTTATTGCCTCATCGTTGGTGATTGGCCTCTATTGGCGTAGAGTCGCCAAACTAATCAGAGTTAAGAACTCATGGCTGAGTCTCTATCTTTTTGGAGTACTTGTCCATATTTTCATGTTAGCATGCACGATATTCCTACCCAATGAAATCAGAAGTAGTACATTGAACACAATCATTTATCCTGTGATCATCATCTATCCACTGGCTACCGTAGTCGTCGGCAGACTCTTGCTGTTTCAGCAGGAACTCAATGAAAATTACAAACGAGTCAGCGAAGCCGAGTTGAAGTTCCGGTCGATTTTCGACCAAGCCAAAATCGGGATCAGTTATGCGAATATAATGGGTGATTTCATGGATATGAATCAGATGTTTTCAGACATGTCGGGATATTCCGGTGATGAACTGAAACACATGAAAGTCATGGACCTGATTGTCAAAGACGACAATCAAAACAACATAGATCTGATTTGGAAACTGATACGCAAAGAAATTCCGATTTTATCGATTGAAAATCAATTCATGAAAAAAGATCAATCACTTATTTGGGTCAACGCGACGTTTTCACTGGTTGAATTCGAAAAAGGGAAAGAAAGTTACATCATGTGCGCAGTTGTCGACATCAACGAGCGCAAAAACGCCGAAGATTTGATGCTTTTTCTTAGCACCCATGATCCGTCGACTGGATTTAGCAATCGCATGCATTATTTCGAAAAACTGAATGAATTTGATGTAGAGGAAAGCTATCCATTAGCCATTTTACTGATTAATGTCAACGGGTTGAAAATTATCAATGACGCGTTTGGATTCAAAACCGGGGATGTTATGCTGAAGAAAGTCGTCAAAATCATCACAGAACAATGCACTGATAGCTGTATCGAGGCTAGAATCAGCGGAAGTGAGTTCTCGATTGTGTTTACCAACACTTCAAAAGAAAGAATCAACGATTTGGTGTTGGACTTACGCAAAGCATTTCTGAAGGAGAGCGTCGAGAATATTCAGTTATCCATTTCAAGCGGATTTGCGATCAAATCGAAAACCGAAGAAGATATCATCGAGACATTTAAACTTGCGGAAGATAAACTTAATAAAGAGAATCTAACCGACAAGACAAGCATGGCCAGCCGTACGATTGATATCATCATGAACTCGCTGTTTGAAAAAAACAGCCGGGAGAATTTGCATTCCAAGAGAGTCAGTCAACTTTGTGAATTCATCGCCCAACGCATGCAGCTGGATGACATCGAGGTCAATAAAATTAAGATCGCCGGATTGATGCATGACATCGGAAAGATCGGCATCAACGATCATATTCTCAATAAGGTCGGTAAGCTATCCGATGATGAATGGGAAGAAGTAAAACGTCATTCCGAAATCGGTTATCGGATTTTGAGTTCAGCCAACGAATTCTCTGAAATCGCTGACTATATTTTGTCTCACCATGAACGATGGGATGGAACAGGCTATCCACGAGGTCTAAAAGGTGAAGAGATTCATCAATATTCGCGGATCATCACGATCGCCGATTCATTTGACGCAATGACATCCGAACGCACCTACCGTAAAGCACTCAGCATCCGAGATGCTATTGAAGAGATCCGTTGTAATTCCGGAACACAGTTTGATCCGCAAATCGCAGAAATATTTATTCAGGGATTAATGGAAGTATAACGAGTTTGCGTTTGTTCTGAACAGCAAGAAAGCACATGTGAATGTGCTTTCTGTATCTTATCGTTTCTTTTCTTTTGCCCGTTTATCGTTCATCCTCTTCATATCTTCAGCAGTAATCAGCGTGATTCCGTTTTCTTTCGCATAATCGATACATCCTTGTAATACGGTTTTCAGGAAAACACGGGGTACTTTCGTCAACATCGCACACGCGGCGTTTTCGAATTTGATATTGGGGTCCATGCGGTTGGCGGCATAAACGACACCTGACACATCGGATTCTTTGGCGGCCGGTACTTTCATCGCAATCGGCCGGCGGAAACGCGTATACCAGAAATTGGTGGAATCGCGGTATCCATAGTCGACTGGTACGCGGGGAAAAGTGCTTCCTCTCACTCCATCGACAATCGCATCATAGAACTTGTCTTGCATCAGTATTTTATCTACTTTCAAGATGAAATGGGCGCCGAACTTACTGGTGATGCCGTTGAAATCATGATATGGCGGAAGATACCCGTCCAATTCGCCGGCTTGATCGTTTTCAGCATGGTCCAACGACCGGTCCCATGTACATTCAAACACTTGATAAGCTTCGTTGACAATCTTAGGTCGCGGACTATTTTCCGCCATTCCGTCGACCAGCGTGAACGAACACTTCGCCATCTTTTCTTTGGAGGTTTCACCCGGGAATCCCAAGCGTACCGCTTCCTTGAAATACTTTTTCGTATCGGGAATGAAATTCAGGCTGCATTTTCCGTACTTCAGTATATTTTGCGCGGTGTTGGAGCTGTTTCTACATTCCAGCAGCATACCGTAATAGTCCCTGCCAGCGACATAGTAAGGAAAACAAAGAGAATAAGAACCCAGACTCGTTGTCCCGTCATCTGTTAATGTGCCGATCATGACGGTAGGCATCGGAAAGAAAGCCGAAGTCTGATAGAAATTATCGACGATTCGCAGGTCTTTGAAATTTGGCATAGGTAGCTCCGATCATTAAGCAAAGTTTAGCATTCCTCTTTACCCTCGTCAAACTGAATCACCGCCATGGTCGTGTAAAATAGGTGTGGAATTGAAAAAGGCGATAACTCCTCGTAGAATAAGGTTTGGAACACCAGAACTCTAGAAAGGAAATTATCGCATGACTATTTTAGCACAATTTCAAACGGAAAGCATGGTGAAGAAATGCT
>JBBQGS010000028.1:0-15266 GCA_038323255.1 Erysipelotrichales bacterium | reverse complement strand
CGTGGAATCGGCTTAATCAATAAGATACGCGCGTACCATCTGCAGGACGAAGGGTTGGATACGGTCGAAGCCAACTTGGCCTTGGGATTCAGCGCCGATTTGCGGGATTACGGAATCGGAGCGAATATCCTGGCTGATCTTGGCATCAAGAAATTACGGCTTATGACCAACAATCCTCGCAAACTGGTCGGTCTGTCCGGTTATGGAATCGATATCGTCGAACGTGTTCCGATCCAACTTAACCACAATGAAAAAAATGAGCATTACCTCAGGACCAAGCAAGAGAAGTTAAGTCATATGCTGAAGTTCGAAGAATAAGCAAACAAACAATTTTGCTAAACAGCGGTGACGCTGTTTTTTTTGGATGAGATATAATGCAAGCGATCAATCTATTACCATCGGAATAATTGCCTTCAAGTGCGAAAACCGTTCGTTTTCGGGCAAATGGAATGCACTCACATTTCGATTATGCAAAAATTACAATAGTGAATTAAAAGGGGAAACCATCATGAAAAAAAATGTTCTGATTCCATTGTTTCTTATTGTTTTTGTGGATATGTTCGGGTTTGGGCTAATCCTGCCTCTGATGCCTTACATCGCAGAGAGCTACGGACTCAATGCGTTCTTTATCGGACTTCTATTGGCTGTTTACCCGATCGGGCAGGTGTTCGGCACTCCGATCCTGGGACGCTTATCCGACCGCTATGGGCGTAAGCCGATTCTTTTTATCAGTGTGTTTGGTACCTTCTTATCCTTTATCGTATTGGGACTAACCAATACCATCATCCTCATTTTTGCCAGTCGGCTACTCGACGGATTGACCGGCGGGAATATCTCGGTCGCACAATCCTTTATCTCGGATGTAACTTCACCTGCTGATCGGGCCAAAGGACTGGGATTGATCGGCGCCGCTTTCGGTTTAGGCTTCATTTTCGGTCCTGCGATCGGTGGATTCCTGAGCCGTTACGGACTGCAGTTTCCGGCCCTGTTCGCCGCCGGACTTTCCTTTATTAACTTATTGCTCATCTTCTTCATCCTTCCTGAATCTCTCAGTAAGGAATCCCGCCAAAAGATGCGTACCAGCGCAAAAACCAAGTTTTCACTCCGCATTCTTCAAGATGCACTGCAGAAACCAATCGTCGGTCCGCTCTTACATAGCCGAGTGTACTTCTCCGTAGCACAAGGGATCTTCCAAACCATCTTCGCACTGTATGCGCAGAAAAAGTTGAACCTGGATGCCCCGACGACCGGATTTATCCTAGGTTATGTCGGTATCTTGGTCGTGATTGTCCAAGTCTTTGCGATCGGTCCGCTCACCAAACGCTATAACGAGCAGATTCTGATCCGCTATTCCAGTGTATTGCTGGCGATCTCATTTGCCTTGTGGGCATTGGTTCCCAATTTGATTTTATTGCTGATTGTGCTGATCCCAATCTCGATTGGATCAGGCGTACTGAACACCGTCCTGCGCAGTTCACTGACCAAAGCGGTCGCGGTGGAAGAAATCGGCGGTATCCTGGGGCTTAGCACGTCCCTTGAAAGTTTCACCAGCATCTTCACGCCGATCATGGGGGGGTTTCTGATTGGATCGTTGGGTACATGGGCACCCGGTATCTTCGCCGCCTTGGTGACGGCCAGTCTGGCACTGTTTGTCCGACGCAAAATCGCATTGCCTACCACGGCATAATGTAAACGAAAACCCCTTCACCGGATAAACGATGAAGGGGTTTCTTAGCTATTCAAGTGGAATCCAATGATCGTCAATCCAAACATGCTCTGAGGATTGTATCGAACTGTGAGTTCGAACGTCGTGACCGCATAAACCGTATTATCGTAATTATAGCGCGTGAATTCATACGTTAACAGGAGGCGGGTAGGCTGAATGTCGATACTTTTAAACACAACGGTTCCGACCGGTCCGCCGATTCCATAAGAGGATACATCGACGCGCGTACCATTTTTCTCAAACTCGGTAAAGTTGCCTTTATCGAAAGCGTCACGCATGATTTTGATCGCATCTGTTTCAGAAATCGTCGAATTAAAGGCGTTGAAGTCGAATCCGGTATAATTCGTTTCACCGTTCATCTGGTTTATAAAAACGGATAGAAATGAAGAGTAAGCATCATGCGATGTATTGTTTTCTCGCAAAATGTTGTACGAAGCCACCGCTAGCACGTTGATGAAACTTCGCTGATCTGCGGTGAACAAGGTCTCGTAGGTAAAGTTCCGATTGAGAAGATCGTCCAAAGTCTGTATCAGATCATCAATCAGTTCGGTATCATCCAAAAAACCTGTGGTTTGGATTTCACTCAGATATGCCTGGGCGTTTTGTATGTTCGCATCGCCGGTAATGATCCGTTTAAATAAGTCATATTTTTTTGTCTCGTCTTTTACTTCAGGAAGGCGTCCCTTCGCAACCGTAAAGGATTGCGCGACAATCGCCTTGTCGATGTCAGAATAGAGTTGCTCGATTCGTGCTTTTTCGATGGCTGCCGGATCGTCGACCGGCTTGGCGCAAGCGACCAGAAGTGACAGGATGATAAAGAAAACGACCCGGTGTTTCATTAGGACTCCTCCTTGATCAGTGTGTAGGCATCTTTTATCTATCATAGTATAAAAAAGGGCACTTTCGATGACGATTTTCGCGTCTACTTACGATAGACAAAAGTTGTGATTTCCGATACGAATTCATCGGAATAATCCTAGCGCAAAGATTTAGTCGAAAATCCATGCAATTCGCTTATTAGAAGGGAAAGGTCATGCTATAATCGACACATGAAACTCCCAAACTACGACAGTAAAACGAAACTTCGAAATCCTTTCCTTTTCCAAGGCGGTAAGGAAACCAAGGGTTATTTTGAAGGTTGGTACTATAAACAAGTCAATACGCAGCGCGATCAAACCATCAGCGTGATATTCGGCGTAAGTCTGAATGTAGAAAACGCTCATTCATTTGTCCAACTGTTATTGACCAAACCGGTACGGACTTATTATTTCGAGTACCCGCTCGAAGTGTTTTCAAGTGATTCCGGTCATTATAAGATTGGAAACAATCATTTCGATCAAAACGGCATTCAACTAGATCTCCATCAGGCAACTTTTAATTGTGTCGGCAGACTTACTTTCACATCGTTGACACCGTTGAAATCCACTTTGTATATGCCTTCGATCATGGGACCGTTTGCCTATATCCCAGGGATGGAATGCAACCATGGGGTCATCAGTATGCACCATATGGTGGATGGGATGCTGGATATAAACAATGAAAAATGGACATTTCTAAGCGATATCGGATACATTGAAAAAGATTGGGGACGCTCTTTCCCTAAACGCTACATTTGGATCCAGGGCAACCATTTCACGTCTTCCACTGCGAATCTGATGCTGAGCGTCGCCGACATACCATTTGCCGGGCTTGCTTTCGAAGGCGTTATCGCACAACTGGATGCAGGAGAGAAATCATATCGGATCGCTACCTATCTGGGTGCCCGTAAAGGAGCACTGAAGCGGACCGATACCGGATTCTTGCTTGAAATAAAGCAAGGGAAACTGTGTCTGAGTGTGAGTGCGAAGATGGACGATACGGGGAACCTGAAGGCCCCCAAACATGGATCGATGCAGCATACGATCAAAGAGGGATTAGGCGGAACCATACAAGTTCGATTGACGAAAAACGGTAAAGTTATCTGGGAAGACGAATCGCAACATTGCGGGATCGAAATCGAAGGCTATTGAAATAGATGTAAAAAAACCTTCGCGCGAAGGTTTTTGGTTTTAGTTGTGGTCATTGAGGAAAGCGAGTAACACATCATTGTATCCAGCATCCGTTTCATGCGGACAATGACCTTGTCCGGGGAAAAGCGTTACCTGCAAATCCAGTGCCGCTTCGCGTATCTTGGCGATCGCGATTGGTTTGACCCAGGTGTCTGCTTCACCCCATGTCACTAATAATGGTGTTTTGGGATACTTCCAGTCTTGAATGTTGATGTTTTTCGAAGTTTTCACGAAATCCACCAAAGCTGAAGCTGACTTATCAATCAATAATGGGGCGAGATAGCCTTCAACTGCCGCATCGTCGGCCGGTTTTGCATAAGCGGAGGATAACAGTTTCTCGAAATTATTGCGATTCAATGCACCGTAGCGCAGATAGACCTTCAGCCATTGGCCGATTGGTGTCTCGAATAGAAGAGGGATGCTCATGTTGTCCTGCGTCACGGCGCCGTCGATCATTACAAGCGATATTACACTCATGGGTTTCTGGTTGTCCATCGCGAGGATGGTCGATGCACCCATCGAATGTCCCAACAAGTTCCATGCTTTCGTGTCGCCGCTGTCCGCATCGATTTTGTCGATGAGTTCCCACAGCCACTTCGCCCGATTCACCTGTGAATGGACCAGACCGCCTTTGCGGTCGCTATATCCAAATGCCGGCAGATCAATCGCCAACACTTGATATCCGGCCCCCACCAACGCCGCAATGTTGTTTCTGAAACTGAAGGTTGAAGCGGCCAAACCGTGTACCAGCAGGATTTTGCCTTTGATCGCAATCGGATTACTAAGCCTGTAATGAATGCTGACATGATCGAAGGTCGAAAAGAACGCGCTGTCGGGATAGGGAAGAGAAGGAATCTTATTGCTTGTCGAAAGCGGGATAAGATAAGGAACGATCAGCATGACCAAGAAAGTTCCTAAACTTATTCGTAATATTTTCCGTCGCATATTGACTCCTTTCATGATTATTTACGATCTTCGATTGTTTTCTGCATCTCCAAGACTTGTTTTTCACTTAATGTATAGGGCTTTAAACTTAGTCCCGAAAGCAGGAAACTCAAAATCGATCCGATTGCCAAGACCCAACCCAGCGCAATAACCGTGGATACTGCCTGTTGCGGCAGCGTTGCATTGAAACGGATCAGATCAAGCATGATGCCGACGATGAAAATGGTGATCGCCTGCGAGGTCTTGTAAAGCAAGGTCATACTTCCGAAATACACGCCCTCTTCGCGACGACCTGATTTCACCTCATCAAGATCAATCGTGTCGGCGACCATGGAAAGCGGTAGCGTGAACAGCGCACCGGTCGCCAATCCGGCCAACAGTGCAAAGGGGAGGAAGAAGACAATCTGGTTTGTGATCTGTGTTCTGAATGGAATTAATACGGCGAAACAAAGAGACCCGATAATCCCAATCACAAGACCCACCAGCATGGCGGGTTTCTTGTCGATCTTCTTGGAAATGGTCGCCCATAAGGGTTGCGACAGAATGCTGATTGAGAACTGGAATCCCAGCAGAATCGCAATGTTCTGGCTGGTAAAGCCGAATGTAAAGGTAAACACATGCAATCCCAGACTGCTCAGCAAGGCGGTGGAGATATTATTGAACATATAACACAACGCGACCGAACGGAAAGCAACATTGCTGAAGGTGGTCTTCATCGATTTAAACAGATAAGCGACTTTATTGCCTTCAACTTCCTCAATCACTTTCTTATTGAGAATCGGGATATATTTTTTTGTGGCCAGATAACTCCAGGATGTAAATACAAGTACGATGATGGCCGAAGCGATGCCGATGTTGCGATAATTGTCAGGGTTCATCTGACCGATGGGATACGCTGCAGTCGGACGGAAGAAAAAGTACATCCCTGCGACCGATACCAATGCCAAACCTAACAGGAAGAAGATGGTCTTGATGCTTTGGATGCGGGTGCGTTCGTTGTAATCAGTCGAGAGTTCCGAACCTAATGCCGTATAAGGCGTAATGTAGATCGTCGTAAAGGTTTTAAACAGTAGGATGTAGCAGAAAATCAAAAGGAACTTCAGATTCGTCGGCATATCGGACCGGATACCCCAAATCAGATACAGCGTTGTCGCCGTACCCAGTGCACCGATAAGCAGGTACAAATGTCGCCGTCCGAATCGTTTCGAACGGGTGATATCTGAAATATAACCCATGACCGGATCGGTCATTGCATCCCAGAACACACCGATGCCGACCGCCAAGCCGGCCAAACTTCCCGGGATGCCCAAGATAACAGAAGTGAAAAAAACCAAGTATGAACCGATGACCTGCATGGCAACGCCGACTCCGAGATTGCCTGCTCCGTAACCTATTTTATCGATGAGTGGAATTTTCTTTAATTCAGATGGTTGCTTCATGGTAAACCTCACAATTCTAATCCTTATTATAGCATGCCTTGTGTGCGCAAAACATGCCCGTAAAGTACCTTTTAAAAGTGTTTAGGCTGCTATAACATCGTGAAACAATTCGCATGTTGCATAGATGTTGCATAAATTATCGAAAAAACGCGATAAAAAAAGCAATTGACGAAAGAGGTTTCGATGGGTATAGTAAACTCATAGTTTATGTAGTACGAATCATTAAATCGCAGTATGCGGGAGGACACAACGATGGAACGAGTCTACAATTTCAGTGCAGGACCTTCGACTTTACCGGTATCCGTTTTGCGTAAAGCAGCCGATGAGATGTTGAATTTTCAAGGGACGGGAATGTCCGTTATGGAGATGAGTCATCGATCGCCGTCCTACGAAGCCATCCATGCCAAAGCGAAGCAAGACCTCATCGACCTACTGCATATCCCTTCCAATTATAAAGTTCTGTTTTTGCAGGGTGGGGGCAGCTTGCAGTTTGCCATGGTACCGCTCAATCTATTGAAAAATTCGAAAAAAGCAGATTATATCGACAGCGGAGAATGGTCAAAGAAGGCACTGAAAGAAGCAACGAAATTCGGTGATATCCATATCGTAGCCAGTTCCGAAGCCGATACCTATAGCCATATCCCGGCCTTTAAACCAGAAGATATTCGCGCTGATGCGGATTATGTCTATTTCGTCAGCAACAATACAATTTACGGAACACGCTTCACAGAGTTTCCCGATCTGCCCGGACATGTTTTGGTCAGCGACATGAGTTCCGACATTCTGTCACGTCCCTTCGATGTCAGTAAATTCGGTCTGATCTTCGCCGGCGCCCAAAAAAATCTTGGGATGGCTGGATTGACCGTCGTTATCATTCGTGAAGACCTGTTAGGCTTCGCCGATCCGCAAACTCCCGTCATGCTGAACTATGCGGCGATGGCAAAAGAAGACTCCTTATACAACACGCCTCCGACCTATGCGATTTATATCGCCGGTTTGATGTTTGAATGGCTGAAGAGCTTGGGCGGCATCGAAGAAATTCATAAGATCAATCAATTCAAGGCCAAATTGATTTACGATGTGTTGGACAACGGCGACTTCTTCAAAGGCACCGTTGAACCCGCTGACAGATCACTGATGAACATCACATTCAGAGCACCGAGTCCCGAAGCCGACAAAGCGTTCATCAGTTTCGCACAAGCGCGCGGCTTGGTGAATCTCAAAGGATATCGCACGGTCGGTGGCATGCGAGCCAGCGTCTATAACGCGATGCCGGTCGAAGGCGTGCAAGCCTTGGTCGATGCGATGCTTGCGTTTGAAACGCAATGGAAAGCAAGGTAGACCTATGTATAAAATCAAGACACTGAATGAAATCGCCGAGGAAGGGTTGCATCTCTTCACCCCGAAATACGAATTGACAAAGGAAGAAAAAGTAGACGGGATTCTGGTCCGCAGCACCGCCATGCAAGATTATCCGATCGATCATCAACTTAAAGCAGTCGCCCGTGCCGGCGTCGGCGTCAACAATATCCCATTGGAAGAATATGCGGAAAAAGGCATCGTCGTCTTCAATACGCCGGGAGCCAACGCCAACGGGGTGAAAGAATTGGTTGTTGCCGGATTAATGTTGGCTTCGCGCGATATTATCGGATCACTTGAATGGACGAAATCCATCGCTGATCTAGGTGACGATATCCCTAAAAAAGTGGAAGCGGGCAAATCGAATTTCACCGGACCGGAAGTCAAAGGAAAAACTTTGGGTGTCATCGGACTGGGTGCCGTGGGCGTTATCGTCTCCAATGCCGCCACCGCCTTAGGGATGAACGTTTTTGGGTACGACCCCTATATTTCGGTATCCTCTGCCTGGGGCTTATCGCGCAGCGTCAAACGCGCAACTTCGTACGATGAACTCTATGACAAGTGCGACTATCTGACCCTGCATGTGCCACTGGTGGACGCGACACGCAATCTAATCAATGAAGCCACGATTGCGAAAATGAAAGACGGCATGCGCATCCTGAATTTCGCCCGCGGGGAACTCGTGGACGACCTTGCGATGTCAAAAGCACTGGAAAATGGAAAGATCGCCAAATACATTACCGATTTTCCGAATGCGGCGACGATGCAAATGAAAAACTGTGTCAACATCCCGCATCTGGGTGCTTCCACACCAGAATCGGAAATCAACTGCGCCATCATGGCCGTCCGTCAGATGATGGATTATCTCGAAAACGGCAATATCAAGAATGCTGTGAACTATCCCGACTGCGATATGGGCGTCTGCCGTGCCGACGCACGCATCACCCTCAATCATAAGAACATCCCCAACATGGTCAGTCAGATCACGTCGGTCATGGGCAGCAAAAACATCAATATCGCCACTATGCAGAATATGTCAAAGAAAGCCTGGGCATATACCATCCTCGACATCGAGGGGGAAGCCGGTCCGGATATCCTCAACGCTCTTGAAGCCATCGAAGGAGTCGTTAAAGTACGACTCATATAGAAAAAATCCCGCTGATTATTGCGGGATTTTTTTTGTTTTCGTAACCTTCTTAACCGGTATGATCAACATCAACAGAAACAAAATGGCCGCCAGAATAAGCCCGAACTTCGCAACCGTGAAGTACCAGACGATATAGACCGAAGCAGATCCTGCGATATCGATAATTCCCCGTAGCAGCATTCCGACGACCAGCACCGCCGCCGACGTGTTCAGCACATTGGTGAAGAGACGATAGAAGCGGCGATGACGTATAGCAGGAAGTTGGTTCAGCATAAGATAGAACAGTGCACCACCAGCCAGTACCATCCACATGTTTGCCATGTAAACCGATTTGACACCGTGAGCGAACAACTGGTATATGGCATTAAACAACCAGGCAAAGACACTTAGCGCAAGATAGACGATAAATTGTTTCCCAGTTTTTTTCATGTCATTTCCCCACGATATAGATGATATCGCTGACCGCACGTTCGCCGATGGATGCACCGTCGGTCGTGGGACGATTGATGACTTTTCCGTTGTAATACATGGTCGATGAACCGCCGCCATCGAGGTTATAAGCGACTTTGGCGCCGCGCTTGTAGAAAATCTGTGCCAGTTCAGGTAAAGTCATACCGTCGCTGGTACCAGTACGACCGTCTACGACCACGAATAAATAATGGAGCGGACCGATCTGCCCGATTCCGACGCGCGGATTCGCTTTGGCTGCGACCCAATATTGGTTTGAAGTATCCACCAGTTTTCCATCTTCCATTAAAATCGGTCCAAACGAGAAACTCTGCGTTACACCCTGCTTTATCAGGGTCTCTCCGCTGACTGCACCTTCGACTACGAACTTGAAATCACCGTTCTTGTCGATGATCAGTGTCCGGTTGTCAATTCGATTGCGGGGAATGTCGCGATAAAGCACACCGTTGCGGATGACTATACCTGTATCCCGAAATCCGTAGAAATCGCCGTTAATCGCAAGGATGGCATTGTTGTTTTTCGCAATCGTCGAGGTAGTTTGATTGATATTGCGCCCGAATTGGTTTTTAGCGAACGCCGTCCTCAGATAGGCTGCGTTACTGAGCTGGATATCGGCAACATAATAGACATACCCGTTTTCCTGCACTTTATCGATTTTGATGCTCTTGTAGACGACGCTCTGCGATTCGCTGTATGTCGTATCGGTAACGTTGACTACTTTATTGACCTGCTCACCACCCGGCGTGACATCGCACACCGGATTTTTTTCCGGATCCACGACGGCCACCGTTTTCGGTATCAAAAAAGCGTCCAATAAGACATATAGGATCGAGGTTACCAGAATAAGGCTGACAATATATGCCCACAGATAGGGAATGCGTTTTGGTTTCATGTGTTACTCCTTTTTGAAAATTAAGGCTTTTTGAATTTGATAACTTAAGAAGAACAATCCTAAATCAATACAGATTTTAATCATCAACACGGGGATTGTAAAGAGGGTAGCGCCGAATTTTACCAGATATCCGCTGGCAAACATTTGGACAGCCGCCAAAATGTAGTATTTAAGTGCCTGTTTCTTCCATCCGCTGTCGCTGCGAAACACTAATTTCCGATTCATCACGAAGTTGAAATTCAGTGAAACCAGACGGGCTGCAATCGTCGCATAAAGGATAGGTTCGGCTAGTTTTGCGAATAACCCCAGACAAATCGTGAACAAGCCCCAGTCCAAAAGAGCCGATGCAATCGAGGAAAACATGAAAGCGAAAATCTGGCGATAGATGCGGATCGAATCCAACAGCGGATTGAAATGCGATGAGGAATTATGGTCGAGGTAAACGGTCTCGATCGTGATTTCGCGGATCTTAATGCCGAATCGTTTTGCATACAGCAGCATATTCATTTCAAATTCATAGCGTTCACCCGGAATGCCCAGATAATCCAGCATCGCTTTTTTTCCGAAAGCGCGCAGACCGGTTTGCGTGTCGGTAATCTTCTGGCCGACGATGAAACGCGTGATGAATCGTGTGATCTTATTTCCAAGCATACTTTTTACAGGAACATTGCTGAAGTCGAAATCGCGAGCACCAAGGATTAAATCCTGCGGTGTCGCGTGCAGAGCCACAGCCATCCTTAAAACATCCTCGGATTTGTGCTGACCGTCAGCGTCAACCGTGATACAACCATCAATATCCCTGCGTTCAAGACAATGGGCGATCGCTGTTTTCAGCGCACGGCCTTTCCCTTGATTGATCGCATGGGTAAGAACCGTGATATTTTCCAGCTTAGCCAATCCATCGAAAACAGGCAGACACGCTACGCGGCTGCCGTCATTGACGATGATGATGGGGAAGTCGCACTGAAGAAGAAGCGATGCGACCACATCGGTTAGCTTTTCGTCGGGTTGATAGGCAGGAATCAAAATTGCGATTTTCATTTTAAAATTTCCTATACCGTATATTATACAGGATTAACCTAGCATTGGTATCCGAAAAATGGTCAAACCGTAAACATTGCTCAATACACACTTTCTTTTGGATGAATGCAGTGGTAAACTGAAAAAAGGAAATAACACATATGGTGAAATCAAAACGAAGATTACAATCTAAAGACAAATTGATTCTCACACTCATCGCGATTACAATCGGGATTTCTTTACTTGTCAGTTTACTCGCAAAAAACAGCGTCATCCTGCATCCGATCGACTCTGAACTCGGGCAGGAAGCCAGTGATTCGAGTGGTTTGGTCATCAATGAAATCATGACGAACAATAATGGGTCGTTTGCGGATCCCAACGGAAAGATCTACGACTGGATCGAGTTTTATAATGGCTCAAATAAAGAGATCAATCTTCTTAATTACGGACTGAGCGATACGCTCGATAAAACGAAGTGGGTTTTCCACAATGTTAAGATACCGGCGAAATCCTATTTGGTCGTTTTTCTTTATGGAGCCAAAAAAGACGGGCTTTATACCAATTTCCGTCTGAAAGGCGTAGGCGGAGAGACATTGGTCCTACGCAGTCCGAGCGGTGGAGTATTGGCATCGTATCAGCTTCCCGAAATCGGAGAGAATAAATCGATTGGACGCAATTCGGAAGGGAAATGGGTCATTTACAGTCAACCTACACCTGGATACGAAAACAGCGTCAGCGGATATGATGCTTATCAGAAAGCGCGTAAAGCAACTCTAAGTCCACTCAAAATCACTGAGTTTTTGCCTCGAAACCAAGGCAACTTTACGGTCGATCATCTCGGCTTTGCGGGATATATCGAAATTACCAATGTTTCTGCCAAAAATGTCGATGTTACCGATTATTATCTGGGTGAGAGTCCGGATGCGCCATTCCGTTGGAAATTCCCAACGAATACGATCAAAGCGGGACAGTCGATCGTTGTCTATACATCGGGTAAGGAATCGTCCGAGGGGGCCTTGAGCGCTAGTTTCAGATTGAGCGATACAAACGGATCGGTGATATTGGCCGATGATAAGGGAAAAATCCTGGATCAGGCGGATTATCAAAACGTCGTGAGCGGATATGCCATGGTCTGGCAAGCCGACCGCTTCGTCCAACAGCCGTTTATCAGTCCGGGGCATTCAAATGATCCTGCCGGCACCGAAGCGTTCAATTCTTCGCTTGGTCTTCCAGTCGGACTTATCATCAGTGAAGCGATGAACAACAATACGAAATACCTGCCCCAAAACGGAGCCGAACATTATGATTGGATCGAACTGAAAAACAACTCGAAGAGCGTCATCCATCTCAATGAATATACACTTACGACCACCCAAAGTACACCAGGTGCCTATGCCTTGCCGAAAGTGGATCTCAATTCGGGTGAATACTACCTTCTGATGGCTTCGGGGGATGTCAATCTCAGCACCACGACCTACAAACATACCAACTTCAAATTGGGCGAAGTTGAATCAATTTATCTTTATCATATGGGAGTGATCGCTGATTCCGCATTCATTGCTGAACTGCCGGTCAACTTCAGTCTGTCACGGACGTCCAAAGGCGGATTCACCTACAGTGCGGTCCCGACGCCCAAAGCCGCCAACGAGAATGGCTACTATATGATTAGCACTGCTCCGCAAAGCTCGCTCGCTGCCGGCGTTTATAATAATGTGAAAACACTGGCGGTCGATCTGAAGACGCAGGGGAATACCTATTACACATTAGATGGTAGTAAACCGAACCAACAATCAACTAAATATGCCAACCCGATCACGATTTCGAAAACGACGATCATTCGGGCTGTAACAATTGAAGATAATAAAGGGGCAAGTGCAGTTTCCACATTTAGCTATATCGTCAACGAGAACCATGTCTTTCCAGTGGTTTCGGTAGCGATGAAACCGACCGACTTTGACAGTCTGCAGGGCAACCCGGACAATGTCGGTTTGGAATATGCATCGCATGTTGATCTATTTGAAGGGGACCAGGGTTTCTCAATCGATTGCGGATTTCAGTTATTCGGAGGCTCAACGCGCTATATTTCGAAGAAATCCTTTGAACTCAATTTTCGCAGTGAATACGGACCTGGTATGCTTCATTACCAAGTTTTTCCAAATCGGGATTTTTCCGTCTATAATAAACTTGTTTTGCGTTCTGGATCGCAAGATTATAACGGTGCGTATTTTCGCGACATCCTTGGTACTTCGCTGATGGATAAGTCCGATACGGTCGAAGTCCAGGCTTATAAATCGATTGTGCTTTACATCAACGGCAGATACTGGGGTATCTACGATATCCGCGAGAAAGTCGACGAGTATTTTGTGTCGACCCATTTCAATGTTGATAAGGTAACCGCCAACGTAGTTCGTGCCGATAATGCCGTTTCATACGGATCTAGCAGGGGAATCAGTTCAATCATCTCTTATGCCAACACGCACGATATGTCGCTGAATGCCAACTACGATTATGTTTTGGATCGTTTGGATGTCAACAGTTATATTGATTTCTGGGTAGCGGAAGTTTTCGTCACCAACAACGATATCATCAATACGCGGTATATCAATTCGTCGGCGTATGACGGCGGGAAGTATAAGATGGTCTTCTACGACCTCGATTACGCTTTCTACAATTATTCCCGCGATTACTATGCCTTTATGACCAACCCCGAGGGGATGTCGCGCTTCAATGTATCGACCGTCCTGATGCGTAATCTGATGCGCAATGCGGGCTTCCGCGCAACGTTCCTTCAGCGCATTAAATTGAATATGGAAACAATTTGGAATGAGAACAACGTCAGCACGAATCTTGAAATGTTTTATAAAAAGATGCAGCCCGAGATGCCGCGCGACCATGCCCGTTGGGGTATTACGATGGCGGATTGGGAAAGTGATGTCAATCTGTTACGTGATTATGTCAGACAAAGAACCGGTTATCTGATGGATCAGACCAAAGCATTCTTTAATCTCAGCAATGCACAGTTCTATGCGTTGTTTGGAGAATTGATATGATCCTGCGCCATGAACTGAAATTCACGCTGCATCGGGATGCGGCGACGCTGCTGAAACAACGTATAGCGTTGATTATGGACTATGACCGCAATGCCGACGAGAACGGCGAATATATGATCCGCAGCCTCTACTTCGATACCTTGGATTCCGATGCCTATTTCGAAAAGATGGATGGGGTGCAGACACGTAAGAAATTCCGTATCCGCTATTATAACCAGAATACCGATTTTGTGCGGTTGGAATGTAAAGAAAAACATGACCAGATGACCAAGAAACGGATTGCCCGGATCGACCAGGTCCAAGCCGAGCGATTCATCAAAGGCGATATCGAAGCATCGGACATTGCTGGGGAAGAAGTACTCCGTGATTTCCTGATTGACATGAAAACACGCCACCTTGTACCATCCGTCATCGTCGATTACCGACGAACCGCCTTCGTCATGGATAGTCTGGATGTTCGCATCACGTTCGACGAAAACATCCATTCGCGTGGATACGACTATGATTTCTTCCAACCGATCTATGCCGGCATTCCGATGATGGAAGACTGCGAATCGGTTGTTGAAATCAAGTATAACGAGATTCTTCCGTCCGCCATCGTCGGCATATTGAATTCAACCCCGATGTTACGCCAAGCTTTATCGAAGTTCACGCTCTGCCGTAGCGTGCTCTAAAGGAGAAAGATCATGAGTTTCCTGGACCTGATTCAAAAAGGCATCGCCGAAGAATTCACCGGCACGATATCCATCACCGGAATCCTGCTGTCGCTGATCACCGCGTTCCTAATCGCCGTTTTCATCATTTATGTCTACCGTCGCACCTATTCGGGCGTCATCTATTCCAAATCTTTCAGTTTGCTGCTGATTTTACTGGCAATGGTCACGACGCTGATTGTCCGCACGATCGCATCCAATCTCGCCTTATCATTAGGGATGGTCGGTGCCCTGTCGATTGTCCGCTTCCGTACCGCGGTCAAAGATCCGATGGACACCGGTTTCATTTTCTGGACGATTATGGCTGGTATCATGTCCGGGGTTGGTTTATATCTGATTGCGATTATTAGTTCCCTGAGCGTAGGACTTCTGTTTATCCTTAGTCATACCTTTGAGGGAAGCTCGGTTACCCGCTATCTTTTGATTGTAAAGTTTGACTATTCCGTTCATGAAGTGGTC
>JBBQGS010000027.1:0-15286 GCA_038323255.1 Erysipelotrichales bacterium | reverse complement strand
GTTGTAGGGAGTCACGGGATCACGCACAGAACCTTAGTTAAGATGTTTGCGTCGGTCGATGATCAACTTTTTAGAGGTCAATTATTGGTTCCGGAGCTTTAAGTCTCATCAGTTATTTTAAATATAATCTAGAATGTGTCCGACTTCACTCATATTGCTCACTTTTTTACACTCAAGACCATAGCAGAAAAAATCATCGATTATCCTTCTATAAACATCTGTCGAAATGTAACAGATTGCATTTAATGTGTCACCCTTGCAATCCGTTTTACTAAAGCATATGATAATTTTGTAGTGTATTTCGCGGATGAATTTAACCTAACAGAAATGGGGAAAGTACCGCAAAACTGTAATGTGAATAATCTTCGCGAGGTGGTCATATAATAGTTATTTCGAATGATGGTTTTTATATTATGAAATGGTTTTATCATGATTATTGAAATCAATAATCTGAGGAAGGAAGTCACATGGAAGAAAAGAAAAACATGAATTCGCTAGACGCGATGGGAGACGATCGTTTAAAAATGGGCGATACTCCAATTATTCACCAAAGCAGTGAAAATGTTGACCGGATACATCCTACTAAAGAAGATGTTCACGAAATCGGCGAGAATACTGAACCGATAGATCCTAAGAAAGAGGATCTTCATCAAGTGGGTGAAGATGTTACTCCGATCGATCCCAGCAAAGAAGATCTTCATCAAATGGGCGAAGATGTTAACCCGATCGATCCCAATGAAGAGAAGATTCATGAAATGGGCGAAAATGCCAACCCAATCGATCCAAACAAAGAAGATCTTCATCAGATGGGTGAAAACCAAAATAATTGATTTTTGTTGCTTAAATCTAATAAGATCGAGTTAATCACTTATTAATTTCGCAAAAAACGTATGAGAAGGCTGGTTTGATGCAAATCAGTCTTTTTTAATTATGCTTTTTGGGTTATATAGGTCTAGAGATGACTGAGTAAATTTCAGTTATTAAATGGATTAGAAAACACTTGTTAACCCGGGAAAGAAACAATTAGCTAAAATGATTCCTAAAATTATTACTCAATGCTTCTCTTATTCGGCCTTATTCTACTAATTTGAACGATCCATGATATCGCCTCACTCGTAGCAACGCTTAATACGATCGTTCCAACTAGAATGATCATGAACTTGGTGTAGATATCCAACGAAAACTGGACGACATAGTATTGTAGTACGACCGTATACACCATATGGACGATATAGATGGTGAACGAGTTTTTCGCCAATCTTTCGAAAACTTTTGAAGGACGGTTTAAATGCTTGAAAATTGTCAAGAGCGTGATCACCATAGCAAAACAAAAGAGCACATGTTCGATAGCGTAGATAAATTGGATACTAGCTTTTAGATATCCCTTATCCGGTGAAAAATAAACGCCGAAACAAAAATCGCAATATACATACACCATAAAAACAGCCGCACAACTTAGCATTAATGCATGTTTGGATAATCTTTCCCCGATATCCACCCGTTTTACACAGGCAACTATGCCTACGATGAAGTACAACGCATACCCGATCCACCTTGTCACTTCAATTTGGAACAAACCAAGAACGGTAATCCATGTTCCATCGGGATACACTCTACCAGCGAAATAATATAATACGATCGATAGGCTTAAGGTGATTGCTAAGAAGATCGAAATTTTAATTGCTGAAGGCGATTGCGTTTTCGCCGACTCGTATACCTTTTCGAATTTTCTTTGAAATACTGCATAAACCATAGCGAAGACCATGAAGAAAAGAAATAAAGAAGAAAGAAACCAGAAATGCTGCTGATCGATGAAATGGTTGAAATAACTTTGGGTCCAATAAGCCATAAAGGTCATATCGATCACTTTATGCTGAGTAAACCCAAAGTATGAAATGATCGGAGCGAGAAATACGATTCCAATCGCAAAAGGGATAAGTATGCGGGTTATTTTCCCGAAAATGAATTTCCAGATTCCTTTCCTGATTGAAGGATAAGCAAAGTATCCTGCGATGTAGAACATGACGGGCATGATAAACACATCGATGATTCTGGATGCGACGGAAAAATCGAAAGTCTTGATCACATCGTTGATCTTCCAATCATAAGTCATGACGAAAGGCAGCAACGAGTGTAGGAAAATGACGAGGAAAACGATGAAAAGACGTAAATAATCCAAATCATAGTATCTTTTAGGCAATGATTTGGGGGTCTGTACGGTCATGATGAGTAATCCCTTTCGCAATATCCTTTTGTCGAAATTATAGCATGGCAAATGTGACATTAACATGTCAAAAATGATTGGATTCTACTAAGTGAAATTGGTCTCGAAAAAAGACCCTTTCAGAAAAGGGTCGTGTAGATGATGGTAAAGTCACGAAACAAAGGCATATTGCGTTTTCTGTGATAGTTTTGAATATAATTCGTTAGCTATTCATAATTATGCTTTCATACAAGCTATTTGTTGATTCTATTATCTACTTTTTGCAATTTTGTTTCATCATATGCTCCAAACCAAACCTGTAATTTTGCTTTCGCTTTATTCTTTATATCCTCATCAACATATAAGGCAACGGCGGCAAGAACCGATAATAAAGCTGACAAGTCGTCCGAGTAACCAACTATTGGGACAATGTCAGGAATGAAGTCTATTGGTAATATGAAATAACCCAAAGCACCAATAATCATCGATTTAGCCAATAATGGAGTCGTTGGATCTTGTAATGTGTAAAACAATAATAGGGCGAGATAAATCACCTTAATCCCGGCAGCTTTCGCAAACTTCAATATTTTCTCAAACAATTTAGTCTCGGAATAAGCCTTTGTATACTTCTGGTCTTTCAATTCTTCGTTGATTTCCATATTGTCCCCTTTATGTAATGGTTGTCTATATTGCAATAGTATCACATTAAGATAGTAATGATTGTTACTTTCGGATATTTGTCCAAATTCTTATACCTCCTATGAGTTGATATTTTAGAGTCATAAAAGTCAGCGCTTATAAGTTTTGATTCTCAATAAGGGTTAGCCTTATCCCTGCCAAGAACCAATACCATTCCACTCGCTTTCGATAAAACGCTTATTGAATCCATAGGCAACCGCTTGATTGAGTACTTTTGTCATCAATTGTATATTGCCTTCTTCGTTGCGTTTGGTTCCAATTTTTTTATGGATTCAAGTGTGGTTTCATATGCCTTTTGGTTAGTGTTGTACTCTTGATTTGATTTTCGATCGAGATAAACCAACAATTTTGCGATTTCTTCGATCATTGCAAATTCTTCATAATCATTGATGATACTGGATAATTGTGCTTCTAGGGAGTTTTACAGGAACTTTCTATGATGCAAATATTCCGATAAATAATTCACTGTTTTGTTAATTATACATCAAAAAGCTGAGGCAATATTTCAAGAATCACTAGTTATAAATTTTGCTATTTTGAAAAAGTGTTGAACATTTGTTGAACATTGCCTTTCAGACATTAAAAAAAGCCTTATTTGAAAGGCTTTAGTCGACAATGGTGCCGTCACCGAGAATCGAACTCGGAACTGAGCATTACCATTGCTCTGTTTTACCATTGAACCATGACGGCGTCGCCATAATATAATAACCAAAAAGGTTCAATAAATCAAGAGCTAAAGGTATTTTTGTAAACTTTGGTAAACGCGTGCGATGGGTAATCCCATGACCGTATAATAGTCGCCGACGATGCCTTTGATGAAAAGCGCACCTTTATCCTGGATGCCGTAAGCTCCCGCTTTATCCAACGCAACCTTTGAATCGACATACTTTTTGATCTGCTCTTCGCTCATCGGATAGAATTCGACGGATGTTTCGCTAAAGAAAGACTCTTCACATCCCGGACCGATGATACTAACGCCGGTGATGACTTGATGAGTACGACCTGCGAGTTTGCGAAGCATTTCAACTGCGACACTGACTTCGACCGGTTTGCCTAGCACCTCATTGTCGATGACCACAATCGTGTCTGCACCGATGACGACCGAATCCGGATGCGTAGTGAAAACCGCGAGGGCTTTACGGTAAGCCAGATCAGCAACCGCATCCCCTAGCGACATCTGTGTATTCAATGTTTCATCCACTTGTGAGTTGATGATGGTAAATGGTATCTCACAGATAGCCATCAATTCTCTGCGGCGAGGGCTTTGACTCGCCAAGATTAGTTGCTTGTACATATTTTGTCCCCCTCCTTGACTTCATTATTATACTCTATCGAAATTAAATGTCATTACAATTCACTCCAGGATTTCTATTTCCATGGTGGGATTATGCACTCACAACACATCGTAAAGTCAGATTTTTTGGCATATATCGCATATAAACCGATGATAAAATTTCTTGTTTGTTAGTTATTGAAAAAATCAGGTTGCTGATTAGGACCTTCCGTTGGGTGTGATAATCGCTACGATTAGAATAGATAGATTCTTGTGCCTCGCAAAAAAAGAACCTGGCGTTCTTCGATTGAAAGCAGGAAAAATTGTCGCCCTTGATTGGTTTTAAGGTGCCATGAAGATAGTTTATCGCGCAAACACTTGCATAAGAAATGTCAGTCTTTACGATAGTGTTCAATCAATTTAACTGCGACGTGGGGTGGAACGAAATACGTCACGTCGCCATGGTTCATGACGATGTTTTTGACGACGGATGAGGAAACGAAGGAATGTTCCGGACTTGACAGAAGAAAAATCGATTCGATCGACGGGCAAAGCATCATGTTGGCGGTCGCCTGCTGCATTTCATATTCATAATCCATGACGGCACGTATGCCGCGGATTAGCAGTTTTGCGTTGATCCGCTTTGCATAATCGACCGTCAGACCGGTACTGGAGTCGACGCGTACGTTGGGCAGATGTTTGACGGATTCACGAATCATGTCCATACGCTCTTCGACACTAAACGCGAATTGTTTTTCAGGGTTGATCATAATGGCCACAACCAGTTCGTCGACGATCGATGCAGAACGTTCGATGATATCCAGATGGCCATTGGTGATCGGATCAAAGGATCCGGGATAAATTGCTCTTTGCATGCTTCCTCCAAAAGAAAGCGCACGGCTGTGCGCTAAAACAAACCTTTGTCGAGTATTTCGATGACTTGGTCGACCACATGTTCGAAATTATCATGTTCGGAAAACATGACGTAATTGAGTCCGATGAAATTGGAAATACCCATCATCATATAGGCGACGACTTCTGGATCATAGTTCTTCATACTTCCGGTCAGTTGGGCGTTCTTGATTTGATGAATGTAGTTTTCAGCGAACTTCGAATAATAATCGATGAACAGTTTCTTGTCAATATATAATGATTCCCAAATGATGTTATACATGTATTTGTGTTCATGGATGAAATCGAGGTAGGCACGCAATCCCACGCGTTCGGCTTCTTTGCGGGTGGTGCAACCCTTGACTTCCTTGGCGATGTGCATGCGAATCTGATGCGAGTACTGCATCAGTAAGTAACAGTAAAGACTCAGTTTGTCTGAAAAATAGATATAGAAGGTACCAGGTGCAACATTGGCGAGCCGCGTAATTTCATTGATGGAAGTGCCAAAATAACCATTTTTGAAAAAGAGTTGTTCGGATGCTTCGCATAACCGGTCGAGAGTGGCTTGCCCGCGCTTCGTTTTAGGTTGGTTCACTAGAGATTCCAATCGACTCACCTCGACTTTCGTTGTCATTTTATCATTAAACATGAAGTTTCACAAATAGGAATATCGAGCCATTTGAGTGATGAATAAACTGCAGGGAGGATGAAATTTCTCAAACGGCTTGATAACTTAGATAATGCCGTCCGTCTTACTCGTAGAAACGAATCCGAGGACGAGGGAGCTGAATAACATAGGTTTTTCGTACATTGAGGCATGTCCGCTGTCCGGGATCATCACCAACGACGCATGCGGGATTTTAGACGCGATGAGCGTCTGTTCTACCGGCGGTGTGATGTAATCGTGTTCACAGGAAACCACCAGCGTAGGTGCTTGGATATCGGCCAAAAGATGGCGCACATCATGGTTGTTGGCACTGTTGGTTAAACGGATCATGGCTTGAATGAAAACAGGATTCGAGAAAACACCGATCAGGAATTGTTTGCGTTTGTCCATCCAAACCTGATTATCGGTATAGAAACGAGCAGAATAAATAACCGGGATGGTTGTTGAATAATAGCCCTCGGGATCATGCGCCGCACGATTCCATGCATTGCCGATTTCCTGTAACCATGGACTGGTATAGGCGGTCGTATTGAAAAGCATCAGTCTTCGAATGTAAGAAGCATGTTGGATCGCAAAGCGCATCGCGACTTCACCTCCGTACGAGATGCCAAACAGATCGACAGACGATAGATTCAGATGATCGCAGAGTCCTTTGACGACCTCGACCTGGATGTCCAAATCGTAGGTGAGTCCGTCCAACTTGCTGGATCTGCCCTGATCTAACAGATCGATCAGGATCAGTCTGCGATGTTGGGAGAAGGTTTCGATGAACGGTTTCCAACTTAAGGTCGACATCATGATACCGTTGAGTAAAATGAGTGGAATCCCTTGGCCGTATTCTTCGAAATAAACTTCATATCCGTTATGCTGAAAGGTAGCCATATTACATTATGATGCCAAGTTCTTTAGCTTGGTTCATCAGGTCTTCGCGGTATTTCGGATGTGCGATTGAAATCAGAAGTGTAACCCGTTCGCGGATACTGGTTCCGCGCAGACAGACAACACCGTATTCGGTGACTACATAGTCGACATCGTTGCGGGATAACGTGACGGCCGCGCCCGGTTTGAGTTGAGGGACGATCTTGGAAACTTCTTCCCTTTCGCCAGTCAATGGATTCTTAGCCATGGCGGTGGAATATAAGGCGATAAACGATTTACCGTTCTTGGAATTTTGCGCTCCAATCGCCGTATCTGCTTGTCCCCCGGCTCCGCTGAACTGAAGCGAACCGATCGATTCGCTGCAACACTGTCCCGTCAAATCGATTTCCATGGTGGTATTGATCGAAACTTGGTTGTCGTTGAGGCCGATAATCGCCGGATCGTTGACATATCCCCCGTCGAAAATCGCGATACCGGGATTATGATCAAGATACTCATAGAGTTCGGTGGTTCCCAACGCAAAGGTCGCAACCATCTTTCCTTTATGTAAGGTCTTCTTCGAACCGTTGATGACACCCATTTTCGCAAGGCGCATCAATCCCGTCGTCAGCATTTCGGTGTGCACGCCAAGGTCTTTCTTTTCATGCAGATGAGCTGCGACAGCATTGGGGATACCCCCGATACCGAGTTGGATGCAGTCTCCGTCGTTGATGTAGGAAGCGATGGCTTGACCGATCTTTTCGTCTTTTTCGTTGGACTCGACTTCGCCTAAAACCGGAACCGCATAATCTGTTAAGATCATGAAGTCGATTTCATTGATATGTAATTCGACATCGCCGTAGGTATACGGCATATTCGGATTGATTTCCATAATAACAAGGTCGGCCTGCGCGATCGTCTGCTTTTCATAGGTGTTGGAAAGCGACAAGGATACATAGCCGTGTTTATCAGGCATCGAACAAGCCCCGATATAAAGATTAGTGTGCACATGGAAGAGTCGTTTGGATCCTGCCAAGTGAAGGTGGTTGGGTATATACGCGATGTTTCCGTTCTTATGCGCTTTACGTAAGGCAGGTGAATAGAACCAACCGTCGACGAAAAACGAATCGCGATATTCTTCCCTGATAAAGGGTGCGTCGCACATCGGGAGGCAGTTTGTAATTGTGACGTTTTTGACGCGGTCGGCGATCGTATGCAGATTCAGCATGAATGCGTGCGCTTCGGTGCTTCCTAATCCGGTGACGATCTGGTCGCCTGATTTGACTTTAGCTAAAGCTTCTTGCACGGTGATGAGTTTCTTTGAATAGTCCATAGAGTCCTCCTTAGAAAAACACAGGGGAGGGTTTCCCTCCCCCATATTTCTAGTTTAACTTATTTACCTAAGATTTTGTTCATGTTTTCGAGCGGTTGAACTTCTTTCCACATGGTTGCGGCAGTCGGATCGACTTTGGAGAGGTTCATCTCTTGGGTTCCTAAACGTGCTCCGTTAGCGAAATCGATTACTCCGCCAAACGGGTTGGTAATCGGTGTTTTTTCCATCGCAGCGATGTATTTTTCCCAGGTTACGGTTCCAGAAACGCGTTTGAGTCCTTCGACGAAGAAATATCCGGCGATCCAGCCTGTCATCGCGTAAGCGTTGGCAGCATAGGCGGCATCGATATTCGCGGCATACATGTCGATATTGGTTTTGTGTGCAGCATCGAACGCGACCCAACCGGATCCGTATACATCGAACTTACCGGCGATTTGCGTAGCGAATGTTTTCGCGATGGCTGGCGAGACGTTGACGTAGGTTGTAATCACGTCTTTATTGACGTTCTGGGCAGCTAATTCTTTGACGATCGTCGGAATCGTTGCTTGGATGGCAGCGCCGATGATGAAATCTACGTTGGCGTTTTTAATCGTCGTGACGGCTGCGGAAACGTCGGTAGCACCGGCTGCAACTTGCACTTCAACTAATTCGACTTTTAATTCGGTAGCTTTCAGTTTGGCTCCGGCTAAGAGGTCTTTACCGGCATCGTCACTGGTAGAGATAATACCGATTTTCTTTGCTTTGAAGTCTCCAACGGCACGAGCGACCATAATTTGGCCTTCCGTTTTATAAATAGGCTGAACCGGGAAGATGTTGATGTTCTTGTCTTCTTTGGTTGCTTTCGCAGCATATAACTGGCCGATGCCTGTTGCGAAGTAAACAGCCGGGATCCCTGCGTCTTTGATGTCTTGCAGAGTAGCTCCAACAACCGGGGTACCGAAATGGCCGACGATCGCGAAGACTTTGTCATCGTTGATGAAAGCGTCCAAACATGCTTTGCCTTTGACCGGATCGAACTCGTCATCGACATGCTTGAAAGTGACAGTACGTCCATTGACGCCACCGGCTTTGTTGACATAGGCTAGATAGGCTTGAATCCCTGCGATAAACGGAACACCGACAGGTGCGAATGCACCGGATGTAGCTGCGCAGTTCGCGATAAGGACTTCTTTGTCCGTAACGCCTTGAGCGGCCACTTCTTTTTTCGCGCAGGCTGCCAAACTTCCAAGCAGCATGAGAGAAAGAAGAATAACGACGATTTTCTTCATAATAAGGGTCTCCTCCTTTTATAATAATGCCCTTGCATTATTTCCATTTAATGCGATCCCAGATACGCTTCGATGAGCTTAGGATCGTGCAACAATTCCTCTGCCGGACCATGGGTACTAATCTTCCCCAATTCCAGCACATACGCGTAATCGGCGATTTTCAAGGTCTGAAGCGCATTTTGTTCGACGATGATGACGGTTGTGCCGGCATCTCTGATTTCGGTGACGATCTTCATGATGTCGCGGACAATCAGCGGGGCAAGTCCGAGCGATGGTTCGTCCAGTAATAGAATTCTGGGGGAACTCATCAGGGCGCGGCCGATTGCCAACATTTGCTGTTCGCCTCCGGAGAGGGTCGATGCGACTTGATGCTTGCGTTCTTTCAATACCGGGAAATACCCGTAGACCTTGACGAAATTGGCTTTCACTTCTTTTTTATTCTTGATCGTGAAGGCTCCTACTTTCAGATTCTCTTCGACCGTCAAATCGCGAAATACCTGGCGACCTTCGGGACTTTGCGCGATACCGATTTTGGCGATTTTTTCCGCCTCGACACCGGTGATTTCTTTTCCGAAGAACTGGATCGATCCTCCCGTAGGCGCGATCAATCCCGAAACAGTCCGCAAGGTAGTCGTTTTGCCGGCTCCGTTGGCCCCCAACAGCGCGACGACGCTGCCTTCTTTCACTTGGATATCGATTCCTTTGAGCGCTTCGATAGCTCCGTAATTCACTTTCAGATTGCGTATTTCCAGGGCGAAGGTACTCATAGGTCAGCCTCCTTCTCACCCAGATAGGCGGTTTGAACGTCGGGGTTGCGTTGGATTTCTTTCGGATTGCCGACCGCAAGGAATTTCCCGAAGTTGATAGCGCAGATTTTGTCGCAGACATCCATAACCAAACGCATGTCATGTTCCACCAATAAGATCGCACAGTCGTAACGGTCGCGTATCGTGCGGATGACTTTGGCCAGATTGACGGTTTCAAGGTCATTGAGTCCGGCAGCAGGTTCGTCCAGGATAATCAGTTTGGGATGGCACATCAAAGTACGGGCTAATTCGACTTTCTTCAAGATACCGTAAGGTTGACCTCCGGCTGGCTGAAGCATACGGTCAGCGATGCCAAGGAAACTCAGCACTTCGATGGCTTCATTGCGCAATGCGATTTCTTCGGCACGAGCCTTCTTCGTTTTCAAGGTCTGGGCCAGGATTGAACTCTTAAAGTCGATGTGAGCCCCGATTAACACATTATCTAAAATCGTAAGTTCACGGATTAGTTCGACGTTTTGAAACGTCCGCACTAATCCCAGTTTGATGATTTCATGGACCGGATGGTCGATCAGGTTAGTAATGTTACCGTGTTTATCCCTGAAGTAGATGTTTCCGTGGTTCGGTTTATAGAATTGGGTGATACAGTTGAAAACCGTCGTCTTACCGGCACCGTTGGGACCGATCAAACCGAAGATTTCCTTTTCTTTGATTTCAAAGTTCAGATTGTCGACGGCTTTCAACCCGCCAAACGCAATCGATAGACTGTCCAGTCGCAAAACGTAACCGTCTTGAAGAAGATTTGACGTGCTCATCGGGCCACCTTCGCTTTCCATCGATTCCATAGTTTCTTCATATCGTTGCCAAGATAAATGAGACCGTTAGGATAATACATGATGACGACGATAATCAGGATGCCGTTGACGATATACGCAAAACCGGGCATCGAACCGAAATACGGAATCTGTTTCAGAAACAGATCGGGAACCGCGAAAACCACGAAAACCCCCAAAATTGTTCCGTAAATATTCCTGACTCCGCCGATGATGATGGCTGAGAGGATATTCAGCGACATCCCCAACCCCCAGGTCGGAGGATAGGTATACTTGATGAAGTGGATATAGAGTACACCCGACAAAGCAGCCAGGCCGGTTGCCAGTGCAAATGCGATCAGACGATATTTCATTAGATGGACACCCATGGCTTGGGCAGCGGCTTCGCTGCCGCGCATTGCGTTAAGCGCACGTCCCATCTGACCATTGATCATATTGTGGATTAGTATCATCACACCGACCAAGAATACAACCAAGAGAATATATGTCAGTGTACGGTCAAGTTGGATAAAGCCCAGGAGTTTGGGATAGCTGGCGGTCTTCCCTGAAAATCCGTTGGTGATAGACCCGAATTCCTCAAAGGATTTACGCAGAATTTCCGAAACGCTTAAGGTCGCGATGGCGAGATACATCCCTTCGATCTTCAGCGAAACCAAACCGACCAGAATACCGACAATCAGCGGAATCGCCAAGGCGGCCAGTAATCCGATTTCAAACGGCAGTTTCAAATCGACTGTTAGATAGGCGGCGATATAGGCCGCCAATCCCATGAACCCAGCCGTACCCAGTGAAATCAACCCTGACCAACCAAGCAATAGATTCAGCCCGATGGCGGCGATCGAGTAGATGATGACGCTTCCGACCAAGGTAATATAAGAACTGCGCAGGAAGCCAAGTTCAACCAATAAAGGGACCAGACACAAAACCATCCCGAAGATGATATAGCTCAGGTGCGCATTTTTCTTGAAAACGATTTTTTTCAGTTTCATCGACCGCACCTACACTTTCTTAACAATCTTTTTACCGACCAATCCGTAAGGACGGAAGACGATAAACACGAGGATGCCTAAATACAGGAGCTGTTCACCCCAAACCGAGGACACATAATAGACCAGCAGATTCTTTGCGATTCCGATAATATAGGCACCGATGACAGGTCCGTAGAAGGTTTGAAACCCGCCCAATACACAGGCAATCAACGCGTTCAATTGGACACCGTCCATCAAATTCAACGTGACGGAAGTAAACGGCGCGGTCATGACACCCGCCAAAACACCCAATACGGCGGCGACGGCCCAGGCGACCATGGTCACTGTTTTGGTCGGTACGCCCATCAGTCGTGCGGTGATTTCATTGGATGCGGTCGTGCGGATTGCGAGACCCCATTTTGTCCGTTGAAGGATATAGAAGAGGATACCCATGATACCAAGTCCGAACGCAATATTCATGATACCGTTATAGGAAATGGACGCGCCGCCGATCGGAATACTGCCGGTGGGAATCAATTGCGGAAGATTCAGCGGATCGACCCCAAACAATAAGGGGGTGATACCGACGAAAATCATGATCAGCCCTAAGGTGATGATCTGTTTAGCGACCGGTGAAACTTTCTTGGTATGTCGAATGATGACGAAGTCGACCAGGAATCCGGTGCACAATGCACTCAGGATCCCTCCCAAGATTGCGAAAGGTAGCGGAACTCCTCCAACCGTAAAGAGAAACGTGACGACGAAGGTATTGAACATCCCCATGGCGCCTTGGGCGAAATGGGTGATGTTTGACGTACGGTAGATAATGATGATACCTAAGGCGGCTAATGAATAGATGCTTCCGGTTTCAAGCGAGCGTAGTACGAGTTGGAGGAGGGTACTCACGAAACTTCACCCCACCTGACAATGCTGGCTGCCCATACGTAACCGATGCCGGCTGCGATCATACAAACGACGCTGCCGTCTTTGACCTTGCCTTCTTGTAAGCCTAGATAGAGCGAGAGAATCTGATCGACTTGGCCGATATGTCCGTAGTTTTCAAGATAGACGGATTGGTTTTCAGTGAGCCCCAAATCCTTCAGCATCCCTAAATGTCCCGAACGTTTGATATGGAGGATATCCAGATAATCGATATCTTGGCGTGTAAGATTGGACTTCGTTAAGGCTTTATCGATGCAGGTCATCCAATTATGATTGGAGACTGCGTTGAGTCTGTCTTTCATTTTCTGCGGATCCATCAAACGAAGTGATTTATAACCTGCTTCGATATTGTCGGCGGTGAAGGGACAGGCGATGCCGCCGATTACGACACCCGCGGTACGTGAAATCGAACCGTCCGCAATCAGATGTGAACCAAGCAATAGATTCTTATTGGCGTTCTTTTGTAATAGGATGGCACCCCCACCGGCGCCCAGATTGTACATCATGGACATGTCTTTATCGGTATAGTCCACGAAATCACCGTTACGATAGCCGCCGCAAACCAGGACGACTTTGATTTCGTCATCCGCAATCAGCATATCTTTGGCCATCTTCATCGCGGCGACCGATGTGCAGCAACGATTTTGGACGTCGATGCCCCAAGCGTTCACTGCACCGATGCGGTCTTGGATATAAAGTGCCGAAGTGGTCAGCGGATATTCTTTCCATTCTTCGCCAAAGCAGAGGATGACGTCGATATCTTTTGGATCGATGTCGGAATTCTTCAAACAGTCCAACGCCGCCAACGCACCCATTTCCTGCGTTCCGTCAGTCGGTCCGGGAATGGTCTTGGTGATTATACCAAGCTTGTCGATAATGGCCTGCGTCGACCATACACCTTGTGTTGCCGCTGAGATCTGTGCGGCGGACATCGTCGATGATGGAAGATAGATGCCGATTCCAACGATCCCTACATTTATTTCTGACATATGTAACCTCCTGGTTGATTAAAAATTCTCTTTTAATGTTTTGATAAATAAGTCCAAGTCATCAGTGACGATGGAATGTCCTGCGTTTGCAAAGGGAATTAGTTTGGCTTGATCGCCAAAATACTGCTTCATTTCCAGTGCCATCGCATATGGAACGACATAGTCTTTCGCTCCATGTAAGATCACGACCGGACATTTGATGAGATCGATACGCCCTGATCCTTCGCTCACACCGTTGAAATCATGTGTGAAGTTAAAGACCATCAGGCTGTAGTCGACATCGACCAAGTTGCGCTGCTTCAGCATCGCATCCAGATATTCATCATAATCTTCTTCGTTGGGTTGTACCTGATTATAGATGACCGCGTTCCAGATCGCCTTCAGCATCGCTTTGTCTTTATTCGCATAAGCCGCAAGAATCGGCAACACTTGCACCGGATCTTTCGCAACGTCATCCTTATTCTTATAGAGTTCGCTCAAGATCGGCTGGAATTTCGCGTCTTTTTTATACAACGGATACCCTTTTACGCCGACTGAATCCAACAGGAACAGCTTTTTAACACGGTCGGGCATATCGGCAGCGACTTCAAGAGCGATGCCTCCGCCGGTCGACCAACCCAAGAGATAGAAATCATGTAAATCGAGCGCTTCGATCCAACCCTCGATATCGAGGGCGAAATCGTGCAGGGAGTTCATTTCGTGAAGATACGAACTGTCTCCGAAACCGCGCAAATCAACCGCATAGACCCGAAATTCGTTTTCCAAACGTTCCATGGTGGTTTGGAAATGAACGGATGACGACATATTGCCATGCACCAAGACGATCAGATCGCCTTTGGTGCCGGCTTGACGGTAGGCGACGCTTTCCCCATTGGGAAGCGTCAGTGTCTGTGCGGGGTAGTGTTTCATTATAGTCTCATTCCTCCGTTGACCTCGAGTACGTGTCCGGTAACATAGGATGCGTCGTCGCTGGCCAGAAATAGAGCTGCCTTCGCGATTTCTTCCGGTTGACCCAATCTACCCAGCATCGTAAGTGCCGCGAATTTGTCCAACAAGTCCTGCGGAACGCTTTTCAAGATATCGGTCATGATATAACCCGGTGCGATCGCATTGACTCTGACGTTGCCGCCCTTCATGGCGAATTCTTTTGCCCAAGTTTTCGAAAGTCCGATAACGCCGGCCTTCGTGGCTGCGTAATTGGCTTGTCCGATATTCCCGTAAACGCCGACGATTGAAGAAATATTGATGATTGATCCACCGCCGTTGGTCTGCATATACGGACCAATGTGGCGGGTCATATTGAAGACGCCCTTGAGATTGACGGCGATGACCGCATCCCACATATCGTCTGTCATCTTGCGGGTCATTGCGTCGCGGGTGATTCCGGCGTTATTGACAAGGATATCGATCTTCCCGTATTTTTGAATGGCGTAATCGAAGATTTTCTTACATCCTTCGGTATCGGTGACATTCAGTTGATACCCTTCCACATTCGGATTCGAATAGTTGAGTTCGCCCATATCGGCAGCGATGACTTTGCATCCCTCGCTTGCGAACAATTCCGACATAGCCTGACCTAATCCGCGTGCGCCGCCGGT
>JBBQGS010000026.1:0-16227 GCA_038323255.1 Erysipelotrichales bacterium | reverse complement strand
ATGCCTTTTTCTCTGTTAATTCCATGTTCCGTGCCTTTGGCCAGGAAAAAAAGAAGGTCACCTTCGAAAAAGTCCGTAAATCGTTTTGAACTGGTCGGACGCCAAAAATTCATGACAGAGTTGCCATGAATACGGTGGAATTCAATCATATTCTTATCGGTGATATACGCGATTGAGGACATCGGCGATAAATCTCCTTTGTTTTATTGTAACATGCGAAGAGCCTTTAAAAAAGGGAGAATCCCTTAGAATAAACCGGTGATTCTCCCATGTTCATCGATGTCGATGCCGATCGCAGCCGGTACTTTTGGTAATCCCGGCATAGTCATGATGGTTCCGCAGATGGCTACGATGAAACCTGCGCCGGAAGATATCTGCAGTTCACGGACATGCAAGTCGAATCCTTCAGGCCGTCCTAGAAGTTTGGGATCGTCGGACAGTGAGGATTGCGTTTTTGCGACACACACATTCATCTTATCGAAACCAAGCGCTTCGATTTGCGTAAGTTGTTTCAATGCGAGCTCGCTATAGACTACATTGTCGCCCCCGTAGATATGCTTCGTGAGGACTTCCATTTTTTCTTTGATCGTTTGGTTTGCATTGAGTATCGAGTGATATTTATTGTCTTTTTCACACAGTACCATGACTTCTTGGGCAAGTGCAATCGCACCACGTGATCCCTGCTCCCACGATTCATTGAGTGCGTAGGGCACTTGATGTTCAAGACACCAGGATTTAACGATCGCCAATTCGGCCGGTGTATCAGAAACGAATTTATTCAGGGCGACAACCAACGGAACACCGTACCCGCGAATGTTTTCCACATGTTTTGCGAGGTTGGGAAGTCCTGCGCGCAATGCTTCGGGATTTTCTTGTTTCAAGTCTTCATAGAGTTGTCCGCCGTGCATTTTCAACGCACGGACTGTAGCGACCAATACGACGACCGAAGGATGCATCCCTGCGGCTGGGCATGTAATATCCATGAATTTCTGTGCCCCCAAATCCGATCCGAAACCTGCTTCCGTGACCACATAATCGGCTAATTTTAACGCCATACGAGTTGCGATGATCGAATTGGCTCCATGTGCGATGTTCGCAAACGGACCACCGTGGATCATAACGGGGTTTTTCTCCAAGGTCTGAACAAGATTGGGTTTGATTGCATCTTTCATCAGGACGATGATTGAACCGACGCACTGGAGGTCGGCGATGGTGATTGGACGATGATCCATACTAAAGGCAACGATCGTACGTTCAATGCGTTGGCGAAAATCCTTCATGTCTTTCGACAAACAAAGAATCGCCATCATTTGCGATGCGACTGTTAATTGGAAATGTTCGCGGCGCGGCTGTATTTTCTTGTCATCAAGATTAATGTCGACATTACGTAGCGCCCTATCATTCATATCCAAACAGCGTTTCCACAGAATTTGTTCTGGATCGATGCCAAGTTCGTTACCTTGCCACACATGATTGTCAATGACGGCTGATACCAAATTGTTGGCAGAGGTGACTGCGTGCATATCCCCTGTAAAATGCAGGTTGATTTCATCCATGGGAACGACTTGGGTGTTTCCACCTCCTGTTGCGCCGCCTTTAAGCCCGAATACCGGTCCTAAGGAAGGTTCACGCATACATCCGATCGTATGTTTGTTGAGGGCACAAAGCCCGTCGACTAAACCGACAGTAATGGTAGATTTACCTTCCCCGGATTTTGTGGGTGTGATGGCGGTAACCAGGATCAGTTTCCCATCGTGGTTTGAGGCGATTTTTTCTTGAAAGGAAAGATTTATCTTCGCCTTGAATTTCCCATAATATTCCAATGCGTCGGTTTCGATTTTTGCTTTGCGGGCGATACGGTCAATGGGATCCATCACATTTGCTTGTGCGATTTCAATGTCAGTTTTCATTTTTTAGTCCCCTCATATCTTGTTTCGGCCTTCTAAGGCCTTGATTAGAGTCAATTCATCTGCATAATCGACATGCCCCCCCATTGGAAGGCCATGCGCTAATCGTGTAATCAGCGGTACTTTATCCCCAATCCTCTTCGCCAAATAGAGAGCGGTCGTTTCGCCTTCTAGAGTCGGATTCGTCGCAATGATAATCTCTTTTACGTTGTTTGTCCGTCGCATCAATGCCTCAATGTTCAAATCCTCCGGCAAGATGCCTTTTAAGGTCGAAATCGCTCCGCCTAGGACATGATAGACACCTCGATATTCATGCATACGCTCCAATGCGGACACGTCTTTAACGTCTTGAACAACGCAAATCATCGATGAATCGCGGTGCGGGTCTTTGCATACTTCACAGAGGTCTTCCTCGCTGATATTTCCACAGTTTCGACAGGAATGAAGCCTGCTTTTCGCCTGTTTGAGACTATCCGCAAAGAGATCGACCTCATCCTTGGGCATATTCAATAGTTGGAAAGCGAATCGTTCGGCAGTCCGTGCTCCAACTCCGGGTAGTTTTCGGAAACTGTCGATCAATTGCTGAAAGGATTTGGGGTACATTTTACAATACTCCCGGGATTTTCAACCCTTGGGTTAAGCTTCCCATGTTTTCGGTCCGTTCATCCTGAATCAGTTTTGTAAGCTTATTGATATTCATACAGATGATGTCTTCGAGTATCTCTTTGTTTTCCGGAATTAGCAGTTGCGGATCGATCGAAGTGGATAGTAACTCGAAATTCCCGTTCATGGTCAGTTTGACGCCCTGGCCTTCGACCATTGTCTCTTTAGCGGCGAGTTCGCGCCCCATCTTCTCCATATTTGCTTGCATGGATTGCGCTTGTTTCATCAGCTCTTGGATATTCATTTCTTTTCCTCTCTGACGATCTCGACATTTCCAGGTCCGAAAAGTGAAAATAACGAATCGGGGATTTCCTCTTCGATCGGTTTCGATTCCTGTGCTTTTGTTTCAAATGAAGGGGCTTTTACGATTATCCCTTTAGGTAAAGTATTGTTTTTCAACTTTTCTGTGTAAAGTTGAATCAGCATTTGCCTGTCGGCTTCCGTGACAGCAAATATTTTATGGGATTTACCCAATAATTCGTTGGCAAACCGCGCCAGCATGATTTCATGGTCAGGACTGTTCAATTCACTTGCTGAACCGGCGTAAGGTACGCTAATTAAAAGATACCCATCTCCGCTGCAAACAATTTGACTGCCGCGCAGCATATTGGCATAGCGAGCCCAATATAGATCCAGTGCGTAATTGTCGATTCGGCTCCATACCATTTCATCATTTTTACGTTTACTCTTGTCTGCGCTCACCAGAAGTCTCAGTAGAAAATCAAATTCAAGCACCGAAGGGGTAAGCTCATCGAAAATTTCACGCGGAGCTTCAGGAATGATTTCGGCAGGTTTCTCTTCAATAGTAGGTTTCGCTTCAACAGGCGCTAAAACGGGTGGTATTTCCACAATACGTTCTTCAACTACAGGTTTTACGGTTTGCGTTGGTTTTGTTTCGTTTTTAACTTCTACTTGAGGTTTCGGCAATTCCTTTTTCACAGAACGTAGTGTATTAACAGGTTTTTGTGGTTCGTCCGCAGCGATACGCGTCATCAGTTTCAGTAGGCCGACTTCAAAATAAGAAACCAGATTGGCGGAACTACGGTATTTTTCCGCCGTGTCCATCAAGTCGTCGATCATTCCAAGTAAAACTCTGGGATTGATGCGTAAGAATTCTTCCGCTTCGCTGCGGTTAAGCTTGCTAATTAAAGAATCATCCTTGGTATAGTGAAAGATGACGGCTTCTTTTAAGATTTCCATCAAATCGCTGGTAAGGCGCTTGATATCGATGTTCTTTTGGAGGATGTTCTCGATCTCGTTCATCAAGGTCGTTACGTTTTCATCGAAAATCGCGTTGATCAGTTTCAGTTTGTCTTGCGTCGTAGCGATTCCGTATATTTCATTGACGTGGATGGCCTTCAAATCATCTTGTGCATAGGCGATACATTGTTCAAGAATGGAAAGAGCATCGCGCACTCCTCCGTCAGCCAGTTGTGAGATCAAACGTACAGCTTCTTCTTCGTATGTAATATTTTCAATCTTGAGTACATCTTCGATGCGATGTTGGATTTCTTTCATATTGACGCGTACGAAGTCATAGCGCTGGCAACGTGAAATGATCGTAGGTATGACTTTGTGTGGCTCGGTGGTCGCTAAAATAAAAATAACATGTGAGGGAGGTTCTTCCAATGTTTTCAAAAGTGCATTAAAAGCGCCTTGTGAAAGCATATGGACTTCATCGATAATGTAAACCTTATATTTCGCCTGTAAGGGTGCATATTTCACTTTTTCAATTAATTCGCGGATTTCATCAACGCCGTTATTGGAAGCTGCATCGATTTCGATGACATCAGGATGGATTCCTGCTTGGATCGTCTCGCAGAATTCGCAATGATTGCATGGGGCTTCTTCTGGATTAAGACAATTGACCGATTTTGCGACTAACTTCGCTACCGTTGTTTTTCCGGTTCCACGTGGTCCGCAGAACAAATAAGCATGCGAAATTTTTCCTTGTGCAATTGCGTTCTGGAGCGTTTTTACGATATGCTGCTGACCGATAACCGACTCGAAGGAGTTTGGGCGATAGGTGCGATATAGAGCTTTATATGACATGGAAACCACCCCTTCTTGCCTTTTCATTATAGCAAAATCTGCCTGTTAAGGATAGTTAAACTTCGCCTGGGTCATCTCAGGCATTCACCTAAAAATCGCGTTTATGTAGGAAAAAATCTTTCAATAGAGCCACACATTCATCTTCTAGAATTCCACCATAAATTTCGGGATGGTGATTGAATGCCTTTACGGTCGACAAATCGACACTTGATCCGAAGCTGCCGCCTTTAAGATCGTAAGCTCCGAATACGACGGTATCTACCCTTGCAAGAATGGTTGCTCCGGCACACATCGGACATGGTTCAAGGGTGACATATAGGGTACAACCGTCCAAACGCCATGAGCCAAGCTTTTCGCAGGCCGTTTCGATTGCTAAAATCTCCGCATGCGCGGTTGCGGTTTGTCTTGTTTCACGTTGATTAAAAGCACGCGCGATAATTTCATTATCCTTCACAATAATCGCCCCGATGGGAACTTCGTTGAATTCTAACGCCTTGCGGGCTTCTAGAATGGCTTCGTGCATGAATTTTGTATCCATCATTGTCACCTCTTTTAGAAAAAAGGCTACCACACATGAAAGAGCCTCTTATGGCTGCTGTCTTCCGACCCTGACCAGGTTCGTAGGATTCCATTGCGGTAGCATGAGTATTATATAAGATTTGGCTTAGAAATGCTACATCAAGCTATCTAATACTAAAATTGAATGATTATGAAATGATGTTTAAGACAATAAAATAATCCATTCTTACGCAAGAATGGATTATATTAATAATATTACTATTTATAATATTCTGTCTGCAATTACTTCTTCGAGAAGGTTTTTTGTAAGAATAAGCCGCCTTGTTCGGAGATATATCCTAGAATAGCACCGCAAATCAGTGCGATTACCGTTGCTTGGAAGTTAAAGCTGGTCGCAAAGTAGGCGGATGCGCCGATGAAGGCACCAGGAATGAAGCCGAGCAGAGGAATCTGAGCTTGCCAGCACATCGCTCCGGCACCGATAACAACCGCAATACTCAAGCCGATGGTCGCTCCGACGATCGGTCCGAATACTCCAGCCATCCAAACGATTAGGAAGCCCCATACAACACCGCTGAAGTTGAGGATAAGGCTATCTTTCAACCCTTTAACTTTACCTCCAGCCGCATAGAAACTCGCCCATGAAAGAAAACCAACGAATGTTACCAGTCCATATGTGACGCTTGTCCATGTCCATAAGCCAGCTAAAAGACCGACGCTAATGCCGACGGCGATTAAGAATGACATTGTATGCTCCTTTGAACCTTATTTGGTTATTTTTTTGAATGCTTCGGTCTGCGTTTTGATTCCGATTTCGGCTGCGAAGCGTTCGATGCTTGATGCACCGAAGAATCCGTCGACACCTTTGGTGTTCGCGATGATATAGGCAGCATCATCAGGTTCGGCAATCGGTCCACCATGTGCGATGACAAGGATATTTGGATTGATTGAACGACCAGCAACGATGATTGCTTCGATCTTTTTGACACAATCATTAAGGGTTAGAGCGGTTTTGGCGCCGATTTCACCTTTGGTCGTCAGCCCCATGTGTGCGACAAGAATATCCGCACCGGCTGCAGCCATCGCTTTGGCTTGTTCAGGATCAAACACGTAAGGCGTCGTAAGAAGGTCTAATTCATGCGCTTTACGGATCATTTCGACTTCCAAGCCGTATCCCATGCCTGTTTCTTCCAGGTTTTGGCGGAACACACCATCGATTAGTCCAACGGTCGGGAAATTCTGTACGCCGTTGAAACCCATTGCTTTGAGTTCTTTTAAGAAAACTTCCATGACTCTAAACGGATCCGTTCCGCAGACGCCTGCAAGTACCGGAGTGTGAACGACGACCGGTAATACTTCCGAAGCCATTTCCACAACGATTTTGTTTGCGTCTCCATAAGCCATCAAGCCTGCCAGGGATCCTCTCCCTGCCATTCTGTAACGACCGGAATTATAGATGATCAACATATCGGCGCCGCCTTTTTCACTGCTCTTCGCGGTAATTCCGGTTCCGGCTCCAACGCCTAACAGGATTTTCCCGTCGGCCAGTTGCTTTCTGTAGCCATCCATGATTTCTAATCTTGATTTTGTGTTCATATATCTCCTTTTAGCTTGTTGAGCGTTACTTTGTTTCTGCTTTCTTCGCATTCATCAGATCAATCAGGTTTTGCGCAGCTTTTTCAGCGAACTCCTTGTCGTTGATATGCATGTTGTATTCTTCAAGACGGACTACTTTCGGATTGATTCCGTGACGCAGTTCGTTAAACAGGTTTTCGTCTTCTTCTTTACCGTAGAAAGCCTGGCCCGGAGCGTCAATCATCGAAACACCAGCCAAAGGAAGCATCAATACGGTATAACCCTTCGCCTGGTTTAGTTTCTCAGCAATTTTCTTGCCAAGTTTGACGTTTTCGGCGACAGTCGTACGCATCAAGGTGACGGTCGGATTATGCTTGTAGAAGTTACGACCTTCAAACTGTTTAGGAATCGTTTCGATCGGTCCGAAATTAACCATATCCAACGCACCTACGGAAACAACTTGAGGGATTCCCTTCAACGCGGCAGCATCCAAGCGATTTGGGCCGGCATTTAGAACGCCGCCGACAATTTCATCCGCCCATTCAGTGGTCGTGATGTCGAGAACGCCTTCAATGAAGCCTGCATTAACCAAATCTTCCATTGAACGGCCACCGGTTCCGGTAGCATGGAATGTCAACACTTCATAACCACGAGCTTCCAAGTATTCGCGTGCGAAGTTGACACACGGTGTCGTTACGCCGAACATCGTTGCGGCAACTAAGGGTTTCTTCTCAACAACTGCTTTGTTTTCGAATTTTACCATTCCTGAGATCGCGAATGCAGCATTCGTGAAGATTTTGGTAGAAATCGAGTTTAAACCTGAAACGTCGACGACCGAAGGCATCATTACGATATCGCTGGTCCCGACATATGGCGAGGTGTTCCCTGAAGCAACGGTCGAAACCATCAGTTTAGGTACGCCGATCGGTAAGGCACGCATCGCAGGAGTGGCGAGCGAAGTGCCGCCCGTGCCGCCTAATGCGAGAATGCCGTCGAATTTGCCCTGACGATACAATTCCGGTACAAGTTTTTCCATTCCTTTGGATAAAACTTCGGTTGCCCAAGCACGGTCCTTCTTCTCTGCCAACTCTTTGATGTCAACACCTGCGGCTTTAGCCACTTCAGCATTGGATACATCAGGAGTAAACGTCGGAGGAAAGACTCCCATGTGGATCGTAAATGTATTCAATCCTTGATCTTCGATGATTTTCTTAACATATGCGTATTCGGTTCCTTTTGAGTCAAACGTTCCAATTAATGCGACTGTTTTCATTCGAGTTCCTTTCGTTGGGATAGCAGGATTGATCAGATCTCTGTATCACCCTTGTGTAATCAAAAACCAGTACTGTCTCTAACCATAATGTACTGTTTTTGAATTCTATTGTATATGTGTTTACATACGCTAATTATGTGTTTACTTTCAAAATGTATGCGCTTTCGGACTTTTACCGGTGATTTTTTTAAACATTTTACTGAATTGTGCATAATCCTTATACCCAACTAAATCAGCCGCCTGGAATAACGGAAGATCCTTTTCTTCAAGAATTTCTATGGCTTTTTGGATCCTAAATCTCACCAGATAGGACCTAAAGCTGAGTCCGACTTCCTTTGAGAAAAGTGTACTTAAGTGACTGAGCGAGATATGGGCGACTTGAGCTAAATCCTCTAAAGAAATCGGGTTCATATAGTTTTCTGCCACATAACGCATGACAAATTCAACATAATCATAATGTTTGGTAACTCCATCAAGCATCTTAACGATCAATTGATCTCCATCCAATGTTCCTGATGACTTAAATGCGCGAGTATTATCAAGAATCGCCTTTTCTATGGGGATGCGTTCGATTGCTGAACCGCCTATATATCCCATCGCTTTTGTGTTGTTATACATATATTGGACGTCGATCGGTGCTTTTACCGGTCCTCCGTAAATAACTTTTATGACATCCGGATGAATTTGGTCGCATGCTGCAAATATCTTGTCGACGGCTTGTTTCGCATTCTGCAATGAGATGATTTTTTTGGCTCCGAGTGTTCCACCAATCGTAAACCCGAGATGTGCGACGATGATATCCGCTCCAACCAGTGTCATTTGCGCCGCTTGTTGCTCATCAAACACAAAAGCAACTGTGAAAAGTCCTTTTTCGTGCGCAATTCGAATTGCATCTACTTCGGTTTGATAATTGATCCCGCTTTCTTCTAGTGCTTCACGGAACTTCCCGTCAATTAGTCCAATCGATGGATAATTATTGATTCCATCAAATCCCATCAATTGGATGTATTCAATATAGGTTTCGAGATTAATTAATGGATCTGTCGCGTGTAAGCCGAAAATAATCGGTGTTTTTTTGATCAGAGGCATAATTTCGCGACTTCCAAACTCCATCACAAGCCCATTACTGTTTTCGTACGGCATAAACCCCGCGAAGGAACTTCTGCCAAGTTGCCTGAATTTACCTGAATTCAGTACTAACAAAAAATCGGCTCCGCCTTCTTCTGCATATTTAGCGGTGAGACCTGAACCAATCGCGACACCGAGAATATGATGGTTCTCGTGGATCTCTCTTTTTAGTTTTTCAAGAATTTCTTTTTTCTTAATCATTTTTCCCTCAATTGACTCGGAATATTGATTCCGACCTACTTGTTATGCATTTTCATCATAACTGTATATCTGATTGGGTTCAATCGTTGAGATTTAAATAAGTGAATATATTTTCTATTTGGATTCTACGATATTTATACATCTTAATAAAAAAGCCCATGTTTCCATGAGCTATGTTCCACGTGGAACATTATTTCTTTTCGATTTTGGACTTATTCCCCATATACATCCGCAATGCTTCTGGAATCAAAACACTTCCATCAGATTGAAGATTGTTTTCCAAAAAAGCGATCAGCATACGCGGAGGAGCCACGACTGTGTTGTTTAAGGTGTGCGCAAAATATTTTCCATCTGCACCATTTACCCGGATTCCTAATCGCCGAGCTTGTGCATCGGTTAGATTCGAACAGGATCCGACTTCGAAATATTTCTGTTGACGTGGGCTCCAAGCCTCAACATCCACCGATTTACTCTTCAAATCAGCTAAATCACCCGAACAACATTCCAAAACACGTACCGGAATGTCCAATGAACGGAAGAAATCGACAGAATTCTTATAAAGTACTTCAAACCAGTATTTACTGTCCTCAGGCTTACATACAACGATCATTTCTTGTTTTTCAAACTGGTGAATACGATAAACACCGCGCTCTTCAATGCCGTGGGCACCGACTTCCTTGCGGAAACATGGCGAATAACTTGTCAGTGTCTGCGGAAGTTCCTGTTCGGTAAGAATTGAGTCGATGAATTTCCCTATCATTGAGTGTTCGCTTGTACCAATCAGGTACAAATCTTCACCTTCAATCTTATACATCATGTTTTCCATCTCTGTAAAACTCATGACGCCTGTAACAACTTCACTGCGGATCATGAACGGCGGAATACAATACGTGAACCCTCGATCGATCATAAAATCGCGTGCATAGGAAAGAATCGCAGAATGCAGACGTGCAACATCCCCCATCAGGAAATAGAACCCATTCCCTGATGTCTTGCGTGCACTATCCAAATCGATCCCTTTAAAGGTTTCCATAATATCAATATGGTATGGAACATCAAAGTCCCTCACCGCAGCATCGCCTACACGATACAGTTCGACATTCTCGCTGTCGTTTTTACCCAACGGAACCGTCTCGTCGATAATATTCGGGATAATCAGCATGATTTTGCGGATTTCTTCCTGAAGCGGATCTTCCTTTGCCTCGGTTTCAAGCAATTCTTTCGCCATTTCAGCAACTTTTGCTTTTACATCCTCAGCTTCATCCTTTTTGCCTTGTCCCATCAATACACCAATTTGTCTACTTAATGTATTGCGTTGGCCGCGTAGTTCATCGGCTCTGGTTTTAGCACGGCGAAATTCCGCATCCAACTCTAAAACTTTGTCTACTAAAGGTAATTTACTGTCTTGGTACTTCGTTCTGATGTTTTCTTTGACCAGTTCAGGATTCTTGCGTATAAGATTGATATCTAACATGTTTCTTTCCTCCTTTTAAATAAAAAAGACAACACCTTAAGGGACGATACCTCGTGTTGCCACCCTTTTTGGACTGTTTCACGTGAAACATTCCCTCTCAAACCTGATAACGGTCGGTACCGGAAAGTGTTGCTTTCACTCAGGGGTGGAATTTGTTCTCTTACGTCGCGATTTCCACCAATCATCGCGTCTCTGTTAACTTTAGAGAAGTACTTATCCCCTTCATCGCTATATTGATATTTTATCGACAGCATCCCTGCTTGTCAATTAAAACTGATGTATACAGAACATTGTGACCGAAATAGCGTCAAATTATCTTAGTATTTTAAAACGATTCAAAATATGATGTGATTGAAAAGTAATTCGATGCTAAAATATACATATTCATCGAGGTACCAATGAAAAAAGTTACTCAAGCCGGTCCATTATGGATCGTAATCGGTGCCGTCTTCTGGAGTTTCGGAGGCGTTTGCGCCAAACTCATCCCTTGGTCGGGACTTGCCATCGCATCCATCCGCGGAATCATCGCCGCGCTTGTTATTGCGATTTATCGCAAATCATTTCGTTTCCGTATCACAAAATCGACTCTGTTTGCGGCCATCAGTTTGAATTTAACAACCATTCTCTTTATGATGGCCAATAAGATGACGACTGCCGCCAACGCGATCGTACTCCAATACACTTCACCGGTCTTTATTATTATCTTATCGGCGATATTTCTGAAAGAAAAACCGAAAAAACGGGATCTTATGGCCGTAATCGGGACACTATTCGGTGTTTCATTGTTCTTTTTAGACCAAATGAAGAGTGGAAATATGTTGGGAAACTTCGTGGCAATCCTTTCCGGACTTGCATTCGCATGTGTTTTCTTCTCGAATAAACTTCCCGGTGCCCATCCGATGGATGCGACATTCCTTGGTGCAGCATTGAGTTTTTTCTTACTTCCCTTTGTTTTCGCAGATAAACAAGTATTTAGTAATGGTTGGTTCCCATGGATGGTCATTCTTTTCATGGGTATTGTACAGTTAGGACTCGGATATATTTTCTTTTCGATTGGGATTCAGCATACTTCCGCAACTACAGGAAGTATTTTGGCGACTGTCGAGCCGATATTAAATCCCGTTTGGGTGTTCCTTGTGGTTGGGGAGAGTCCCAAACTTCTTTCATTAATCGGAGCTGCGATTGTTTTGACAACGATTTCCATCTACAATGTCATCCTGACACGTAAAAACTACCAAAACCAAGCTACATTGGAGGAAAAACATGCTTGAATTGATACAAATGAATGAGAGTCTCAAAGATGAAACACTTAGCTATAAACATGAATTCATCCAAAACAACGAAAGGATTCATGGAGGGGCAGGATTAGGTGATTTTTCATCTTTCGAAGAGTGGCTTGCTGCTTTGCGTGACAACAGCAGCGCAATGACAGTACGACCTAACAGAGTCGTGGCGAGTACTTACTTTGCCAGAAGGACCGAAGATAGCAGATTAGTCGGCATTATCGACATTCGGCATACACTGGATGATAAATTGGCTGATGTAGGAGGTCATATCGGATATAGTATACGAAAATCAGAGCGCAGAAAAGGATATGCCAAAGAAATGTTAGGTTTGGCTTTGGAAAAATGCAGAGAACTAAAGATTTTAGAAGTATTGATCACTTGCGATAAAGAGAATCATGCATCCGCTAGAACCATTATTGCGAATGGTGGTACGTTTCAAGATGAAGTTATGGATGAAGGAGTCATTATGCATCGTTATTGGATAAATCTAACATAAAACAACCCTGAAGCATGAGCCTCAGGGTTGTTTTCATTCTTCTATTGTTTCTTTGCTGCTTTCTTCAATCTGTTCAGTCGCATTAATTTCTTCAACAGCTTCAGCAACTTTAAGGGGTTCGATAGTTTCAGCTTCCTCGTCACGCTCAACTACAGCTGCCATCGATACTCCGTTGTCGCCTTCAATCGAAATCAGGCGTACACCTTGTGTGTTTCTTCCATAAGTACCCACTTTTTCAAGATTGATACGGATAATAATGCCCTCTTCGGTCACAATCAGTAAATCTTCATCCCCATTGACTGCTTTAACCACAACCAATGGTCCGTTTTTGTCGGTGATCTGAATGGTTTTGACACCTTTTGCGCCACGGTTGGTGAGACGGTATTCATCCAATGCGGATTTTTTACCATATCCTTTTTGCGTGACCGCCAGAATGTACGATCCTTCTTTATCGGTCGCCATACCTACGACGAAGCTGCCGTCCACATTGAATCCGCGGACTCCGGCGGCATTTCTGCCCATCGGACGTACGTCGTTTTCGTTGAATCGAACCGCTTTCCCATTCGCACCGCCGATAATGATCTCATCGTCGCCGGTTGTCCCCTTGACCGCAACTAGTTCGTCGTCTTCGCGTAAACTGATCGCGATTTTCCCGGATTGGCGAATCGATTCGAATTCACTAGCATGAACACGCTTTACGATGCCTAATTTAGTGGCAAAGAACAGGTAGGATCCTGTATTCTCAGCTTTCAAAGCAACTAAAGCACGTACTTTCTCTTCTTTATCCAAATTTATCAGGTTAACGATCGGTAAGCCTTTGGCTGTACGGCTGGCTTGCGGAATACGATAGCCTTTCATACGGTAGACTTTCCCGAAATTCGTGAAAACCATTAAGTAATCATGCGAACTCATCGTCAAGAACTGGTCAACGATGTCATCTTCGTTGACACCCATGCCTTTTATCCCTTTACCACCCCTGTTTTGGGTTGTATAGGTAGCAACCGTGGTCCGTTTGATGTATCCGTTGACAGTCATGGTAATGACAACATCTTCGACAGGAATTAAATCCTCATCCTGCATATCGAGGTCGGCGTCGATGATTTCAGTACGGCGCGGATCATTGAAGCGTCGTTTGATATCCAACAATTCTTCTTTAATGATCGACATGACGCGGAAATGACTCGCCAGGATTTCGTTGAGGTCGTTGATAAGAAGTAATAATTCTTGGTATTCATCTTCAACCTTCTGACGCTCCAGACCTGTTAAACGGCGTAGACGCATTTCGAGTATCGCCTTGGCTTGGATTTCACTCAACGCAAAACGTTCCATCAAGGACGCCTGTGCGATCATGTCATCCTTACTGGAGCGGATGATAGTGATGATTTCATCGATATGGTCCAATGCGATACGCAATCCCTCTAAAATATGGGCGCGTTCCTTCGCTTTGTTTAAATCAAATTTCGTACGCCGTACGATGACCACTACCTGATGATCGATATAATGCTGCAAAACGGCTTTCAACCCTAATTGTTTCGGTGCATTGTTGACGAGTGCGAGGATATTGACCCCGAATGTCGTCTGCAACGTTGTCATACGGTAAAGTTGGTTTAAAATGACCTCGCTTTGTACGTCGCGACGCAATTCGATGACGATGCGAATCCCGACGCGGTTGGATTCATCGCGTAAATCGGTAATTCCTTCAATGGCTTTATCACGCACGAGTTGCGCAATCTTTTCGACCATCATCGCTTTATTGACCTGATACGGGATTTCTGTAACGATCAACTGCTTTTTCCCGTTAGGAAGATCTTCGATTTCCACCTTGCTTCGGATCACTAAGGATCCCCGACCGGTTTCATATGCCTGTTTTATGCCTGCGCGACCCAAAATATAGGCTGCAGTCGGAAAATCAGGACCGGTAATGTAGTTTTCCATCAATTCCAACACGGATATCTCCGGATCTTCCATAACTGCAATGGTCGCATCGATGACTTCTCCGATATTGTGCGGCGGAATGTTGGTGGCCATGCCGACCGCAATCCCCGTTGTACCATTAACTAGAAGATTAGGAAACCGTGCCGGTAGAACGACCGGTTCGTGTTCTTCGCCATCATAGTTGTCGACGAAATCGATCGTATCTTTTTGGATGTCGCGCAATAACTCCATCGCGACTTTCGACATACGCGCTTCAGTGTACCGCATCGCGGCCGCTCCGTCGCCGTCAATCGATCCGAAATTGCCGTGACCGTCGACTAACATGTACCTAAACGAAAAATCCTGTGCCATCCGAACCATCGTATCGTAGACGGCGACATCGCCGTGCGGATGATATTTACCGATGACTTCCCCGACGATACGGGCTGATTTTTTAAATGGTTTATCGCTGTGCATGCCTAAATCATTCATGGCATACAAAATACGGCGATGGACAGGTTTCAACCCGTCCCGCACATCCGGTAAAGCACGCGCGACGATAACACTCATCGCATAATCCAAAAACGACGTCTTCATCTCGGAAGTGATATTGACATGTTTTATCTTGTCATAAATATTGCTTTCTTCCATGTCCATTCCTCCTTAAATATCCAGATTCTTAACGAAATGAGCATTTTCGACGATGAAATTGCGGCGCGGTTCGACCTCGTCGCCCATCAGCATCTCAAAGACCATATCGGCTTCCAAAGCGTTCTCAATCGAGACTTTGATGAGGGTCCGGACTTCCGGATCCATCGTCGTCTCCCATAACTGTTCGGGATTCATTTCCCCCAAGCCTTTATAGCGCTGGATGTTGAAACGATCGCCGATTTCTTTCTTGATGTCTTCCAATTCGTTGTCATTATACGCATAGCGGATCACATTCCCTTTTTGAACTTTGTAAAGCGGAGGCTGGGCGATGTAGATGTGCCCTTCCTCAATCAAAGGTTTCAGGAAACGATAGAAGAAGGTCAAAATCAACGTGCGGATATGAGCTCCGTCGACATCGGCATCGGTCATGATGATGATTTTGTGATAGCGCAGACGTTCGACATCCAATTCATCGCCGATCCCGCAGCCGAAAGCCGTCAGCATCGATCGAATTTCATTATTGTCGAAAACCTTATGCAGACGGGCTTTTTCGACATTGATAACCTTGCCGCGCAACGGAAGAATGGCCTGGAATTCGCGATTGCGTCCCAGTTTGGCCGAACCGCCGGCGGAATCTCCTTCGACGAGATAGATTTCACTGAGTTTGGGATCCCGGCAAGAACAGTCAGCCAGTTTACCAGGCAGACTCGAAACTTCAAGAACCCCTTTACGACGTGTCAATTCACGCGCTTTTTTAGCAGCCATCCTCGCTTTAGAGGCGATAATCGTCTTCTCGCAGATGATTTTCGCTTCGATCGGATTTTCAAGCAGGAAACGTTCCAAATGTTCTGACATTACCGAGGAAACAATCTTGCGGACTTCCCCATTACCGAGTTTAGTTTTGGTTTGTCCCTCATATTGAGGATCAGGATGTTTCACCGAGATAATCGCAGTCAAACCTTCGCGGACGTCTTCGCCAAGCAAAGCTTCCTCGTCCTTTTTCATCAGATTATTATCTTTTGCATAATTATTGATGACACGCGTCAGCGCTAAACGGAATCCTTCTTCATGGGTCCCGCCTTCATGGG
>JBBQGS010000025.1:0-16253 GCA_038323255.1 Erysipelotrichales bacterium | reverse complement strand
GACATCGTTCCGGTCGCAAGCAAACTTTACGCTCGGCAAGCTAAACGTTTGAGTCTCGATAAACTCTCGTATTTCGACACGAAATTCGAATTCTTCGACGGAAACGCAACCCCGATTGGGTCGTCTGATGAAATCGTTAAGGCAGGCGTTGAAATGTATCATGAACTTTCCCCTGAAACCGGTGAATTCATCGATTTCATGACTTCGCGCGACCTATTGGATCTGGTCGCCAAAAAAGGAAAAGAAGGCGGTGGTTACTGCACCTTCATCCCCGAATATCAATCCCCGTTCATTTTCTCCAATTTCAACGGAACGGCAGGCGATGTCGATGTGTTAACCCATGAAGCCGGCCATGCTTTCCAAAGTTACCAAAGCCGGTGGATCGAGGTTCCGGAATGTGCCTGGCCGACCCTTGAATCCTGCGAGATCCATTCTATGAGCATGGAGTTCCTGGCTTGGCCGTGGATGGAAAAATTCTTCGGTAAAGCGGCCCAGAAATATCGTTTCAGCCATCTAAGCGACGCAATCAAATTTCTGCCTTACGGCGTTTTGGTCGATCATTTCCAACACGAAATCTACGCACGTCCTGAAATGACGCCGCAACAGCGCAAAGAAACCTGGCGCAAACTGGAAAAGATGTATCTTCCGCATCAGGATTACACCGGAAACGATTTCCTCGACAACGGATCGTACTGGTTCCAACAGGGCCACATCTTCTCAAGTCCCTTCTATTACATCGATTACACGTTGGCACAGATTTGCGCCCTGCAGTTCTGGAAACGCTCGCAGGTCAACGACCCGCAAACATGGACCGATTATCTGAACTTATGTTCCTTGGGCGGAACGAAATCATTCGTCGGACTTGTTCAGGAAGCCCATCTGATTTCACCCTTCGAGGACGGTTGCGTTAAATCCGTTGTTAGCGAGATCGATACCTGGCTCAGCGCCGTCGACGATACGAAACTCTAAAAAAATCATCCCTCAGCGGGACGATTTTTTCTCTTTCAGTAATAATATGGTGAAGAATTTGATCCCCATCTTGTAACTTTCAATATTGATTCGCTCGTTATCTCCATGGATCGTACTCAAATCTTCAATCAGACTGTAAAATGGAACGAAACGATAGACCCCTTTTGCCATACCGTTATAGACACGGCTGTCGGTAGCTGCAACGACGGGATACGGTGCCACAACCTTAAAGACAGGGAAAGTCTCCAAGATGCTATCCTTGATTTTGCGGTATCCGTCGCACTCGACCGGACTGGAAGGTGTAGGTTCGGTAGCGCTCAAAACATCGACTTTGATTTCGCTTCCTACGATCCGTTTGATTCGTTCAAGTGTGGATGCGATCGAATCGTTCTCCGAAATCCGCAAATTCAGGATGACGGTCGCTAATTGAGGAAGCACATTGGGAGCTTTGGATCCTTGCGCCATCGTCATGACACAGGTCGTACGAACTAACGCCGCGGTCATCGGCTGCTTCGCCAATTGGTTCAGCAAGATGGGCGAAAAGAGACTGCGGTGTCCGAACAGAAATTTCAAAGGTTGTTTCATATGATCGGCCAATGCATCAAACATCGCGGCCGAAGCCGGTGTAAACGCGGTTGGGAACTTGTCGTTCTCCAGTTTCACCGCGGCCGCACACACTTGGTTCAAGGCACTTTGCGCAGGCGGCATGGACGCATGTCCACCGTTTTTCTTAACGCTTAGCATGATATCCATATACCCTTTTTCAGCGATTCCGATCAGCGCGATATGCGACTCGATGCCCATGCTTTTCCCATCAGCAAATGCGCCGCCCTCATCCAAAACGAAATCGAATTGTATTCCCTTTGCCTTTAGATGTTCCATGCATAAGCGGGCGCCGGAATCAGGCGCCTGACTTCCGGTTTCTTCATTGTGTCCGACCAAAAGGTAGACATCCCGTTCAAAGTCAGTATTAAGCCGGAGCAATTCTTCCATTGCTTCAAACATCGCGCAGACTTGACTTTTCATGTCCAATGCGCCGCGGGCATAAATAAATCCGTCGTGGTCTTCTGCGCCAAACGGCGGATACTTCCAGTTCTCTTCGACAACCGGAACGACATCGATATGTCCCATCAGAGCGATCGGCAGACCCATCGGATTTTGCGCCGCAAGGCGAAGAATCAGACTGTAGTTTGCGATGATCGTACACTCTGCTGTTGCGAAAATAAGCGGATAGTTTTTGCGCAGAATACGGTGCATCTCTTCAAATGGGGCAACTTCGACACGGCTGCGGTCAAGATTACTGATGGTCGGCGTCCGCAATGCTTCCTGCAGGCGGCCAATGATTTCGTCGCTCATTTTACCCATCCTTTCTTCCACATCCAACGTGCCGCAACCAAGGAAATCAAACTGGCGAGTGGAACCAATACGGCGCGGACACTGTCAGTTTTGATGACAAACAGGAAAAGCACAAGCATTACAACGGTCGGCACAATCGCCAGTTTCCATTCACGTGCTACGAATACGACACCCAAAGCTCCGAAAATCGACGGCAGGATATAATCCGCAACCGGAGACAAGGTCGTGATTAAGACATCTTTAAACGGTAGTAATAAGAAAATGCCTATAATCAGGATGAGTGTCGTCACGATCGACGATACGGCGATGGCGATAGTCGCAACGACTTCCCCTTCATCGCTCAAAGGTTCGACATTGGCTAGTTTCATGGCCGTAAGTGCCGCAGGCAACTTCATATTGGCGATGTTGCCTGTAACAAAGGCAAGATATGAACCGCCAACTCCAAGCATCGGGGCATAGTTGATGACCTCGATGATCCCGACCGGAATATAGATGCTTCCGACGGCCAGCATCCCTTTCAATAAAACACTCCAGGTCGGCCAAGCACCGGTACTTAAACTGATGGAAAGCGGAACCGCCAACATCGCTAACAAGGCACTGACAGCATAAATCCGTCCGATCTTATGGATTTCGTCTTGATATTTGTTCATATTTCCCCCTATACAACCATCATGTAGACAACAATCAAGGTCGCCAACATCGAGATGGGTAACGCGAAGCTTTCCAGCCATTTAAACTTCTTCACCAATATGCCGAAGATCGCCATGAATCCCATGCTAAGCAACAATGCGGTTAGATACATACCGCCGCGGGCGACCTGCTGAGCACCGATCGTCGCTACCAAACCCATGAAAAGCGAGGCGATGACGATTTCAGCCAAACGTGCGTTTTTCTTGTGAAAAGCATCGATCCGATTCATGTATTTACGCAGGAAGAAGATGACCAGAATCAAACCTCCGATAATCGACAATGTCATGATCCAGGCAGCCGCCGCGAATGCGGAAGGGGTCAGCCCTTCACTCAAGCTAGTCAGCCCGGCAGCTTTGGCAGCCGCATCGGCTGCGAAAAGCTCATACTGGACGGCTCCGATGACACTGAGACGAATCCAAGGTAGCGCAATACCTAACAACGGAACCATCGAAACCAAACCGATTACGATGGGAATGGAAGGAACCACCGAGAAAATCGCACTGGACTTTACTACGTTCACTAACACTTCGCGCTCCATTCCAAGCGTCAACCCCTGCTTCCAGGCTTTGCGCAATAGCGTGACAGATTGAGCTAACACGATCCCTATCAGTAAGGCCCCCATACCGAATAATAATGTACTGTCCATATTGTTCCCCTTTCGGACTTATAAAAAAACATCTTCGCAAGGCAAAGATGCTATTTACGTCTATTGTTTCTCTAACTTCTCAAGTTTGTCGACCTTATCGACCAGGAAATAACCGACCACAAAGAAGACCACCAACAATAAAATCCCGAAACGCGATGATTTGGTGAAGATAGCTGAAATCGTCATGACGATCGGGCCGAAGAAATCAGCGAATTTTCCGAAGATATCCAGGAATCCAAAATACTCGTTGGATTCTTCTTTCGGAACGATTTTCCCGAAATAGGATCTGGAAATCGACTGGATCCCACCTTGGGCAAGCCCTACGACGATCGCCAATAACCAGAATTCCCACGTATGGGAGAGTTGATACCCAAAGATGCTGACGAAAATGTAGATCAGGATATAGAATTTAATCATGGTCAATGAACCGAATTTCTTCGCCAATGTCCCTGCTAAAATCGCGAACGGAAATGCTACGAACTGGGTCAGTAATAACGCGGCGATCATCGATGTGGAATTGATGCCGACCTCTCCCCCGAACGTCGATGCCGATGAAATGATCGTATAAACTCCGTCGATATAGAGGAAGTATCCGATGATAAACAAGAACATTTTCTTGTTTTGACGGATTTTCTTAAATGTGATGCCAACTCTTCCGAATGATTTTCTTACGATTTGTTTTTGACGCGGAAGATAATAGGTCTGTTTCACATTCCGCAGCAGCGGGATGCTTAATAACCCCCACCAAAGGAAGGTGATTAGAAACGATAGTTGGACAGCCAGCGTACTGCTGATGCCAAACGGTTTTGTAAAAATCAATACGACGCCAGCGATAAATGGGATGGTACTTCCGATGTATCCAAAGGCATATCCATAGCCGCTTAGCGAATCCATACGGTCATCGCTGGCGACATCCACCAACATGGAATCATAGAATACGTTACATGCGGAATATCCGATACGGGCCAACACAAACAGGATCAAGAAGGCTTGCCAGGAAGTGACGATGGTGAACGATAGTCCCATCAAGATTCCCAAAGCCAAAAAGAAAATGAACAGTTTCTTCTTCATCCCCTGATAGTCGGCGATCGCCCCTAAGATCGGCGATAAGATCGCAAGAACCAGAACACTCGTCGACGTGGCGATATACATCCATTGCGAGACGACATGGGCGTCTAAACCAACTGCTAATACATCGCGGAAATAAATCGGAATGGTCGCTGTAATGATCAGGATAAAAGCTGAATTCGCCACATCATAGAGAACCCAACTGCGCTCTGCCTTGGTGAGTTTCATAAATTTGCCCCTTTTGTTTGTTTTATTATATCACTCTTTAAATCGTAAAAATCCCCGCTTAACAGGGATTTTTGTGAATTTTACGTTATGTTAGCCAAAACTTTGGATAGGATACGTTCGGTTTCACCAGCCGACTCGTGATCGAGCACAATACGGAATCGGTTTATCCCTTGTTCCTTATAACGGGCGATCTCATCGCTGCGATCCATCTTGGCGGATTCATAGATCCGCATCGCACACGTGGAGTCCCCTTCCATCCTATAGTGAATGCCTTTGCGGTCTTTGAGGAAATAGTCATTCTGGTGGCAAAGCGAGCATTGCAACGGTGTCGTTTTGAAATGGACGCTAAGCGGACAGGTGCGCATCACCATCAGTTCGCGCTTTCCATAGACCATCACTTCCAAACCGGCACTGCTGCCGAATTGCTTTTTCATTCCGTTTGCCATTTCAAATATTTTTGCGTTGGTCAGTTCGACCGAAGCCAATACGGAAGTTACCCCCTGATTTAGAAAATAGACGGCGCTGCGGGAATTAGTGACATTTAACCCGAAGTCTCCGAAATATTCTTTGTTTTCCTCTTGTTTCTGGACATAATACGGAAGCATGATCGTGTTATTGTGGAATTGGGTCGGTTCATGGTTGGCTCGTGGTGGAATGAACCCCGTATTATCATCAAGTAAGTCGGGGTTTTCGCTGAAGACACAAACACCAAACCGTTGCGCAACCGTTTTTTGTTCGACCGTGCGCACGGTGATGATGATCTTGGATTCATCCTTGGCACTATTTTGGATATTCTTTTCCCCTGCTTTGAGGTAAGGACTAAACAAAGTTGAAAGTCGAAGTTCGAGTTCTTCGAGAACTTTTCTGCGTAGCGCATTTAATTGCGAAACCGGCATGAACCCCTGTCCAACTATGTTGAAATCGACTGTTTCAATCGAAAAGATCGTGTCCTGGACTTTACTGAGAACCTTCGTTAAGTTCTCTTGATCCATCGGCGCTTTCTGGGCTTGCTGGACGAACTCTTCGCTGCTTGCCTCAATCTTGATTCCACGCGTTTCTGCGCTAAGTACTGCCGGATGTCCTACATTAAAAGTAAGGCTCATATGGATCGGTACGTTGCGTTGGTTGCGTTGAATCTGCACGTTCAGTGCTTCCATCTGTTTCACGTCGGTTGTCCTAAACACTTTAGCTCCGGTCGGAATATTCATATGTTGGTTAAGGTCAGCAGTTCCGATTGCCTGATTTACCAATTTCCCATCTTTATAGAGAAAATTGACGGTGAATCCATCTTCAAAAGTCCCTTTCACCAACCGTATACCATCGCCTTGATGTAATGTTTCCTTCAGTTTGATGTGGATGTATTTCCCGTCGCAACCGGTAACTTCTCCGATTTCCAATCCGACATGACTGTTGGTTTTCATATTGAGCACATCGCGAGGCTTAGTGCTAAACAGATAGCCCGGTGTAAACCCGCGTGAAAATAACTGTGCCATGGCTTTCTCTTCCTCAATCAATTGATAATAACTCATCGCATGGTCGAGTTGTTTACGATAGGACGTAATGACTTGAGCGACATATTCGGGACGTTTCATTCGTCCTTCAACCTTTAAACTCGTCACTCCCGCTTCCCTTAATTGTGCGATATCCTTCAGTGTACATAAGTCTTTGGGGGAAAGCAGGAATTCTCCGTCAGTCGCGATATCGACGAATTTCCCGTTTTTATCTTGGGTTAATGTATATGGCAACCTACAAGGCTGTGCACATTCGCCGCGGTTTCCACTGCGTCCACCGATCACGCTGCTCATCAGACATTGACCTGAATAACTCACGCATAAGGCACCATGCACGAATGTCTCGATTTCCATTCCCGTTTTACTCATCAATCGTATGATTTCTAAGGGTGTTTCCCGTGCGGCGACCACCCGTGAAAACCCTAATGTCTTCGCCCAGATAACTTGGTTGACATTATGGATATGCATCTGCGTTGACGCATGCAGGGGTAAATCGGGATAGCGTTGTTTCAAGGCAACCGTTAAGCCGACATCCTGTAGAATCAATGCGTCCACATGGAGATGTACCAACTGGTCGACATAGTTGAACAGTTCTTCAAATTCATCTTCGAAAATCAGCGTATTTACGGTGATGTAGACTTTGACGCCGTATTTCCGGCAGTATTTCATCACCCAAGCCAGTTCTTCCATATCAAAATTGGCCGCATTGGCACGCGCCCCATACATTTTACCGCCCAAATAGACCGCATCGGCTCCGCTTTGGACCGCTGCGATGAGCGCTTCTTTACTACCTGAAGGTGCTAGAAGTTCCATCGTTACCTCACAAGGAAATAGCCCCTATAGGACTATTTTTTTCATTCTTACGAATTCTTTGACTTTATCGGCCAACTGGATGTCGCCGATAACGATGACCGTGTCTTTGACCTGGAAGATAGCCGTTGGCCCTGGCGAAAGCATCATCTTGCCATCCCGCAAAATAGCGATGATGGTGGCTTGTGTGTTCTGCCAGAATTCCGACTCCGCGATCGATTTACCGATGATAAGCGATCCTTGGGGGATCGGAATTTCGAATTTCATCAACGGATCGGAAAAACTGTATTTCTGGTTTAAATCGGCAATTTGTCCGACCATTTCCACGATTTTATTGTCGAGTTTCTCACGCTGACTCATTAAAAGTTTCAACTCGTGTTTCAAATGATGCACATCGTTTTTCCCGCTGTAGCGCTCGAGGTACAAGAGCGCCTGTTGTTTCGACATAATCACGGCACCGCTGTTGTGTCGCACTTCGACGATGCCCGTTTCTTCCAACAAGCTCAAACTTCGGCGTATGGTTTCAGGTGAAACGCCGTATTCGCTCGACATCAGTGAACGTCCGGAAATACGTGTGTTTTCCTTTAAATCTTCGCGTGCGATCCGGGCTGCGATATCCAGCGCGATCTGCGCATAAACCGGTTGGGTACTGTTTCGTTGCATAAGTTCCTCATTTACTAAGTCATTATACCATAAATAAAATTGCCCGGACAAGACCGGGCAATTAGGAGAGAGGGAGGATTCGATTTAGAGGATTTCCGCGAAATTACGGGCAACTTCGTCCCAATTCACGATGTTCCAGAAAGCGGCAACATAGTCGGGACGGCGGTTTTGGTAATGCAGGTAATAAGCATGTTCCCACACATCCAAACAGAGGATCGGTTTCCCTTCGCCAAGCGGAACATCCTGATTGGCAGTAGAAACGACCTTCAGTGTTTTTTCAGGGGTGACGATCAGCCAAGCCCAGCCGCTTCCAAAGCGGGTTTTCGCAGCAGTTGCGAAACTATCCTTGAAGGCGTCGACACTGGAGAAGTCACGGATCAGCGCCTTCAGTAAAGCACCTTCAGGTGCTTGACCGTTTGCTTTCGCGAGCACTCTCCAGAAAAGACTATGATTATAGGTGCCTCCGCCATGATTGCGGATTGCCATACGGATATCTTCAGGAACCGCATTGAGATTCGCCAATAATGATTCCAACGGCGTATCCGCCAGTTCGGGATGCTTATCCAACGCGATGTTCAAGTTGTCGATATAGGCTTGGTGGTGTTTGGTATGATGAATGGTCATCGTCTGTGCATCGATATAAGGTTCAAGCGCGTCGAGTGTATAGGGTAAAGTGGGTAATGTGTATTTCATGATGAATACCTCCTGATGTTAGATGTATCATACTATTATGAGAATCATTCGCATATTGTTATGACCATAAAAAAACATCCCGCAGGATGTTATTGATGTTGCACTTTGCGAAGGCGGGATAACAGAACCGGAATGATGAACATTGCGGCAACTATCTCGATTACTCCATTCACCCCTACGATCGTCAAGACGATCGTGATCACTGTTTTGTTTTGCGGGAACAGGGTTCCTGCAGAAAAAATACTGATTGCGCTAAGCACGAGGATAGTATTTGAAATAGTCCCGAGAACAGCTGTCAAAGCATCCCGCTGGTAATCACGTTTAACGAATTTTTTCAGACCGATCGACAAATAGGCAACAAACAAACCAACTAGGACACGCGGAACAACCGATATTAACGGATTACTGAAGAGCGCCAGTTCAATCGGACTTACGGCGGTTGTATAAACTTTCAATAAACTTGTAATTCCCCAAGTAAAACCGAGCACCAACCCACCAAGCGGCCCTAGTAATGCGGAACCGATGATGACGGGAATATGGATTGTGGTAATCGAAATCGTCCCTACTGTAATATAACCAAGATTCGGGACGAACGTCATCACGAAAATGATCGCAATGAACAATCCAGTCGTTGTAATCTCAACAATCCGTTTCCGGTTAGGGTTCATGAAGGATCCTCTTTCTGTTAGTCGATGGTACCAAACAGCGGGGTTGAAAGATAGCGTTCGCCCGAATCCGGCAGGATGACAACGATGGTCTTGCCAGCGCATTCAGGACGTTTTGCGATCTGAATCGCCACATATAGCGCCGCACCTGACGAAATACCTGCCAGCACGCCTTCATTTCTTGCCAGTTCACGCGCTGCTTCGTAGGCTTGCTCGGTCTCAACGGTTACGATTTCATCATAGATACGCGTATTCAGAATCGCAGGTACAAATCCGGCTCCGATCCCCTGAATTTTATGCGGTCCGGCTTTCCCTTCGCTCAACATCGGCGAATCTTTGGGCTCTACTGCTATTATCTTAACATTTGCGTTCATGGATTTCAAATATTCGCCGACACCCGTAATGGTTCCACCGGTTCCGATACCTGCCACAAAGTAATCGACGACTCCGTCCGTATCATTCCAAATTTCTGGTCCGGTCGTTTGAAAATGGATTCTCGGGTTGGCTGGATTTTCAAACTGTTGCGGCATAAAGGCATGTGGCATATTGCGTACAATCTCTTCAGCTTTCGCAATCGCACCTTTCATTCCCTTGGAACCTTCGGTCAGCACCAATTCGGCACCGTATGCCAAAAGCAGTTTGCGGCGTTCGATCGACATCGTTTCCGGCATCGTTAAAATAATTCGGTATCCTTTGGCGGCTGCGATGTAAGCCAATCCGATGCCCGTATTACCGCTGGTCGGCTCTACTATGACACTGTCGGGTTTCAATAACCCTTTGGCTTCCGCATCGTCGATCATGCTTGAAGCGATACGGCATTTGACGGATCCACCTGGATTTTTGGATTCGAGTTTCACTAGAATTCTTGCTTTCAAATCATGGATTTTAGCCAGTCTTCCTACTTCCATCAGCGGTGTATTTCCTACCATTTCGGTAATGTTCGAATAGATTTTACTCATACTACCTCCTAACATAGTATATAACTATGTTTTATATGTTATAATTATGACGGATTAGAACATTCTTGTCAACGAAGACACAGGGAGGTAACCATGCGCATTTCTACCAAAGGCCGCTATGGGCTAGCAGTGATGATGAAACTAGGTGAGAAAAGTAATTCGTATACAGCGATTTCGACGCTGAGCAACGAACTCGGACTCTCAAAAATCTATCTTGAACAAGTCCTATCGTTGCTTAAAAGCGGAGGATTGGTTACCTCACTGAAAGGTCCGCAAGGCGGATACTGTCTGGCTAGTTATACACTTACGGTCAAAGACATCTTATCCGTACTAGAACCAGCTTTGTTTGAAACGGTCGATGCAACAAGCGGCGACCCTCTCATTAACCGGATAGTGGCCAAGCGCGTCTATGATTCCGTGCAAATAAAAGTCGGCGAGGCTTTCGCAGCTGTCACACTTGAATCATTGGTATCGGAAGTTCTTGATCGGCGTATAGAAACACCGATGTTCTATATCTAGGAAGGTAAATTTTTCTACATATCTTTGGTTCTAAGCAGCGACCAGTTTTCATCTAAGGCAAAGTTTCCGTTGATGAGCAAACCGTACGCTTGAGTCAGTTGAAACAGTGAGTCGCGGTTAAGATCAGGTTTGAGAGTAGCGGTGGCTTTGGGATACGCAATCCAAAGTTTTCCTAACTTCTTACGGGCTTTTTTGGCTTCTTCAATCCGCTCGGAAAGCTCGTTTCGATTTCGCACGAAAACCAGCACGAAGTCCGCTTCCTTGTTTACGATGTGTACCAACTGCTGATTTTGCATAAATAAGTCGAATTCAGCATAGGGATGTTGAATGCAAACATCCATACCTTCACTCAGATTCATCTTCTTTAAGATAGTCTCATCCATGGTTTTTCTCCTTTATTCCTTTTTCATCGTATGCTTCAAAAACGTACCGTCATCGATCTCGTTGAAGGCGTGTTGCAGTTCTTCCTGCGTATTCATGACAATCGGACCTCCCCATGCGATCGGTTCATTTAACGGTGCCCCTTCGAACCACATAAAACGACTGGCTTCTTGGGCATGGATGGACACCATGTCTCCGTCCCTCAGCAATACCGCACTGCGCTCAGGGGCGATCTTGTCGGCAATTTCGAGTTTCCCAAAGTAAACATAGAGAAATAGCGTATGGTCAACAGGAAGTCCAATCGACAGGTTCGCATCCGCTTCCATCCTAATATCCATGAAGCGTAGTTCTGTTTTGGATTGATGGACCTCGACCTTGATTGCATTGAATTCACCCGCAATCAACCTTACAATATTTTTTTCGCCGGTGATTTCAACCATCGTTTCTTTCGTGAGGTCGCGATAGACCGGTTCGCTCATTTTCTGTACACTGGGCAAATTGACCCATAATTGCAAGCCCAACATTCGCTCTGAAGGTTTGGGCATTTCCTGGTGGATGATCCCCGAACCGGCGGACATCCACTGCGCTTCCCCGCCATGAATCATTCCTTTATTGCCCAGGCTATCCCCATGTTCGATCAACCCTTCAACCAGATAAGTGAACGTTTCAATGCCTCTATGCGGATGCCAGGGAAACCCTTTGGTATAATCGTTAGGATTGCTTGAATCAAACGCATCCAACAATAAAAACGGATCGAAATCCCGTACATCATGATGCCCGATGACGCGGATCAAACGGACACCCGCCCCATCGATGGCGCGCATCCCCGCTACGGTTTTCGCAATATGTCGTGCTTGGCTCATTCATTCATCCTCCTTTACACAATTTATTATAAGTCGTAAACTGTCCATGAAGCAATCAATGCGCCGTGGAGGAAATATGCTGCTGAGTGAACCCTTTCAATTAAAGAATTTAACGCTGAACAATCGTTTAGTGATGCCGCCGATGTGCATGTATCAGGCGAAAGACGGATTCGCCAACAATTTTCATTTCACCCATTATACCAATGCGGCTTTCGGCAAGGTCGGACTGATCATCCAAGAAGCCTCCGGCGTCACGTCGGGTGGACGCATCACCGATTATTGTTTGGGGATATGGGATGACACATTCATTCCAACACTAAAGGAAATCGTCGATGAAGTTCATCGCAACGGTTCTAAAATGGGCATACAACTTATCCATGCAGGACGCAAAAGCGAAGTCAGCGAACAGCGCCATGTCGCACCCAGCGCCGAGCGTCACAGCAATCGCTATCCCGTTCCCGAAGAACTTAGCATCGCAGAGATCAAGGAAATTATTTCAGCATTCGGAAAAGCCGCCGTACGGGCAACAACCATCGGATATGATGTCATCGAAATTCACGGTGCCCACGGATATCTGATTCATCAATTCATGAGTCCCCTATCTAATCACCGCACGGATGAATATGGTGGAAGTACGGAAAACCGTGGACGATTCCTTCGTGAAATCGTCGATGAGATTAGAAAATACTGGCCCTTAAATAAAGTCCTGCAGGTGCGTGTATCTGCCAGCGATTATGATCCCGAAGGACTTGATGAGGTTGAAGTCGGCAATTTGCTTGAACCTATCAAAGATAAAATCGATCTGGTGCACGTCTCTTCGGGTGGCAACGTGAATCGCCACATCCCTTTAAAACCAGGTTATCAAGTGGATTTCGCAAACTATCTGAAACATCGTTTGAATTTGCCTGTCATCGCGGTCGGACTCATCACCGATATCGACCAAGCGGAAAGCATCCTTCAGGAAGACAAAGCGGATCTCGTCGCTTTAGGCAGAGAACTGCTGCGTAATCCGTTTTGGATGTTTGAAGTGATGACAAGAGATAAGAAGATCGAACAATTGATTCCATCCTACGCAAGAGCTTTCCGGGAACGGTAAGCTTTTTTTCATAGAAAAGGCAGGAATTATTCTTCCTGCCCGTTAATGATTTCCGGTTTTACGATTTGAACCTTCGTGATCCTTTTTTCATCGACTTTCAAAACGCGGTAGAGGACACCGTTGACCGTCACCTCAGGTTGTTCCCCGTCGGATGGGATGCGTCCCAACTGCCCGATAATGAAGCCGCTCAGCGTATCGAATTCTTCGATCGGAAGTTTGATGTTGAGGTCTTCTTCCAATTCATCCAAGGTCGTCGATCCTTCCACATCGAAGGTCGATTCGTTGATCTGTTTTATTTCCACTTCATCTTCGTCATATTCATCGAAGATATTCCCGACGATTTCCTCAATCAGATCCTCAATCGTAACGATGCCGCCGGTTCCTCCATATTCGTCGATGACGACCGCCAAATGCGTTTTCGTCAGTTGCAGTTCACGGAACAGTTCATCGATGCGTTTGGATTCATGGACATAGAAAGGCGAACGAATGATCGTGTTCAGGTCGAAATGTTCCTGTTCACCGCGTTCGATAAACTGTAATAGATCTTTTGAATGCATGACGCCGATAATATCGTCGATGCTGTCATTATAGACAGGAAAGCGGGTATATTGCTCGTCAGCCACGATGCGCAACACTTCGCCAAACGTCGCATTCAACGGAATACCTGCGATTTCCGTCCGATGCGTCATAATATCGGAAACCACTTTATTGTCGAATTCGAAAATATTGTTGATCATTTCTTTTTCGGTGTCGCGAATCGTTCCCTTTTCTTCCCCGACATCGACCATCATACGGATTTCTTCTTCGGTCACCTCATCATCTTGTTGGTTGGGATCAAACCCGAACAAGCGAATGAAAAAATTGGTTGAAATCGTCAGAAAATAAACGAAAGGTTTCGTAAGTGTCGAAACGAAACGAAGAGTACCGACAACCCTGAAAGCGATCGGTTCAGCCATGTTCATGGCGATTCGTTTAGGGACCAGTTCACCCAAGACAAGGCTAAACAAGGCTAAGAGTAATGTGATGAAAATCATGGCGAATGTTTTTAACACCGAATCACTGATACCCAAATCGAGTGTTTTCATGACGCTTACCAACGGTAAGGCGAAGGTTTCGGATGCGAAAGCGGAAGCTAAAAAGCCAGCCAGTGTGATACCAATCTGGATCGTAGACAAAAACCGGGTCGGCTGCGACATCAGTTTTTGAACCTGAAGTGCTTTAACATCTCCGTCTTCCGCCATTAATCTAATTTTATTGTCGTTGAGTGAAATCATCGCGATTTCCGAAGCGGCAAAAAATGCGTTCAGCATAATCAACACGATTAAGAATCCGAGTTGGGCGATCATACGCAGGCCTCGTTATATTGAGTCCCGGTTGTGTGATCTACCGTTTTGGGTTGTGTCTCAATACTTCGGTCGCACCCGCCACTGTCTTCAGTCATAGATTTACCTCCAATGAAATACCAGTCTTCATTTTATTGTGTTTTCACTTTCATGTCAAGCGTGAGGGCCAGCGAGCGCAAGTCCTCGAAGCGGTTTTCAACCTTATTTTCAATGACATATTCGAGTAGTTTGTCCAGCATTTTCTGAATAGCCGGACCACGCAGACCAACTTCCAACAGGTCGTTTCCGTTAACCGCAAGATGACGCACCAGATAGGGTAAGCGACGATTTTTGATTTCCATCACGAGTTCACGCGCATGCATGCAGTTTTTCAGTTTCCTGTTTTGGTCGCCCGCCTGCGCAAACAAATCACATTCACGCAAACGTATTCCCTGAAGCAAGATTTTATCGCCGATCTTTGCGACCCATCGGCACATTTCCGGCATCAGTTCCGGAAAAGACAATTCATGCAAGGCGATGATCTCGCAAACTTCACGTGTCGTTTTCTTGTCGAATTTCAATCGTCCCATGATTTGGGCTGCCAATAGAGCGGAACTCTCCGCATGATGTTCATAAAGTGCGATATTGTCGGGGTTGAGCGTTAATCCGGTTAATTTGCCAAGATCATGCAACAGTGCGGATAAACGCAGAGTCAGATCCTTTTCGGTAAACGACAAGACACGCAGGGAATGTCGGAATACATCTTCATATTGATCCGGATGAAACTGTAAAAAGCCGCGGGCTGTCTCCATCTCCGCAATCAATATCCCCAACACATCGTCAAAGTCGCTGAGAACCTTCAGCACATTGTCTCCGGTAAGAATCCCTTTGAGTTCCTCGCGTATCCGTTCAACTGCGATTTCCGTCAACAGATAGGCATAGCGGTGAATCGCATCTGCTGTATGCTCTTCAATTGTAAATCCCAAGCGCGATGCGAAACGCAAGGCGCGTAGGATACGCAGTGCATCCTCGTCGAAACGCTGGGCTGGATTGCCGACGCAGCGCAGGACTTGGTTCTTTAAATCTTCCGCACCACCGTATAAGTCGATCAAGTTGCCGTTTACATCCATTGCCATGGCGTTGATCGTAAAATCCCTGCGGCTCAGATCTTCTTCTAGCGATTTCGTGAATTCCACGTTTTTAGGTCTGCGGTGATCGAAGTAGAGTCCGTCTTTACGAAAGGTTGTTATTTCAACCCAGGTCTTTTCAAATAGTACACCGACAGTACCGTGTTGTCTTCCGTATGTTTTATGCGGAATATCTTCGAAGACTATTTCGATTTGCGGCGGAATGGCATCCGTACACAAATCAAAGTCTTTCGGCATCACACCTAAACATAAATCACGTACTGATCCACCGACCAGAAACGCTTGATAACCCTGTGATTGTAGACGTCCGATGCATTGGACAATGAATTCAGGCAAGATTGCGATGACGTTATCCTCCTTACATCTTTGTTTATTATATCGCGTTTAATGCGATAATTCGCATTTACTAGTTAGAAATCAGATATAACACACATATTCTCTCAATTCGAGTCAAAATTGCTTTGCTTTCTTACGCGGTGCATATCGTCGTATATAGTCGGATGCCGACTGAATGTTGCAAGAGTTTACCTTGCGTGTCGGTTTAACATAACCAATTCGATCCGCAATCTCAAGGCAATAACTGCTAAGCGGTATGACATACATTCCAGCCATAATCAGACAGTTGTTCATGGCATATTGAAGATACGGTTTTTCGATTTTCACCCT
>JBBQGS010000024.1:0-16285 GCA_038323255.1 Erysipelotrichales bacterium | reverse complement strand
TTCAAATTTCTGATTTCATAATCAAGTCTTTCAATCAGGAAGGATGCTTCCGATTGCTTGGTATTGGGCATAAGAATGATGAATTCGTCTCCACCAAAACGTCCGAGCAAATCAAAATCACGGATATTCTTTGACATCGCTTTGGCGACTTCTTTCAGGACCAAGTCACCTGCGATATGCCCATAACTGTCATTAATGGCTTTAAATTCGTCGATATCGATCATCGTTATCGTTAGAGGGGTAGTGAATCGCTTAGCCCGCAAGAATTCTGCCGAACTTAATTGTTCAAAATACTGCCGGTTAAGGATTCCTGTCAACCCGTCACGCTGCGCCAATTGCCGCATTTTTTGACCTTCGATTTTATCACTCACATCCATGCAACTGCCGATATAGCCGGCGAATTCATGATTGTTTATGTAAAAAGGGACACCACGATCATTGATCCAGCGATAAACTCCATCATGCCGAAGAAGACGATACTCCATCTCGAACGATTCTTGTTTCGCAAAAGCATCCAAATAGATTTTCAGACAAGCATCATAATCATCGGGATGTACACATTGAGCCCATCCCGTACCGATTTCATCTTGCATGGATTTTCCCGAAAAATTAAGCCATGTTGCATTGAAATAGTTGCATAATGCATCCTTCCCTGATCGCCAAATCATATTAGGGGACGATTCAACGATGATCTGATATTGATTATCATCGATATTCATACATTTTCCTCCTGTTTTTCGAATTTCTATTTTATAAACGTGCTTAAACTCTTCGATACACCCATTATATCCTTAATTTTGTGAAAAATGTCGATATTTTTCATTCTTGAGCGGAAATAGGCGTCTCAATCAGAATTCTTTCTTGCGAGATAATATCCACCAATCCTCCGCTAATCGACCTGCAACTTTCCAACCATGCATCATCGTCACTCAGTATAGTAATAGTGACTTTTTCGCCGAACTCTTTTGACAAAATCGTTGTTTCTTTGAGGTGTGAAAGGATCGCGTCCGCAAATCGGATTGGAAAACGAAAGGTCGTTTTCAGGACTTCTTGAACTTCACTCAGTTTTGCATGGTCGAGACATTCCGTCACGCTCTTGGAATAGGCACGGATTAATCCACCCGATCCTAAGAGGATACCTCCGAAATAGCGTACGACGACCGCAAGGACATTCTCTATGTTGCGTTTCCTGAGAATTTCAAGCATGGGTAAACCTGCCGTACCGGCGGGTTCTCCATCGTCATTGCTTCGCTCTATTCTGTGATCACCGTGTATGATTACCGCATGGCATACGTGCCGTGCTTTGGGATGAGATTTGCGTATCACTTTAAGGAAGGCCTTCACCTCTTCTTCCGATTCCACACGCAAAAGAATCGCGATGAACTCGGATTTTTTGACAGTCAATGTGAATGTAGCTTCTTTAGATAACCTGTACATAAAATCACCACCTTTATTATACCGAATATGAAATTTTTATGCTCCCTTTTCATTCAAGGATACTTATGGTAAACTATGTGCATGTTATGGAGGGCCGGATATGACGCGATCTAAAAACGCTCTATATTCTCTTGAAATAACGGCGAAAAACATAACATAGGGGTATCTACGCCTATGTTTTTTGTTTTTTGACAAGTAAATCCGTTTTGTATAACTGCGGTAATAAGGTCCGCGAGTCTCTACCCCATCACCGTAAACGATGGGACTACAAAACAAAGAATGCTTTTTAGCGTTTTTTGTTTTGATAGGGACACCGGCCAGGGTGTCTTTTTGTTTGAAAGGAGCCAATATGGGAAACATTCAAGTATCCATCGTCATGGGATCGAAGAGCGATTATGAAACCGTCAAGGAAACACTTAAAATCCTGGAGGACTTTGGAATCGAATTTGAACAGAAGGTCGTAAGTGCGCACCGCACCCCCGAAGATATGGTGGCGTATGCGAAAAGTGCACAAGAGAGGGGAATTCAAGTCATCATCGCGGCGGCCGGGGGAGCAGCGCATCTCCCAGGCATGATCGCATCGCTGACTGATTTGCCTGTTATCGGAATTCCGATCAAGACAAGCGCGTTGGATGGATTGGACAGTCTGTTGTCGATCGTCCAAATGCCGGCCGGTATTCCCGTATTGAGCGTCGCTATCGGTGTCGCCGGAGCGAAAAACGCTGCATTAAGCGCCTTGCGTATTCTGGCACTTCATGATCTTGATCTTTCAAAGAAACTGTCGGTTTATCGTGAAGAAATGGCTGCCCAAGTGCGCGCTTTGGAGTTGCCGTGAGCGATCGTTTGATTCCGCCTGCGATGATAGGCATCGTGGGAGGGGGACAACTTGGCCGTATGATGGCGCTTTGTGCCATCGCGACCGGATATAAAGTTGCGGTACTCGACCCCGATCCGGTTTGCCCGTGTGCTTCCTTAGCTGACCAGTTCATTATCGCCAGTTACGATGATGAAAGTGCGATTCAACGTCTGATTGACCAATGTGATGTTGTAACCTATGAATTTGAAAATGCGGATGCCAAAATGGTCGAGAAATTCAAAGCGAAATTTCCGCAGGGTCACCGTGCCTTAGAGATTTCCCAACACCGCGTCTTTGAAAAGAGGTTCGCGCTAGAAAACCAAGTGCCTTGTCCTGATTTCGTGTATGTAACTTCCCAAGCCGACCTTGAGGCATTGATCGATTATCCGATCGTTCTGAAAACCTGCCGTTTTGGATACGACGGAAAAGGACAGTGGCTGATTCGAAACAAACAAGACCTACAAAATCATCCAATCAAATTTCCCGGTGAATATATTGCGGAATCGTATGTGGAGTTCGAAAAGGAAATATCCGTCGTATGCTGCCGATTCAAAGACGGGATCACCGTGTATGAACCCTTTGAGAACAAACATATCAACGGGATATTGCGTGAAAGCATCCATCCGGCGCAACTTGATAAGACGGTGGCGTTGCAGGCGATCGAGGCAAGCAAACGCTTGGTTGATGCATTGGACTACATCGGAGTGCTTGCAATCGAATACTTCATCACCAAAGATGGGTTTCTCTTCAATGAAATGGCACCACGTCCCCACAATTCCGCCCATGCAACAATCGAAGGGACGGAGTTCAGTCAGTTTGATCTGCATATCGCCGCAATCACAGGATCTACCCGTATCGATTCGAAACAAACTGTTCACACTCAGATGATCAACCTGTTAGGCCAGGATATGGAAGCTGCGTTATGGAAATGGAGAAATGTTTCCACGGAAGGAATCCATCTGCACATATATGGAAAATCCGAAATCAGAAACAACCGTAAGATGGGACATATCACCGTTTGCGCTGATTCTGCAGAGAAACTTAAAAGACTTTCTGAACCCTGGAGGACCACCGAATGAAGTTGCGATGCTTTATCCAAAAGAAGGAGGGATTCGATGCGGAATCCCATGCCTTATCCAACGTTCTTCAGACCCAACTCGATATCCAGGCGAATGTCCGCATTCTGAATGGATATGACATAGAGGGATTGAAGGATGAATTCACCTCAGCAGCACTTGCACATGTGTTTTCTGAGGCGATGATTGACGACGTGCTGGATGTTTTACCTCAAAGCGACGGAAGCGTGATGCTGCGCGAACCCTTACCCGGTCAATATGACCAACGGGCTGATGCGGCGATGCAATGTTTGAAACTATTAGACAGTACAAGCGAGACCTTGGTTAAAACCTTTGAAGTCGCACTCTTCGATTGCAAGCTTTTCGATATGGAAGAAATCAGATTCATCCATTATTGGGTCAATCCGGTCGAAATGCGCGTCAAAAAACTGAATCAGGAGATGCAACTCGATGAAACGGAATCATTCGAAGGGGAAATCGAAGGATTTACCACATTCGGTGAGGAAGAAATCTTCACATTTCTTCAAAACGAAAAAGCGGCGATGAGTTTTGATGATTTGCATTTGATTCAAGATCATTTCAAAGAACTCAAACGCAATCCCACCCATACGGAATTCAAAGTATTGGATACGTATTGGAGCGATCACTGCCGACATACTACCTTCGAAACCCATCTCACACGCGTCACTGTAGACGAAGGAATCTATTCGAAAGAGTTAGAAGCTGCGCTGGAATTATTTCATGACTATCGAAAACAGGTCGGTCGGGATACCCGTCCGGTCACATTGATGGAGATGGCTACAATCGCAGGACGAGTTCTCAATGATCCGCGTATCGATCGATCCGAAGAAGTGAACGCATGTTCAATCAAGATCAAAGTAGATACCGATAAAGGCGAAGAGGACTGGTTGTTGCAATTCAAAAACGAAACACATAACCATCCGACTGAAATCGAACCGTTCGGAGGGGCATCCACCTGTATCGGCGGGGCAATCCGCGATCCTCTGAGTGGTCGAGCCTATGTCTATCAAGCTATGCGTATTAGCGGATGTGGAAATGTACGCGAAGAAATCAAGGACACGCTTGAGGATAAACTTCCACAGCGCGTAATTGCCACTAAAGCGACCCGTGGGAATTCTTCTTACGGAAACCAGATCGGCGTCGCGACGACGCATGTACGGGAAATCTATCACCCACGCTATACCGCGAAACATTTAGAATTAGGTGCTGTGGTCGGAGCCGTAAAAGCGAGTTCCGTACGGCGTGAAACTCCTGTCGCGGGCGATATCGTCGTTTTGTTAGGGGGCAAAACCGGACGCGATGGAATCGGCGGGGCAACGGGATCTTCCCAAGCACATACTTCTAAAAGTCTGACTACCTGTGCCAGCGAAGTCCAAAAAGGGAATGCGCCTGAAGAACGCAAAATCCAGCGCTTGTTTCGCAATGAAACCGTCGCCAAGTTAATCAAAAAATGCAACGACTTCGGCGCCGGCGGCGTTTGTGTCGCAATCGGGGAGTTGGCCGACGGGTTGGAGATCAATCTCGATGTCATACCGCTCAAATATGAAGGGCTCAACGCGACCGAACTGGCCATCAGCGAAAGTCAGGAACGAATGGCGGTCGTGCTTGATCCCAAAGACGTAGAGAAATTCCTGTTTGAAGCAAGATGTGAAAATCTAGAGGCAACGATCGTCGCCTATGTGACAAAAGAACAACGACTCGTGATGAAACACCGCGGACAAATTGTCGTCGATCTTGATCGGTCACTGATCGATACTAACGGAATAAGGCAATGTGCGCAAGCAACTCTATCCTGTAATGAACCTTTGACGAAACAATCTGAAATATTCGATGCTGAAAGTGCCTACCGTAAGTTAGCATCCCTCAATGTAACTTCGCAAAAGGGATTGATCGAACAGTTTGATGCTTCCATCGGTGCGACAACTGTGCTGTTCCCTTTAGGAGGGAAAGAACAACTGAGTCCGACCCAAGGCGGAATCCAAAAAATAAGTAGGGAATCAGGGCATACGGATACTGTATCGATCTTGACCTACGGATTCATCCCGGAATTAAGTGAACGAAATATGTTTCTAAGTGCGCAAGGTGCGGTACTGGAATCCATCGCGAAAACGATCGCGTTGGGAGGGAAAATCGAAGATATCTTCTTCTCATTCCAGGAATACTTCCCTAAATTAAACCGCGATTCCCAGAAATGGGGATCGGTCGTCCAAGCCCTATTAGGTGCTCTAAGTGTCCAACACGCCTTCCAACGTCCCGTAATCGGCGGAAAAGACAGTATGTCAGGATCTTTCAAGGAGTTGGATGTATTGGAAACCTTGGTTTCCTTCGCTTGTACGCCGGCATCGATTGAATCGATCCTACCTCAAGAAGCGAAGAAAGCAGGGAATGTAATTTACTTTGTTCCCGCTAAGCATTCCGCAAGCGGACTCTTCGATCTCGTTGACATCAGGAAAACCTATTTGAAAGTTCAGGAACTAGTTCAATCCAAACAAGTTGAAAGCGTACGCGTTGTACAGAACGGTCTATTCGCAAGTATCTGCGAAATGGTCTTCGGGAATAACCTGCAGGCAAAGATCGAAACCTTGTTGGATCTCTATGAACTTCGACCCGCCAGTTTCCTCATTGAAACATCCTCGTTAAATATACCTTCCGCTTGGATCAGAATCGGTGAAATCAGCAATACGGAATTCAGTTTCAATCATGTGAGGGTCGATTATACAAAGGCGAAACAGGTTTACCTCTACGGATTGGACTTCCTATATCCCGTTGTTTCGCAAAACAGGGCGAAATACAAAGCGATACAAGATACAGATAGAGTCAAGATTGGATATCGCGGAACCAAGATTGATCAAGTCAAAGTTGTGATTCCGTTCTTTCCGGGAACTAACTGCGAAACCGATACCAAGCGTGCCTTTGAGAAAGCCGGTGCCGTTGTAGAAGTACATGGGATACGCAATCTCAATGCGCGTGAACTCGAAGATTCCATTTCAACTTTCTGCGATTTACTGGATGCATCACAGATACTGGCACTTCCCGGCGGCTTCTCGGCCGGTGACGAACCGGATGGCAGTGCGAAGTTCATCGTGAATGTACTCCGCAATAAAAAAGTGAAGAAAGCGGTAGAAGGATTACTAAAACGCGACGGATTGATTATCGGGATATGCAACGGATTTCAAGCACTCATCAAAACGGGGCTATTGCCTTACGGTGAATACCGGGATTTGAATGAAAACGATGCGACCTTGGCTCACAATACGATTCATCGTCATATCTCCGCGATTGCGAATACACGGATTACATCCAATGCGTCGCCATGGCTCGCGAACGTGAAAACAGGTTCCTGCTTCAAAGTTCCACTTAGCCATGGGGAAGGACGCATCGCAGTCAGTGAAATGCAGTTCGACCAATGGGCAGCCAATGGTCAAGTCGCATTTCAGTATGCGGATGAAAATGGAAATGCTTCGATTGATCCAAGTGTCGATCTGAATGGATCGGATTATGCAATTGAAGGATTGATTTCACCTGATGGGAGAATCTTAGGTAAGATGGGACATACTGAACGAGTGCAGAAAGACTTATATAAAAATATCCCCGACATGGACGATCTCCCAATCTTCCAAAACGGCGTCGATTATTTCAACACACAGGAGGAATAGATATGGAAAAGTTCAACATGATTTATGAGGGAAAAGCGAAGCAGTTGTATACCTGCGAAAGGGAAGATGCCCTGATCATCCACTATAAAGATGATGCGACGGCGTTCAACGGCGTAAAGAAAGCGCAAATTGAACACAAAGGGATCTTAAACAACGCAATCTCGACGATCATTTTCAATGAATTGCATAAAGCGGGTATCCCCACCCATTACATTGAAACCCTCAACGATCGCGACCAACTCTGTAAGAAAGTGAAGATCATCCCATTGGAAGTCATCGTCCGCAACCTGATTGCCGGATCGATGTCCAAACGGCTGGATATTCCTGAAGGGACGCCGGCTCCGCGTCCGATCTATGAACTCTGTTATAAGAATGATGAACTGGGTGATCCGCTGATTAATGAGGACCATGCATTGGCATTGGGCGCCGCAACAGATGAGGAACTTGCGACCTTGAAAAAACTGACGTTGGGAATCAATCAATTACTGATTCAGTTGTTCGACCATATCGGAATCGTCTTGGTCGACTTCAAAATCGAATTCGGGAAAACGCTGGACGGACAAATCGTGCTGGCTGATGAAATTTCACCCGATACCTGCCGCTTCTGGGACAAACAGACCCGCAAGAAACTCGATAAAGACCGTTTCCGCCGTGATTTAGGAAATGTGGAAGACGCGTATCAAGAAATTCTGAACCGTCTGACCACCCTACAATAAACATGTCGGAAATAGAGATGATCTATGATCGTGAACTCCACGAAGAATGCGGCGTCTTCGGGGTGTTCAATTTAGTCCATGCATCCGAACTGACCTATTACGGCCTTCATGCGCTCCAACACAGAGGTCAAGAAGGTGCAGGAATCGTGGTTGCGGACAAAGGCAAACTTACAGGAATGAAAAACGAAGGCAGCGTGCGTTATGTTTTCCCCGAATCCGCATTGAAGAAACTAATCGGAAACGCATCGATCGGTCATGTCCGTTATTCGACTACCGGTGGTGGAGGCATCTTGAATGTACAACCGTTTCTATTTCGTCACGGTGAGGGCGACTTCGCCCTTTGTCATAACGGTAATATCGTCAATTCCAAGGAACTGCGCCGTATCCTTGAAATGAAAGGCAGTATTTTCCAGAGTTCATCCGATAGTGAAATCCTTGCCCACCTGATTAAAAAAGATTATCGGGTTAAGAAACTGGAAGCGATCAAGGAAGCACTGATTTATCTTGAGGGAGCGTTCGCTTTTCTGATTCTGACCGAAGACAAACTCTATGCCATGCGCGACCGTCATGGACTGCGCCCATTATCGATCGGTAAATTGGATGACGGGTATGTAATCACCTCCGAAACCTGTGCTTTGGATGCGGTTGGAGCCAGTTTTGTCCGGGATATCTTGCCCGGCGAGATTGTTACATTCGACCGTGAAGGAATCCACAGCGATTTCTATTCGCACGACACCGAGTCAAAAATCTGTGCGATGGAGTATATCTATTTCTCTCGTCCCGACAGCGATCTGCTAGGTTTGAACGTCCATCGGTCACGGAAAGAATGTGGACGGATCTTGGCTCAGGAATCCGCCATTGAAGCCGATATTGTCATCGGGGTACCCGACTCCTCATTATCGGCCGCATCCGGATATGCGGAAGCAAGTGGCATTCCATATGAAATGGGACTCATCAAAAACCGCTATATCGGACGTACATTCATCGAACCTTCCCAAGCACTACGCGAAAAAGGCGTCAAAATGAAACTCTCACCGGTGCGTTCCGTCATCGCGGGGAAACGTGTGATCCTGATCGACGACTCGATCGTCCGAGGCACGACCTCCAAGAAAATCGTCGAGATGCTGCGGCAGATGGGAGCGGCTGAAATCCACATGCGCATTGCTTCACCGCAGATTATCGCACCGTGTTTCTACGGCGTCGATACATCGACCTATGAAGAACTGATCAGTGCGTTCCACAGCGTCGACGAAGTGCGTGAACTGATCGGAGCCGATACGCTGTCTTTCCTTTCGATGGATGGACTTAGAAAAGCACTTGGTAATCAGATGTTATGTACCGCCTGCTTCTCAAAGGACTATCCGACCCATTTATATGACCAGCTTGAAAACGCCAATAAGGACGGTAAGTTCTAAAGGAGATCTATGAGCGACCAATACGCTAAAGCCGGCGTGAATCTTGAAGCCGGTTATGAATCAGTGCGACGGATCAAATCGCATATCGCACGCACCCATCGCTTAGGCATGGTCGACAATATCGGCTCTTTCGGCGGCTTGTTCGACTTATCCCTATTGCATATTAAGGAACCGGTTTTGGTAAGCGGAACCGACGGTGTCGGCACGAAACTCAAAGTCGCATTCATGATGGATAAACACGACACGGTCGGCATCGACGCGGTCGCAATGTGCGTCAACGACATATTGGCCCAAGGCGCTCAACCCCTTTACTTTCTAGACTATATCGCAATCGGAAAAAATAAACCTGAAGTCATCGAAGCCTTAGTAAAAGGAGTAGCAGACGGATGTGTCCAGTCTAATTGCGCTCTGATCGGTGGTGAAACCGCGGAAATGCCGGATATGTATACCGAAGGGGAATATGATATCGCCGGATTCTGTGTCGGTGTAGCCGAGAAATCACAACTTATCTCACCTCAAAATGTTAAGGCTGGACAAATTGTGATTGGTCTTGCCTCCAGCGGCGTCCACTCCAACGGGTTTTCACTGGTACGTAAAATTCTCTTCAAAGATCAACATATCGATCTTTCAACACCGTTTCATGGTTCCACCATCGGCGAGACGATTCTAACCCCGACAAAAATCTATGTGAAAGCGGTGATGGCGGTGCTTCATGAAGTGAAGATTGCAGGGATCGCGCATATCACAGGTGGAGGTTTCTATGAAAATATGCCGCGCTGTCTCCAACCTTCCCAAGGATTAAAAATTTTCAAAGGAACCTGGCAGATTCCACCGATATTCGATTACCTTCAGGATTTGGGGCAAGTCCCTGAAGACGAAATGTACAATGTCTTCAATATGGGAATCGGAATGATTTTGGTACTGGATAAAGAAGATGTAGAGAAAACATTGGATATCTTGCGCAACCATGGGGAAACCGCCAGCGTCATCGGGCAGGTCAGCGATGTGGCAGGTATCGTCTGGGCATGAATAAACTCGTCGTTTTTGCGTCGGGGAACGGTTCGAATTTTGAAGCGATCCTGCAGGCGATCCAACAAGGTGAGTTGGATGCAATCGTGGTTGGACTGATCTGCGACCATACGGATGCATTCTGTCTGAACAGAGCGAAAAACTACGGAATTGATGTAGCCCTCTTTCTTCGTAAAGACTTCGTGGACAAAGCAGAAATGGATGTGGCTATCGCGAATCAATGCATGTCCTGGCAAGCCGACTGGTTGGTGCTAGCTGGCTATATGCGGATGATTTCAACACCTATCTTGCGTCGTTTCCCGCGCCGCATCGTCAATATCCATCCTTCGCTCTTACCTAAGTACCGAGGTAAAGACGCGATCGGACAAGCTATCGCCGCAAATGAGAAAACAATGGGTATCAGTATCCACTATGTCGATGAAGGCATGGATACCGGCGAGATTATCGCCCAATTTCCATTTGAGGTCAATGAAGGGGAAGACAGACTGTCGATTGAGACGAGATTACACGCCTTGGAACACAAAGTCTATCCTGCGGTATTGAAACAACTGATGGAGGAAAACAAATGAAACGAAGAGCTCTATTGAGTGTCAGCAACAAGTCCGGTCTGATTGAATTGGCGAAAGTTCTAATCAAGCATGATGTGGAATTGATTTCGACCGGAGGCACCAAGAAAACCTTAAGTGAAGCCGGCCTGCCTGTAATGGGCATCGAAGAAGTCACCGGTTTTCCGGAAATGTTGGATGGAAGAGTTAAAACCTTACATCCGTTGGTACATGGCGGACTGTTGTTTAGACGGGATCATCCCGAACATGTTAAACAGGTCGAAGAAGCACACATACGGCCGATCGATTTCGTGGTCGTTAACCTGTATCCTTTCCAAGCAGCAATTTCCAAACCAAATTGCACAATAGAAGAAGCGATTGAAAACATCGATATCGGCGGACCTTCCATGTTGCGGAGCGCAGCCAAGAACCATCAGGATGTAACGGTACTTTGTGATCCTGCTGATTATCCGAAATTCATCGAAGTCTTCGAGCTAAACGATCAGACGGATTTCACTTTCCGCCGCGAACTTGCGGCCAAAGTCTACCGTACGACCGCTGCTTACGATGCTTTGATCGCTAAGTACATGAATGATCTTTGCGGAATTGAAACCCCTGAGAAACTGACAGAAACCTATGTATTGAAACAAACGCTACGTTATGGTGAGAACCCGCATCAGAAAGCATCTTTCTATGCGACGCCGTTTGGGGAAGAGTATTCATTAGCCGACTGCGTACAATTGCACGGGAAAGAACTTTCCTACAATAATATCCAAGATGCCTCGGCTGCCTTGCAGATTCTGAAAGAATTCAACAGTAAAGCTGTCGTAGCCCTTAAGCACATGAACCCCTGCGGGGTCGGTGTTGACACCGACCTGTATTCAGCTTGGCGAAAAGCATATGAAGCCGATCAAACCAGTATTTTTGGAGGAATCGTCGCGTTCAACGATGAAGTTGACGCAAAAATTGCCCAGGAACTTTCCGAGATCTTCCTCGAAATCATCTTAGCGCCGCGTTTTTCCAAAGAAGCGTTGGATATTCTTGAGAAGAAGAAAAACATTCGTCTCATGACACTTCCCGATAAACCCTCAAAACCGTATCTTAAGACTTCCGTACGTGTCGCAGGCGGACTTTTGGTTCAGGATACGGATCGCATCAGTGCCAATCCGGATTTATGCAAAATAGTAACTGAAACACAACCGACACCCCAACAATTCGAAGATGCGATGTTTGGGGAAAAAGTTGTCAAACATGTGAAGTCCAATGCGATTGTCATCGTGAAAGACGGGCAGACTTTAGGGGTCGGAGCCGGACAGATGAACCGGGTGGGAGCCGCCGAAATCGCATTAAAGCAGGCTGGCGAAAAAGCCAAGGGAGCAACGTTAGCCAGTGATGCTTTCTTCCCGATGTCTGATACCGTCGAACTTGCGATCAAATATGGAATTCAATGTATTATCCAACCAGGCGGATCGATCAAGGACCAAGACTCGATCGATGTATGCAATCAATCTAACATCGTCATGATCTTTACCGGTGAAAGGCATTTCAAACACTAATGGGAAACAAAATACTCATCATAGGATCTGGTGGCCGCGAACATGCCTTGGCTGCATGTTTTGCGAAAAGCCCGAGTGTCGATGAAGTATTCGTAGCTCCCGGTAATCCGGGAATGCGTGACGTGGCCACCACCATCGCGATCGAACCGTCGAATTTTTCGCTGCTAATCGAGTGCGTCAAAGAACTGTCGATCGATTTGGTTTTCGTAGGACCGGAAGCTCCGCTTTCCTTAGGGATTGTTGACCGGATGAGTTTAGAGGGAATCAAGGTTTTTGGGCCGACCCAAGCCGCGGCACAATTGGAAGCGAGCAAGTCGTTTGCGAAAACGCTCATGAACAAATACGGGATTCCGACTGCCCAACATAGAACCGTTTATTCGCTTGAGGAAGCCGTCGCCTATCTGAAATCCCATCCGGCGCCGATCGTCATCAAGGCCGATGGACTGATGGCAGGCAAAGGGGTCACGGTCGCGATGGACGACGATACCGCCCTGCGTGCCGTTCACGAAATCTATCCTGATTCCACCCTCCGTTGTCCATTGGTGATCGAGGAGTGTCTTTTTGGGGAAGAGTTCAGCCTGATGGCGTTTGTGGACAAAGAGAACGTTTTTCCGCTGGATATCGCGCGCGACCATAAACGTGCCTACGATAAGGACCAAGGTCCCAATACAGGTGGCATGGGCGCCTATTCTCCCGTCCCCTTTATTTCCCGGGAAATGGTGGAAGAAGCGATGGAGAAAGTCATGCGTCCGATTGCGAAAGCCATGGTTAAGGAAGGAACTCCTTTTACCGGTATGCTTTACGGTGGGTTGATGGCCACGAAAGACGGTGTCAAAACCATCGAATTCAACGTCCGCTTTGGCGATCCCGAAGCCGAAGTGATTCTGCCCAGATTACTGAATCCACTCGACCAAGTTGTCCTCGACGTGATGGATCACAAACAAGTATCATTGGAATTCGACCCTCGTTTCGCCCTGGGCGTTGTGATGGCATCGCAAGGTTATCCGGGCAATTATGAAAAAGGTCACTTGATCGAAGGACTCGACGAAGTAAACGCAATAGTCTACCATATGGGCACTTCCTATGACGGCGCAATCAAAAGTGCCGGCGGAAGAGTCATATTTGTGATGAATTTCGGAACAACCCTTGAAAAAGCGCGCGAAAGCGTATATAAAGAAATTACGTCGATCCGTGCCCCGCAGCTGTTCTATCGCAGCGACATTGGAAAGATAAAGGAGACATAGGATGATCGAACGATATTCCAGGCCTCAGATGAGTAAATGTTGGGACGATGAACAACGTTATCACGCCTGGCTCGATGTGGAGTTGGCGGTGGTGGACTATTACCACACCAAGGGTCTGATCAGCGATATGGAATGGGATAAACTTCATCAGAATGCTTCTTTCGATATCAAACGCATTCTTGAAATCGAAGCGCAAACCCGCCATGACGTGGTGGCTTTTACCCGCGCAGTCAGTGAAACACTCGGCGATGAAAGCCGATGGATTCATTACGGAATGACGTCGACCGATGTGGTCGATACCGCAAGCGCCTTGGTGTTCAAGAAAGTTGATAAGATCCTTCGTCAGGACATCCTTGATCTGATGGCAACCCTAAAGAAAATGGCAATCCAATATAAAAGCACCCCATGCATCGGACGCACCCACGGCGTCCATGCGGATATCACCTGTTTCGGTCTGAAGTTCGCACTCTGGTATGACGAACTGAACCGCCAACTCAGACGATTCGACGACGCTTGCGCCGATGTGGAAACCGGCAAGATTTCCGGTGCGGTCGGTACGTTCGCGAATACGTCCCCCGATTTGCAGGACTATGTATGCAAAAAACTGAATATCCATTCCTCGAATATATCAACCCAAACGTTGCAGCGCGACCGGCATGCGCATTACCTTAGCGTTGTCGCTTTGATTGGATCAACACTTGAAAAAATTGGCGTTGAACTGCGGCATCTTCAGCGAACTGAAGTTAGGGAAGTCGAAGAAGGCTTCGCAAAAGGCCAAAAAGGTTCCTCGGCGATGCCGCATAAACGCAATCCGATCTCCAGTGAAAACATCGCAGGTTGTGCTCGTGTTCTACGCGGTTACATGCTGAGTGCCTATGAGGATATGCCACTTTGGCATGAACGCGACATCTCACATTCAAGCGCCGAACGCATCATTCTTCCCGACAGTACGATCCTTTTGGATTATATGCTGAACCGCATGAACCAGATTCTAACCAACTTAACGGTGTTCGAAGACCGTATGTTGGAGAACATCGATTTGACCCACGGTGTCGTCTTCGCACAACGCGTGATGACAATCCTGATCGAGAAGAAAGGATTCACTCGCGAGACTGCTTATGATCTGATTCAACCGATCGCGATGGATGCCTGGACCAACCGAACTGATTTTAGAGAACTATTGATTCAAAATGAATCTCTGAAAAATAGATTGTCGAAGGAAGATCTTGACGACGCTTTCTCGCTTACTTACCATTTACGCTATGTCGACGCGATTCTCCTGCGTGTCGGAATCAAAAATTGACCACATCAGTGGTCTTTTTTTAGATGGAATGGTTTAGAAAGTAATTTAGCTTCATATGAAATGCATCTTGGCTAAGTAAAATCTAGTTTACTAAGAACGCAGAAGGACAGTTTAGGTAAAAGAAACCATTAAATAATTCACTTAAAGAAATATATTTTCTTATAACGGTTTATTGCCAAACTTCAAGATGATCCTTTACGAAGTCATCGATCGTTCTAGGTTTTCTTTTTAACAGTGTTTCGGCAGTGTCGGTTACGCTCTTTGCCATGCCGAGTTGCGTGGTAAGGTATAACACCATCATAACTGTGACGAATCCTTTTTGAACACCGCGATGAATCATTTCCTTTCGAAACGCAAAGAGGGATGGGTTGGAATAGGTGATCGTACGTCCAAGCAGCTTTGTCATACTTTCAGCAACCCTATCATAGGTAATCGCCTCAGGACCGGTAATCGTATAGGCCTTATTTTCATGGCCATCTTCCAAAAGAGTTCTGCCGATGATCTCGCCGATATCCCTGGTATCGATGAAACTAATCTTGGCTTTCCCTGAAGGAATGAATAAATCATTGCGCTCTTTGATATCTTCCGCATGGGTTGTGGAAAGGTTCTGCATAAAGAAACTAGGTCTGATGAAGGTATAAGGGATGCCTGAAGCTACGATTGCTTTTTCAATTTTGTGATGAGGTGGAAACGGATTCTTCTCTGCGCCTAAGAGGGATAAGAATACAAGTTGCTTTACACCGGCATCCTTGCATTTTTCAATAAAGGGTTGAAAGATTCCTTTCACGTCAGTCAATTGCGGGGGGCGTACTAGAAACACCCTCTTCACACCCTTTAAAGCATCTTCATAGGTGGAATTGTCTTCAAAGTCAAAATGCACATACTCCATGGAAGCATCATTTTGTCTGCTCTTTTCAACATTCCTGACTCCAGCTAGAAATGGAACCTTTTCGCTTTTTACATAGTCCACTACAGCGCTTCCGATATTTCCGGATACGCCGGTTAGGAGGATTTTTTCCGTCATTTTTCTTTTGTCCTTTCAAGGAATGTATTCAACATGACCGTAAGCTGATTTGCTTCGTCTGTTGTGAAGATTGAAAACAGATCTAAATTGAGTTGATCGGTTATGCTTGTGATCTTCTCCACGAATGAATCATAACTTTTATCTATTTCTAAATAGGAAGACCGCTTATCGTTGGGGTTATCAACTTTAAGCAGGATACCTTTCTTTTCAAGTCTATTTATAATTCCTGAAATAGTCGGCCGATCCGAGCCTAAGGTCTCCGCAATCTCGGCAGCCGTGATCGGCTTCTTAGCGACTTTTATCTGATTTATCACCGAAAACTGAGCCGCGGTAAGATCGAACTCTTGTAAAGCTTTATCCAGTTTATTCTTGAGTTGTCTTGATGCTTTGATTAATAGATACGATAT
>JBBQGS010000023.1:0-16452 GCA_038323255.1 Erysipelotrichales bacterium | reverse complement strand
TGTCGGCTCATCGCATCCTGGAGCTGTATTCGGTTCCAAGGGTTGGGCTGTCCGCCCATTAAAGCGGTACGCGAGCTGGGTTCAGAACGTCGTGAGACAGTTCGGTCCCTATCTGTTGTGGGCGTAGGAAATTTGAGGAGTTCTGTCCTTAGTACGAGAGGACCGGGATGGACATACCGCTGGTGCACCAGTTGTTCCGCCAGGAGCATAGCTGGGTAGCCAAGTATGGATCGGATAAACGCTGAAGGCATCTAAGCGTGAAACCGGCTCCAAGATGAGATTTCCCATTCCTAGTGAAGTAAGACCCCTTGAAGACGACGAGGTTGATAGGTCAGAGATGGAAGCGCAGCAATGCGTGCAGTTGACTGATACTAATAGGTCGAGGATTTAATCACAAAACAACATTGAAAACATTGTCCCGAAAGAATATACAAAAATCTGTTATTCGGTTTTGAGAGAATCTTCTCTCACATCCGGTGGTTATGGCAAAGTGGTCACACCTGTTCCCATCCCGAACACAGAAGTTAAGCACTTTAGCGGTGAAGATAGCTATGCATGCCATAGTGAAATTAGCTCGCTGCCGGATCTACTAAACCCCTCTACCGGGGTTTTTTGTTTAGGTTAGAGTATGTTATAATGTCAACCACAGGAGAGTGTATGAAGAAACAAATCACAACGCACAGTGCAGTCGAAACCAAAGCATTCGGCGAAAAAATCGGACGCAGACTAAATGCAGGTACATGCATTCTTTTAGGCGGTGAATTAGGAAGCGGAAAAACAACCTTCACGCAAGGATTGGCGCGTGGGTTGGATATTACCCGTACCGTTAGTTCCCCTACTTTCACGATCATGAAAGTTTACCAGGGGCGCTTGCCGCTCTATCATATCGACGCCTATCGTCTTGAAGGGTTACATCAAGACTTAGGGTTTGAGGAATTGATGGAAGAGGACGGCATAACCGTCATCGAATGGCCTGATTACATGAAAGACTACCTACCCGAAGAATATCTTCGCTTTGATATTAAACGCAGCAGTGCAAGCGGGCGTAAATTCACCCTTAGTTATCAGGGGCTGAAATATGCGAAGCTGATGGAGGATTTAGAAGTATGAAAACAGTATGTCTGGATACATCACATCGTACATTGACAATCGCTTTGATCGAAGACGACAAGATTGTATACGGGTTTCAGAAGGATGCGTTCAAAGCTCAATCGGAGACCATTATGGTCGAACTCGATTCAGCTTTTAAACAGGTCGGATGGACCCCGAAAATGATGGACGAAATGGTCATCACAGACGGTCCGGGTTCCTATACGGGGATAAGGATTGCCATGACGATCGCCAAAGTCATCTGCCAACAAGCTTCACTTCCTTTATATACTTTATCTGCGTTGCAGTTGTTGGCGGGGACAAACAAGAAGGCGATGGTTTTGATGGATGCGCGCAGCCATCGGGCATATGTCGGAATGTATGAAAACGGATCTGCGATTGCTGAAGACTGCGTTTTGCCGTTGAGCGAAATTCAGGTTTTAAGTGATGACGATATGCTGATAGCGGGAGACGCCCAACTGATCGGTCATATTGTTACTGTATCAGACCTTCCCAAGCATTTTCTCGATCTCAAACCGTTCTGGCAGCTAGTCGAGAACGTTCACACTTTACAACCCCGCTATCTTAAAGAGAGCGAGATCTATTTAAAACCATGATCCGCACAATGGTGTCCGATGACATTGTGTGGGTGTGCGCAATCGAGGCGGAAATATTTGCCAGTCCTTGGAGCAACGCGGATTTTGCGTATGAAATCAATGAGAATCCATTCGGCCATTACTGTGTCTGGGAACAAGACCATGCAATCATAGGATATATTGGGGTGTGGATCCTTTATGAACAAGCGCAGATTACGACACTCGGCGTAGCGAAAGCATTCCGCCGCCAGGGTATCGCGAAGAAACTGTTGGATCATGGAATTCAACATGCATTTGAAAAAGGCGCGACGACGATTTCACTGGAAGTACGCATCGGGAATGCCGCTGCGATTTCCCTCTATGAATCCACAGGATTTGAAATCAAAGGAATACGCAAAGACTACTATCAGGACAATCATGAAGATGCCTATCTCATGATTTTGGAAAGGAATTAACATGAAACCATTACGAATACTGGCCATTGAGACCAGTTGCGATGAAACCGCGGTTGCGATTATCGAAAACGGGAAGAAACTTCTTTCCAATATCGTTTCATCGCAGATCAGTGTACATACCTTGTACGGAGGCGTCGTGCCTGAAGTCGCCAGCCGCATCCATGTTGAAAACATAACAGCGGTTTTGCAGGAAGCGCTGAGTAAAGCAGATTTGACGATGGATGATATTGATGCGGTCGCGGTAACGCACGGCCCGGGATTGGTCGGATCGCTGCATATCGGAATACAAGCTGCCAAAGCGCTGGCTTGGTATTACGGAAAACCCTTAGTGCCCGTTCATCATCTGGCCGGACATATCTATGCCAATCGCTTCGTGGATGACATCGAATACCCCCTTTTGGCATTGGTCGTTTCGGGCGGCCATACCGAATTGGTCTATCTGAAGTCCGAATTCTCGTTTGAAATCCTCGGATCGACGCAGGATGATGCAATCGGCGAAGCATTCGATAAGGTTGCTCGTGTCATGGGTCTGCCATATCCAGGTGGTCCAGCGATCGATAAACTGGCGAAAACAGGAGTGAAACATTACCGGCTTCCCAAAGTGAAAACGGAAAAAGAACTCGATTTTTCATTCAGCGGATTGAAATCCGCAGTACTGCAGTTCAACGCAAAACAGACGAAAATCAAAGAGGACGTCATACCGGCCGATCTGGCGTTTGCTTTCCAGGAAGCTGCTTTGGGCGAACTGATTGAGAAGTCGAAAAAAGCAATCGAATCGCATGATCCGAAACACTTTGTATTAGCCGGAGGGGTCGCCGCAAACTCGCGTTTACGTCAACTCGTTAATCAATTGAAAGACGTATATCCTGACTTGAAAATCACGATTCCGCCGATGTGGTGCTGCACGGATAATGCAGCGATGATCGCCATGGCAGGCACTTTGGCTTACCTTGCCGGACACCGCGCCGATCTGTCTTTATCTGCCAATCCAGGCCTTGAATTATAACGTTTTCTACCAAAATAAGCATGTTTAATTTACTTATTGTTTCACAATGATTAGGATATGTGCTATTATTAACAAGGTAGGTGATCACTCTATGACAAGCAATAAACATGTACCTAAAGCAACGCTTCAACGGTACCCCGTCTATCTGAAAGCACTCCGTAAACTCAGCAATTTGGGTGTGCAGCGGATCATGTCCCGCGAACTTTCCGAATTCGTCGATATTGAACCGACGACCATTCGGCGTGATTTTTCTTTTTTAGGATCGTTGGGAAAACAAGGCTATGGATATGAAGTTAATAAACTGATCGGAATCTTCGATACCGAACTCGGAGGCAGTTTCGACGAGAAAATCATCATCGTCGGAGCCGGTAATCTCGGTCGCGCTTTGATGAATTATAATCGCTGGAACCATGTTGTCGGTGAAATCGCATGTGCGTTCGACGTAATGCCCAATAAGCAGGGAAACATGTATGAAATCCCTGTATATCCCATGGAAATGCTGAAGGAAAAGATGCCACCGGGATGCCGGATCGCCATCTTAACCGTATCGAAAGACGTCCAGGAAACCGTCAACCTTTTGGTTGAAAACGGAATCAAGGGCATCGTCGATTTTACCCACGAACATATTCAGGTTCCTAAAGGAATCCGTGTAAAACCCGTCGATGTTGTTTCGATGGTCCAAGAACTCGTCTTCGAAACCAATTCATTGAAATAAGAGTCCTAATCGGACTTTTTACTAAAAGGAGCACCTATGGTTACATTTATGACTGTCCGCGAGTTGTATGAACTGGTCAACGAAGGCTCGCAAATTGAACTTGACGGAATAGAGTTTGTCACGCTTCAAGGTTGGATCCGTACCAATCGCAATAGTAAAGCGATCGGATTCATCGAACTAAACGACGGAACATATTTCCGTAACTGTCAATTAGTCTATAACAGCGAAATCCCGCATTTCGACGATGCCATCAAATATCTTACAGGAACGGCAATTACGGTCAGCGGTCTTTTTAAACTTACACCCGAAATGAAACAGCCGTTTGAAATAGAAGTCAAAGAGATCATTCTGGAAGGCGACTGCGATGCCGAATATCCGTTGCAGAAAAAGCGTCATTCCTTTGAGTATCTGCGCGAAATCGGTCATCTCCGCCCGCGTACGAATACTTTTTCAGCCGTTTTCCGTGTACGCTCCGTGCTTTCAATGGCAATCCATGAATTCTTCCAAAATCAAGGGTTCGTTTATTTCCATGCCCCGTTGATTACGGGCAATGATGCGGAAGGGGCCGGTGAGGTTTTCACCGTCACCACCCGCGAAGATGCCAAGTATGAAGAAGACTTCTTCGGTAAACGGGCGAGTCTTACGGTCTCAGGTCAACTTCAGGCAGAAGCTTATGCGATGGCGTTCCGCGATGTCTATACCTTCGGACCGACGTTCAGAGCCGAGAACTCCAACACCGCGCGACATCTTAGCGAATTTTGGATGATCGAGCCTGAAATCGCGTTTGCTGATTTGCAGGATGATATGGATCTCATCGAAGACATGGTCAAATCTTGTATTACTTATGTCCTGGAAAACGCCCCCGAAGAGATGAAATTCTTCAATCAAATGATTGACACAACACTGTTAGAACGGCTGGAAGCGGTCTGCAATACGCAGTTCAAACGTATGCCGTATACCGAAGCCATTGAATATCTCACCAAAGCTGATGTCAAGTTCGAATTTCCCGTCCATTGGGGAACGGATCTACAGTCGGAACACGAACGTTATCTATGCGAAACGATCGTAAAGGGTCCGGTTTTCCTGACCGACTATCCCAAAGAAATCAAAGCTTTCTATATGCGTCAAAACGATGACGGGAAAACAGTTGCGGCCTGCGACCTGCTTGTACCTTCTGTCGGCGAATTGGTCGGAGGATCACAGCGCGAAGAACGTCTGGACGTCCTGCGCGCCCGTATGGCTGAAATGAACGTGCACGAAAACGGTCTGGATTGGTACCTGGATCTGCGCCGTTACGGCGGATGTAAACATGCGGGATTCGGATTAGGCCTGGAACGCTTTCTGATGTATATCACCGGTATGCAGAACATGCGTGATGTCATTCCGTTCGCGCGTACGCCAAAGAACCTGCTTTTCTAAGCACTTCCAACATCATCAACCGTCGATAACCGACTGCAAAGGAGGGGAATCCATGAGCATACCACGACGTAGTTATGTTCCGCGCAGACGGCTGAAAATCCGTTGGCGTATCGTCGCGCCCTTGCTGATCCTGGTGACACTTCTGCTTTATACATCGATTGCTTTCTTTTGGCCGAAACATACGGTCGAACCGATCATTCCCTTTACGATCTGCGATTTCTCCGCTTCAAAAACGCAAAGCGTCCTCAATGGAAAAACATATACCGATACCGTACCACTGACGGATTATCTTCTTTATGGAGAAACGCTGAATCTTTACCAAAGTAAATATCAAGTCGACGCCAAAGATTCTTTTGTCGGTAAGATGCTTACTTTAGTCAATGTATGCGTTAAGAGTGATAAGACTGATAAGAGTGATAAGAATCAATTGACATATCTGCTGGAAGGCAAAGCCGATGGACAAATCGCGATGGAAAACCTGGCTCCCGGTTTTTATGAAGTGTTCGTAAATCAGGATCTCATCAACAAGCGCTTGATCAGCAGTGAAAAAGTCAGTGCAGTATTCAATACGCTGCGCCGAGGCGGAGGGAACGGTAAAATCATCGAGTTGGTCGCCGATGCTCGTTTGGTCAATACCGCCGGGGATCAACCGCCTTTGATGGACAAAAACTACGTTTTTCTGAGAGTTAGGGATGAGAAAATCGACAGTAAGATCGCTGATATCTATATCGACGCCGGTCACAGTTCGCACAGCGGAAACGGAGTGGAGACCGGACGCGTTGTAAACGGTTTGATTGAATCCGTCGAAACCTATAAAATGTCACTGTTACTGAAGGCGGAATTCGAAAAATACGGACTTACAGTTATCTTAGCACGTGATAACCAAGACGACGTCATTGATTCTTATGGGCTTAACGGGCGCTTGCACAAAGCCTACAAATCACAGGCCAAATACTATATCGAAGTCCAACTGAACGGGAGTACCGACATAGCCGTACACGGCGCGCAGCTATTCTATTCGTCATTTTCTTCCAATCAGCTAGCGACCGCCGTCTTTACAGCGATGAAGGCCGTACCAGGATTCTTCGCGAGCCCTAATGGCGTGATCGTTTGTGGACGTGATGCCGGGTTGGATACCAGACCGGTCATACGCGAATCTGGTGGACGGATCTTGGGCGCAGGAACCTATAGCGAACTTAGCCGAACCAGCAACGGATCCTTCGCCGCCAACGCCGTATTGGGTATGCAGACGCTGACGATCGAATACGGATTCATCACAAATATCGATGATGCGACTTTTTGGAAAAACAATAAGGAAGCTTTGGCCCAGAAAACGGTCGAAGGGTTTGTGAAACATCTACAGTTGGTCACACCCAAACCGTAGAAAGGATGAGTATGCAGTATCAAATCAATAAAGGTTCGAAATCATTCGGACCTCAGGAAATTTTCTCCGATATACAATTCGAATTAAAAGAAGGCGAGAAAGTCGCGTTAGTCGGACGAAACGGCAGCGGGAAGACGACGCTTTTGAAAATCATCGCAGGCGAATTGGATCTGGACTCCGGTGAAATCCACCGGCCGCGTGATTTAACGGTCGGTGTTTTAGCGCAGACCAGTTTCGAGGATGAAACGAAAACCGTCCATATCGAACTGATTCAGCTCTATCAAGCCGTCATCGACCAACAAATCAAACTTGACGCGATCACCCATCGCATGCTTAAAGACCACAGTGAAGAAATACTCGATGAATATGCAAGGGCACAGCATGAGTTCGAAGCAATGCGGGGGTATACCTGGAAACAGGAAATGATGACCGTGGTGACCAAATTCGGGTTTACCGAGAACGATTTGGAACGGCCGATCGCTACTTTTTCCGGGGGTCAAAAAACGCGTCTTGCGTTTGTTAAACTGTTGCTTTCGAAACCCGATATCCTGCTCTTGGACGAACCCACCAATCATTTGGATATGGCTACCATCGAATGGCTCGAAACCTACTTGAAATACTATGAAAAAGCTGTCATTTTCGTGTCACATGACCGTATGTTCATCGATCATGTGGCTGAAGTCGTATGGGAGCTCGAGTTTGGGGCGCTGACGCGCTATAGTGGCAATTATGCCGCCTATACGCTACAAAAGTCGCTTAACCAAGAGAAACAGCTTACTGCGTTCAAGCGTCAGCAGAAAGATATCAAACGCTTGGAAGAACTAATTGAAAAATTCAGATATAAGAAAAGCAAAGCGGCGTTCGCACAGTCAAAAATCAAATACCTTGAGCGGATGGATCGCATCGGCAATCCCAAAACCGACCACAAGAATTTCAAAACCAAGTTCCATGCCCGTTTGCGCGGAGGCAAAACCGTTTTTACTTGTAAGGATTTGGCCATCGGATACGATAAACCTCTTGCGACTGTGAACCTGGAAATCCAGAGTGGTCAGCGCATCGCCGTCATCGGACCCAACGGCCACGGGAAATCGACCTTTCTGAAAACGGTAATGAACATGATTGAGCCCCTTAGCGGCGATTTCCTGGTCGGCCATCAAATCGAGACCGGTTATTTCGACCAAGATGTTGCTGTCTTCACTTCGGGCAAAAGTCTGCTTGAAGAACTGTGGGACAGTTACCCCGACCTTACCCATACCCAAGTACGCACCATCCTGGGCGGATTCCTGTTCACAGCCGACGAAGTCTTCAAGACAGTCGACGTTATTTCAGGCGGTGAAAAAGTCCGTTTGAGTTTGGCAAAACTCATGCTTGAACAAGCCAATTTCATGGTTCTGGACGAACCTACCAACCATCTTGACCTTTTAGGCAAAGAAGCACTGGAAGAAGCCTTCAGCGAATACAAAGGGACGATCTTGTTCGTTTCCCATGATCGCTATTTCATCCAAAAAATGGCAACAGGCGTCCTGCATATCGAAAACGGCGAAGCGAACTACTTTCCTCTGAAATTCGAAGAATTTAGCGAAATCCCCAAAGAAGTCCCGAAAGAGACCATCGAAAAGGAAGTGCGCCAACAGAAACAGAATCAAACCAAGGATCTTAAAAAAGAACTTGTTAAACTGGAGAAGTCCATATCCATCAAAGAAGACGAACTCGAAGAGTTGCGCGAAAAGCGTTATGATCCGTACTATTATCATGATTATAAGAATATGTCAGATCTTGACAGCCAAATCGATACTGTCCACAATGCGATCGCAAGCATGATGAAATCCTGGGAAGAGCTGAGTGAAGAGTTGGAAAATGTTGGAAAAAACGAACAAAATTGATATAATACAATAGCAATTGAAAGAGGAGGACACTATGGCAAACTGTCTAGTCGCACAATCAGGCGGACCGACATCGGTTATCAACGCCACCTTGGCCGGAGTTGTCAAGGCAAACCAATTGAATCCGATCTATACGACGGTTTATGGGGGACTCAACGGAATCGAGGGCATCCTGCAGGAACATTTGGTCGACCTTACCACCATGAGTGAGGAAGAAAACCGCATCTTGCGGCAGACACCTTCCAGTGCACTGGGATCTTGCCGCTATAAACTAAAGAGAAGTAATACGGCCGATTTTGAAAATATCTTTAAGGTGTTGGATAAATTCGACATCGAAACGATGTTCTACATCGGCGGCAACGATTCAATGGATACCGTCTTCGCCCTAAGCGAATATGCCGAAGCAAACGGAATCAAGGGTCACCAATTCGTCGGTTGTCCGAAAACTGTCGACAACGATCTGATGATTACCGACCACTGTCCGGGATATGCGTCGGCGGCGAAATTCATCGCGACTACCGCGCTTCAAACCTGGTTGGATGTCAATGTCTATACCCGCCAAGAAGTTTTCATTCTTGAAACAATGGGCCGCGACGCCGGCTGGCTAGCCGCTTCCGCGACACTCAGCGGCATCGTCGACCTGCTTGTACTACCGGAAATTCCGTTTGATCAGGAAGTATTCCTGAACGAAATTAAGAAATCGATCGCCGACAAAAATAAATGTTATGTTGTCGTTTCGGAAGGTGCTCGTTTTGCTGACGGGACCTATCTTGCCGCAGCCGAAGCGAAAAATGACGGGTTCGGCCATGCCGTCCTGGGTGGAGCCGCCAACGCGCTCCGCGATATGATTCTGACTTCCGGCGCCGCTAACCGTGTCAAAGTCCAAGACCTGAGTACGGCACAGCGCTGCCATGCCAGCGAACAATCCCTGGTCGATGTCGAAGAGTCATTTAAACTCGGTCTGAGCGCGCATATGCGCAGCCAGGATAAAACATTTACCGGACAAATGGTCGGCATCAAGCGTAAAGACGGCAATGTGTACGACGTCGAATATTTCGCCACTCCGGCCAGCAACGTCGCCAACAAAGTGAAGAATTTCCCTGTTGAATGGACACTTCCTAACTATCGCGGCGTTACCCAAGCGGCGACAAACTATATGCGTCCGCTGATCCAAGGCACACCTGTCATACTCAGCGACGGCGGTCTTCCCGCCTATGTTGTCCCATTCTACAAACGCTGATCAATCGCACCGTAACCACGGTGCTTTCTTTATTCAATCCGAATTAATATAAAAAAACCCGGTATTTCCCGGGTAAATTTTGATTGGCGGAGGAAGCAGGATTTGAACCCGCGCGAGCCTTGCAACTCCTATCGGTTTTCGAAACCGACCCCTTCAACCACTTGGGTATTCCTCCAGCCCTATAAATATACCAAAAAACAGCGGACTTGTCGACAGTTTTCGAGGGCTGTCCCTAACCTAGAATGAGAAAATTTGGTCAACTGAAAACAGTGTAAGAAAATGAAAGAAACATGAAATCATTTACGAAAATGTGCGACAAATGTGAAAGGATAGTGAAATAATCATTGACACACCCATAGGACGCATATAAAATAGATACATAGTACAACAGTACTTTCTATAGGAGGGAAAGCATGAAAAAGTTATTAGTAGCACTTTTCGTAGCAGCGCTCGTATTGACAGGTTGCGCCAAAAAGGCAGTTGTCTTCCGTAACGATTATTCGTACATCTATACTTCGGATATCGAACAATTGGATTACACCGTTACGTACCTGGCCGAGAATCATCGTCACATCGCTAACTTTGTGGATGGATTAATGGAACATAATCCTCTTGGACAATTGGTCGGAGCGGTTGCGGAATCTTACACAGTCAATGCCGATGCCACCGAATTTGTGTTTAAACTACGCAAAGGAGTCAAATGGGTAACTGTTGAAGGCGAAGCATATGCCGATGTCAAAGCTCAAGACTTCGTCACTGGTTTACAACACGGTGCTGATTTCCAATCCGAAACTGCGTATATTCTGTTCGGCGTCATCAAAAATTATTCACAATATTTTGATGGAAAGATTACCGATTTCAGTCAAGTTGGAATTGCTGCAGTTGATGATTACACCTTAAAATTCACACTTGAAGCCGCTACCCCTTATTTCCATACGATGACGACTTACGGCGTTCTTTATCCGATTAACAAAGAATTCCTCGAGACGCAAGGTGTTGGATGTAAGCTCGGTGCTCCCGATGCCGGAAACTGTGCGTTCGGATCAAGCGAAGGCAAATCCATTCTCTATAATGGAGCTTACCTGTTAAGCAACAATACTGTTAAATCCGTTGTTGAATACACAGCGAACCCGACTTATTGGGATAAGAAGAATGTTTTCATCCCGAAAGTCAAACTTACATACTATGATGGATCAGATCCTGACAGCCTATTTAGAAGTTTCGACAATGGCGAATTATCCGCTGCTCCTGTCTATACTGACAACGAAGCAACCTATAAAATCGCAAAAGACAAGTATGGAGATGCGATTTATATTGGCCGTTTGACAACGACTACATACTACATTTCATTCAATTATGATCGCCAAGGTTTCCATAACGAATCTGGTGTGGATCAACTAGTATCGTTGAAGACAGATAAGCAAAAAGCTGATACAAAACTTGCGATTCTAAATGAACAATTCCGGACCGCAATCTTCCGTGGAATTGATCGCGCTGCATTGAACGCACAATCCGTCGGACAAGAATTGAAGACTAACGCTTTACGTAATACATATACTTCTCCGGAATTCGTATCCACTTCTGATGGAAAATCATATGCTGCACTTCTAGGCGTACAACTTACTAAGATTGATTCGAAGTTATTCCCAGCCTCTTTCAACCTCGCCGACAGTCAAGATCCTTACTATAATTTGGATCTAGCCAAAGCCCAAATGGCCTTGGCGGTTACTGAACTTGAGAAACAAGGAGTTGTATTCCCAGTCGTTATTGATGTACTCGGCAATGGTGCGAGTACGAAGAATATGAATACTCGTTTGGCATTTAAGACCATGATGGAAACGGCATTCCCTGGAAAAGTTCAAGTGAATATTCAGGTAGCTGCTGATGCCAAACAATACCAGGCAGGTTTCTACACCAATAAAACTGCAGCCGGAACAAACTATGATATTAACTTAGGTTCTGGTTGGGGTCCTGACTATGGTGATCCGAAGACTTATGTCGCTACATTATCTCCGATTAATGGTGACTTGTTAAAAGGTTTAGGTTTCGAAGCTGGAGCCGACAAGAATGTGGAAGCCAAGACAAAAGCCGGTTTCTTCGAATTTGAAAAACTAAATGCTGCTGCATCTGCAGAAATCAAGAATATCGACAAACGTTATGAACTATACGCTGCTGCGGAAGCTTACTTAATCGGACATTCCTTGTTTCTTCCGAACGTTTCGCAAGGTGGCATATTCCAAGTTTCCCGTGTAAAATCTTACACTACATCTTGGGCAGATTACGGTATCAGTGAATATAAGTACAAATTCATGCAGGTTACTGACCATGTCATCACTCTTGCAGAAAGAGATGCTGCTAAAAAAGAATGGGAAAAAGCCCGCACTAAGTAAATATTAGCTTACGTTTTATAGACATTAACAAAAGGATTAGATGTCCCTCTAATCCTTTTGTTCTCACGAGGTGTACAATGAAAAAATATATTTTTGTCCGATTCTTGCGTTCTCTGGTTTCCATATTCATGGTAACAACAATTGCCTATTTGTTGATTTTTACCTTTGTTCCGCGTGATCGGATTTTCCTTCAAGATCAGTTATGGGGTAAACTTGCCTCTAAACCGGATACACAAAAAACGTATGAATTTTCAAGATACGACGAACTTGGTTACTTGGACTATCAAGATCAACAAACTATTTGTCGCGCGAGTTTCACTAGCGGAACAGATGACTATTTCGACTGTATGAATGTGAAATCAACTAGATTCGCCACTCTGAAGAGTCAACTTGAGCGCAAAGGATGGGTTTTTGGTATTTATGCGACTACGAATACCGCTTATGCATCGCGCGAAATTCCAATTCTTGAGCGCGCAATGAAATTCTATTCAAAGATGATCGTGATTGATTATCCAAACAAGATCAATGATGCAGCTAACGAAAATCTTGATCGAAAAATCTACATTGGTAAAGACTGGACCGGAAAACCAGCGCTCTTATGCAGTGGATGCGAAAACAAGTATCTAGTGTATTTTAATGGGAGTTTCCCATTTATCCATCAAAACTTTATCGGTCTTTATTTTGGTTTGTCGTATCCGACATTTAGTGGTGCCGAAGTCTTGAATGTCATGACCGACAGACAAGGTGAGGCTGTCATGCGAGATATAAACTTCCCAACTGGTTTAACTGCTAGTAGCAGTATCAACGAATACTCATGCCAATATAAGTATACACTTGATCGTTTGGACTTAACGAAATTTACGGATAGTTACGCGGATTGTCGTACGTTGAGAAAAGATCCTTCAATGATGGAAACATCATTCACAATGGGAATATTCGCACTTTTCTTTTCATACCTTATCGCAATTCCGTTAGGGATCTATATGAGTTCGAAAAAAGGAAAACTCATTGATAAAGTTGGAATGGGTTATATCGTATTCGTAATCGCTGTTCCTACCTTGGCATATATTTACTTGTTTAGATTTATCGGTTCAACAATGTTCGGACTCCCTGACAGTTTTCCAAAGCTTGGTGCAGGCAGTTTAAGCACTTATATTCTACCCATTATTTCATTAGCATTGCCAAGCTTAGCAGGTTTGTTAATGTGGGTTAGACGATATATGGTAGACCAAACGACGGCTGAATATGTTAAATTTGCCCGTTCAAAAGGCTTATCACAACAGGAGATATTCTATAAACATATTCTTCGAAATGCGATTATCCCGATTGCCCATGGCTTGCCGGGTAGCATCATTGGTGCGATTGGGGGAGCAATCATTACCGAACGTATCTATGCTATTCCTGGTATGGGTAAAATGTTGCCAGACTCCATTAATGCTTTTAACAACAATGTAGTTATCGCACTTACCTTTATATTTACTGCGTTGGCGATTCTGTCTGTGCTCTTGGGAGATATCTTAATAACCATCCTTGATCCGCGAATTAGCCTGAGTGAAAAAGGAGGTAGAAATTAATGGTCGACCAAAAATTTACGTTTGTTGAGATCGATGAATCTGCTTCCGAACATATTACCGCACCTCATTATTCTTATTGGAAGTCAGTGTTCAGGACATTTTTCAAAAGTAAAGTCTCAATTTTCATGCTTGTTGTTGCAACATTCATCTTCTTGATTGCAATGATTCAACCCATTTTTTCTGGGTATAATCCTCTTTCATCTCCGAATATTCTCGACTTTTCTTTGCGCTTTAACTTTCCAAGTGCTAAAAGCTTGTTTGGTACTGACAATATTGGGAATTCGTTGTTCGACGCTGTCTGGGCGGGAACCCGAACTTCGATATTGATATCTTTCATTTCGACCGGCATAAATATGATCATTGGAATAGCAGTCGGCGCAATGTGGGGATATTCTAAAAAAATCGATAAAATCATGCTTGAACTTTATAACGTTATCGCAAATGTTCCGTTTTTACTAGTTGTTACGATGCTCTTGTATGTTATCGGATATGGATTTTGGAAATTGATTTTCGCATTGACTATCACTGGGTGGTTTGGGATCGCATTCTTTATTCGTACGCAAGTTATGATTATTCGCGATCGAGAGTATAATCTTGTTTCTCGTTGTCTTGGTACATCTACACCGCGTATGATTACGCGAAATATTCTGCCCTATTTGACTTCAGTCATCGTCACATTACTCTCGCGGGAAATTCCTATAGTCATTTCACTTGAAGCATTTTTATCTTTCATGGGTATTGGACTTACCGCCGCGACCCCATCACTTGGACGTCTCATAGCTCAATATACATCTTATATTAATGCCTACCCATACTTGTTTTGGATCCCTGTTAGTGTTCTTGCAAGTTTGTCTATATCATTCTATATAGTCGGACAGACTTTTGCGGATGCTTCTGATCCCAAAACACACATGTAGGAGGATTACCATGGAAAACAATGTCATATTGTCAGTTCGGGATTTAGTTGTAAAGTTTCGCGTTCGTAATCGCGTTTTAACGGCGATTCGGAATATTTCATTTGATTTGTATGAGAAGGAAACATTAGCGATCGTTGGTGAATCAGGTTCAGGGAAAACGGTTATGACAAAGACGTTTACTGGAATGCTCGAAAGCAACGGATTTATCGCAAATGGCAAAATCATATATGAAAATCGTGATCTCGTTGAGATCAAATCGGATAAAGAGTGGGAGAAAATCCGTGGACCCAAAATTGCCACTATATTCCAAGATCCGATGTCTTCACTTAATCCAATCCGCACGATTGGCGGTCAAATTGTCGAAGTAATTAAGAAACATCAGAAAAAAGATGGAGCTGAAGCTAAACAAATCGCGATTGATTTAATGAACAAAGTAGGTATTCCCAATCCTGCTGATAGATTCAACGAATATCCTTTCCAGTATTCAGGAGGGATGAGACAACGCATCGTTATCGCGATCGCTCTTGCTTGTCGCCCTCAGATTTTGATTTGCGATGAGCCCACGACAGCTTTGGATGTAACGATACAGGCACAAATTCTGCAGTTAATAAAAGACTTACAAGAGGAATACGGGTTCACAACGATTTACATTACACATGACCTAGGTGTTGTAGCCAATGTTGCGCAACGCGTTGCCGTCATGTATGCCGGCCAAATTGTCGAATACGGAACAGCGGAAGAGATTTTCTACTCTCCGAAGCACCCATATACATGGGCTCTATTATCCAGTCTCCCACAATTGGGAATCAAAGGCGAAAAACTGTATTCCATTCCTGGCACACCTCCTTCATTGTTCAATGTAGTTAAAGGTGATGCGTTCGCAGCACGCAATCCTTATGCATTGGGTATCGATTTTGAAGAAGAACCTCCTTTCTTCCAAATTACGAAAACACATATGGCGAAAACATGGTTGTTGGATCCACGAGCACCAAAAGTTGAACCACCGGTTGCGATTCGCAATTTGCATGAAAGGATCATGTTGATTATGAAAGGTCAGGTATTTTAGTAATGGAACGTGAAGTAATTTTGTCGCTGCGTAATGTGGAAGTTTCTTTTCCGAAAGGCAAAGGAAAATTCATCGCTGTAAGAGACGCCAATTTCGATATATTCAAAGGAGAAACATTTGCTCTAGTCGGTGAATCCGGATCAGGAAAGACCACAATCGGTCGATCAATAATCCGTATTAATCCGACATCTAAGGGAGTAATTACATTCAGTGGTAAAGTTATTAATGGGAAATTAAATGCTGAAGACGACAAATGGGTAATTAAAAGTATCCAGATGATTTTCCAGGATCCGTCTACTTCATTAAACGAAAGAGCTACTATCGATTATATCGTTTCGGAAGGATTGATCAATTTCAAAATGTACGGCAATGATGCCGAAAGAAGGAAGAAAGTTCTTGATGCTTTGGCCGAAGTTGGCCTATTGCCAGAACATGTCACTCGTTATCCTCATGAATTCTCAGGTGGTCAGCGACAAAGAATTGGTATTGCAAGAGCTATTGTTATGGAACCGAAACTTATCATTGCTGATGAACCGATTTCCGCTCTTGACGTTTCAATTCGTGCACAAGTATTGAATCTATTGAAGAAACTGCAGGAAGAAATGGGATTGACATACTTGTTCATTGCGCATGATCTGAGTATGGTCAGACACATTTGTGACCGTGTGGCTGTAATGTATTTGGGAATAATCGTTGAGATCGGTCAACGGGATGAGTT
>JBBQGS010000022.1:0-16922 GCA_038323255.1 Erysipelotrichales bacterium | reverse complement strand
ACATGGCGGGCGAACTGATCGGCATCACATCGATGAAGATTATGGACCAATCCGTCGAAGGCATGGGATTCGCCATTCCAATCAATGAAATCATCCCCATCATCGAACAAATCCGTAGCAGCGGGAAAGTCATTCGTCCGGTCCTCGGTATATCAGCGGTCGGTATCGATGAAATGAGCAATGCCCAGAAGAGTTTCTACGGGATCCAACTGAATCTGAAAACAGGTCTGTATATAACATCAGTAACCGCAACCGGACCGGCCGCGAAAGCCGGCATCAAGACCGGGGACATCGTCCTTAGTTTCGACGGGACTGAAATCACTACTTTCAAACAATTCCGCAAACTTCTTTACGGTAAGAATGTAGGCGATAAAGTCATAATCAAGTATACCCGTGACGCCAAGGAAACTGAAATTCCCGTAACCTTGCAATGATAAAACTGCTAGTGGTCGGAAAAATCAAAGAGAAGGCTCTGCGCGAGCTCATTGATGATTATCTTAAACGTATCCAACCTTATCATAAAATCAGCATCGAAGAAGTAGCCGATGAAGCTACTTCCGATGATCTGTCCCAACAAAAAACCGGCATGCTGAAAGAAGGGGAGCGAATCCTCGCAAAACTAAGTCCTACCGATACAGTGTTTCTCTTGGATCTGCAGGGCGATGAAATGGACTCGCTTGTGTTCGCTAAAAATCTGGACGAACAGTTCACCTATTCAGCAAATACCCTTGTCTTTGTGATCGGCGGTTCCATGGGTGTCAGTGAAGCACTACGAAACCGCGCCGACCGTCGCTGGAAACTCTCATCCGTAACGTTTCCCCATCAAATCGTCCGTTTGCTAGTGCTGGAACAGATCTACCGAGCCTTCAAAATCAACCGCAATCAAACCTACCATAAATGACGACGCATTGCGCCGTCATTTGTTTTATAATGGTAGAAAGAAGGTGAACTTATGCGATTTCAAGTCAAAGCCAACACGCCCGATACGATGGATGATTTTCTCATGTTTTTCGAGCAGCGCGCTTTTCGCGATAATCCACAGTGGGCAGGTTGCTACTGCCTGTATCCCTATCACAATGACGAAGAGTGGGAAGCAGCCAATCCCCATGAAAACAAAACCGAAGCGATGGTACGCTTAGCGCAAGGCCGGTTGGCAGGATATCTTGGTTATCTGGACGGGAATGTCATCGCATGGATGGCCGTCGGTACACGTAAGAGTTATCAGCGCTATGCGAACCTTGTGAATGAGGAAGACGAACAGAAAGCGATCTTTGCGATCACCTGCATTACGATCGATCCGGAATTCCGCAACCAAGGCATCGCCACCGCACTTTTGGAACGTGCGACCGCTGATTTGAAACTCTTGGGAGCCGACATCCTTGAAGCGTATCCGATGGACAAACCCGCTTCCAATGCGCACCATCACCGCGGACCGTTAAGCCTTTACCAACATGCAGGATTCAAGATCGTCGAACAGGTCGGCATCTTCACACGAGTCAGGAAACAACTATGATCGAACAAATCGCAGAAGGCGTCTTCGCACGCAAAATCATCATCCCTAATGAAGGCTGGTACCTGATTACCTATCTTTGGGTCACTTCCAGTAATAACCTCTATATCGATGCCGGATTGGGGGAAGAGGCAATCAAGGAGCTGCGGCTTTTCGCCGACCCTTCCAAACCCGATATCTGCATCTATACCCATTCGCATTTCGACCATATCTGGGGCGCAGGGGTACTTGGCAATCCCGAAGTCATCGCTCATCAAAACTTCATGCAGCATTACCACGGCATCATGCAGGACAGAGTGAAATATGAACGGTTGGCGGAAGGAAAGAATGATGTTTTACCACCAACCCGCTTGCTATCCGCTGACACCGATCTCGATGACGAGATCCTGCTTTTAACGGCGCAGGGTCACACCGACGACGGTTTGATGGTCTATCATAAAAAGAGGCATATTTTGTTTATGGGCGACGTAGCAGCCGATCAGGGCGATGATCTTCCGAAGATCAGCGGCTCATGCAATGCTTACCTAACAACCCTGAAAAAGCTGCAGACGCTGGACATCGATTACATCCTTTGTTCACACCGGGATAAAGAGAAAAAGAACTACTTGGACACCTTGATAGAAAACGCTTACATTTTCCTTAAGAATTGTCAGTAAGTAGCTTGCTTTGAATCGACATCGGTTGTAATTGAGAAAAAAATAGTTTAGAATAGTAACAGAAAGCAGGAGGGACAAACGATGAAGCAAAGATCAGTATTAATCGTCGATCCGGTCGGTCTGCATGCCCGTCCGGCGACCGTAGCCGTTAACGCAGCCAGTAAATTCAAATGTGAAGTGAAAGTATCCTTCAAAGGACGCTCGGTCAATATGAAATCAATCATGGGTGTCATGTCGTTGGGCATACCGACGCAGTCCGAAGTTACGATTTCTTGCGAAGGCGATGATGAAGAATTGGCTATCACGACCATCGAAGAAGTATTGCGTACGCAAAAAGTTATTGCGTAATTAAATAGGACATAAATCGAAGATGGGTTCATCTTCTTTTTATTATACGGAGGAAAGCATGACCGAAAATCGCATCGCTCGCTGGAAATCATTTTCCGGACTGGATTCCAATTTACGCAGCCAGCTTGAAGATTACACACCTGCCCAATTACAGGACGCTTTCTATACGGATCTCGAATTCGGAACCGCGGGAATGCGCGGTCTGTTGGGTCCTGGTCCGAACCGGATGAACATCCACACCATCCGCAAAGCCAATGTTGCCTTTGCGAAATACTTACTTCAGTATCCCGAGGCAAAAACCAAAGGGGTCGCCATCGCTTATGATAATCGGACGATGTCAAAAGAATTCTCGGCGGAATCCGCCCGTGTTTTAGCGATGTTCGATATCCCATCCTATGTCTTCACTTCCCTGCGTCCGACTCCGGAACTCTCCTATGCGGTACGTTTTCTCAACTGTATCGGCGGGATCGTCGTTACAGCTTCCCATAACCCCAAAGAATACAACGGATACAAAGTCTATGACGACAAGGGATGTCAACTTATTCCCGACCTCATCGACCAAGTCATCGCCGAAACCAATATGATCACGGACGAACTATCCATCGAAGTTCAATTAACGCCGGGCCAGGAAAAACTAATGCAATGGATCGATGTCGAAGTCGACCGACCCTATGAAAAACGGGTGTTGGAGATCCAGAACCGTCCCGAACAGGACAAAACAAGCACGAAAATCGTCTTCACCCCGCAACACGGCACCGCATATCATCCTGTCATGAACGTATTAACCAAAGCCGGTTACCACGTCATTCCGGTCCAATCCCAATGCACCCCCGATCCGTTGTTCTCCAACACGAAAACACCCAATCCCGAAGACAAGGCAGCTTATGAACGCGCCATCGAAGTCATGCAGATCAATCATGCGGATGCGGCGTTGTCGACGGATCCCGATGCCGACAGAGTAGGTGTCGTCGTTGTCCATAAAGGAGAATACCGCCTATTGACCGGCAATCAGACCGGTTCGATCTTGTTGGAGTATGTCTTTTCCACCAAACTTGAAAAAGGGACGATGCCGCTCAACCCGGTCATCTTCAATACCGTCGTCACATCCGATTTAGGCGAGAGGATTGCGGATTCCTATCATGTCGCAACTGAAAAAACACTCACCGGATTTAAGTTCATCGGTGAAAAAATTGCGAAATACGAAATCAACCATCTGAAAAACTTCGTTTTCGGATACGAAGAAAGCTACGGATATCTTGTTGAACCGTTCGTACGCGACAAAGACGCGATTCAAAGCTGTTTATTGTTAGCCGAAGCCATTACCTATTATAAGAATCAAGGGAAAACCTTGGTTGATGTATTGGAAAGCCTCTATGCAAAATTCGGGTGGTATCACGAAGACCAGGTATCGCTGTCCCTTTCCGGTGAAGAAGGATCCAAACGCATCAAAGCCATCATGGAGCACTTTCAAAACACGAACATTGACAACTTTGCCAACATTAACGTGATAGCGAAAGAAGACTACCGCAAACTTGAACGCAGCGATCGCGGCATCGTCACATCCCTCGACTTTCCAGTCAGCGACGTCATCAAATATTTCTTGGAAGACGGCAGTTGGATCGCGATTCGACCTTCCGGCACCGAACCGAAATGTAAGTTCTACTTCTGTGTGCTGGATAAATCCAAAGAAGCAACGAGCGTAAAGTTCGAAGCGCTGAAAACAGCGATCGCGAAAGAAATCGAATAAACGAAGGCTCCCGAAATTCGGGAGTCTTTTTATACATGACTGAATTATTTTTCTATTTCACGGGTGATAATTTTGGTTGCGACTTCATAATGCGAGTCGATCGAAGGACTTGCGCCACGACTCCGCATACAAGTGAGTTTGCGATGGCGGTCGGAAGGACGACGCCGGTCATCAAAGCACCCATCGGGGCGGGTAAACCGACGATGATGGCAGCCGAGCCTAGAAACAATACGCCGCTGACCATGGTCGCAACGAAGCCGAGAACCGCAAGAGGGAGAAACCTGCGGTCCCGCTTCATCACAATCACTTCAATCAATAAAACGAAAAATCCACTACCAAGTTTATCGATAATCGAAGGGAGTTGACCTCCCGGAAAGCTTGTGGTCAATGCGGCGATGACGCCGGCAGCAATTGAAACAACGAAGGTATGGGAAGGAATCGGACGAATCAGAATCGCTATGAACATCATCGCTAATAAGAAATCAGGTTTCACCCCGCCTAAAATCGCGGGTGTAAGTGCGTGCAGGACCATGCCCATCGCAAGGAGCAGGGAAGCGGTTGTTAAGTCTTTTGTTTTCATGTTTTTTTCCTCATGTTCCCAAAACATCCTCGCCGTGCAGACATTGTTTCTTCACGTCATGGCCGCACCTCCTTCCACACAAAAAACACCACGCCCTTTACAGGAACAATGGTGTTTGTGGTGCCATCCTATGTTTGAATACAAATGTATTCCTTTTTCGGGTACCAACATACCCTAGTTCCTGTAACGGTGAACCTCCGTCTTGGCTACTGTGACTTCGCCTTGCTCTCGCAGACCCATTCGCTTCATCCTGCTCACCGGTTTCCACCAACCACCGGTTCTCTATGCTGCAGCGATCAAGTTACTCTTTTCCACTCGACGATTTTGTTTCGGTAATCAAATTGTACCATACCCCAACTAAGTTTCAAGCAACATTTGTAATTTTCTTGATTTTGACACACTTCCGCATATCAAGTACAATGAAACTATCGATAAGGGGGTAACATGCTATGCTGCAGCACGCACTCGTCGAACAATTTCATTCCGGCCATAGTCTCGATGCGCATCAACTCTTCGGAGCGCATTTTTCCTATGAAGGTGTCAACGGTGTACGATTCACTGTCTTTGCGCCGCATGCGCAACGCGTGCAGGTCGTAGGATCGTTCAACGACTGGGGATATCCAATTGAAATGCTTCGCGCCACGACCACAGGGATCTGGAGCGTTTTTATCAGTAATGTATTGGAATGGACTTTATATAAATATATCATCCAGCAACCTGACGGTCATTGGGTCGAAAAAGCTGACCCGTATGCGATTTCCAGTGAAATGCGTCCGAAGTACGCATCGTTGGTCGTCAATCTAAAAGGACATTCTTGGCGTGATGCAATTTGGATGAGCCGTCGCAGTAAAGGTTTCCAGGATGCGATTAACATTTACGAATTGCATTTAGGCAGTTGGAAAAAGAAAAACGGGAACAACTGGTATAACTACGCAGAATTGGCGCATGAACTGGTCCCCTATCTCAAAGATATGGGCTATACGCATATTGAAATGATGCCGATCACCGAACATCCCTTCGATGGATCCTGGGGTTATCAGGCCAACGGTTATTTCAGTGTAACCAGCCGTTATGGTACGCCGAAACAATTGATGGAATTCGTCGATTTGCTGCACCAGGCCGATATCGGTGTCATCTTCGACTTCGTACCGGTCCATTTCGTCCGCGATGCGTTCGGGCTGGCTTATTTCGACGGAGCCCCGCTGTATGAATATCCGACCGATGCGGATGCTGTCAGTCAATGGGGAACCATGAACTTCGACCTTTGGAAAGAAGAAGTTCGCTCTTTCCTGATGTCCAGTGCCAATTACTGGCTGGAAACTTATCATATGGACGGACTGCGCGTCGATGCTGTCAGTAATATCATTTTCTGGCACGGAAATAAGGAGCGCGGCGTCAACGACGGCGCACTGGCCTTTATACGCAGGATGAACTATTATCTCAATCAGCGTCATCCCAACATATTGTTGTTTGCGGAAGATTCCTCCGACTTTCCAAAAGTCACCCATTCGACATACGAAATGGGACTCGGCTTCGATTATAAATGGGATCTGGGTTGGATGAACGACACCCTCAAATACTATACGTTGGACCCTGTCTATCGTGCCTATCACCACCATTCGCTTACTTTCTCGATGGCCTACTTCTATTCTGAACATTTCATCCTTCCGCTGAGCCATGACGAAGTAGTCCATGGTAAAGGGACCATCATCAATAAAATCTGGGGCGATTATCAACAGAAGTTCGCTCAAGTTAAGAACCTATATCTCTATATGTATTCGCACCCGGGTAAGAAACTCAATTTCATGGGGAACGAACTCGCGCATTTCCGCGAATGGGACGAGAACCGCGAACTCGACTGGTTTTTGCTTGAATATGCCAAACACGCTTCGTTCAACCGTTTCATGCGCGACTTGAACCTGATTTACCGCCATCATTCGTGCCTCAGCCGGTATGATTTCACGCAGAACGGTTTCCGCTGGATCGATGCGGACAACTCCGATCAATCCATCTATTCCTATTTCCGGGAAGATGAAATGGGCATCGTGTTGGTGCTGCTGAATATGACCCCGGTAGGTTACGAAGATTTCCGCGTAGGAGTACCTTATGAAGGGAACTACACCGAGTTGATTAATTCCGAAAAAGCGATTTACGACGGTTGCGATATGTGCAACTATCAACCTATCCATTCTGATGCGATGCCAAAGCATGGTTATCATCATTCCATTAGTGTCCGTGTCGCCCCGTTTTCGGCCATCTATCTAAAGTTCGACAAATAAACAAACGTTTGAATTTTACGAGGATTTCCGATATAATCATCTCGCATCCCAGGAGGACGTATGTTTCAAAACAAATTTCAATTCAAGCGGGACTTCACACAACGCGTCGTAGAAACGTACGGCCGTTCGGTTGAACAATCTCACCGTACAGAACGATATATGGCATTAGGCGAGATGGTGCGCGACTATGCATCCATCCACTGGAAAGAAAGCAAAGAAGCCGCAGCTCATTTAGGAGCTAAACAGATGGTCTATTTCTCCATGGAGTTTTTGATCGGAAGACTGCTCACTAGCAATCTAATGAACCTTGGACTCTATGATATCGTCAAAGACGGTTTGGCCGATTTGGACATCGACATCAATGAAATCGAAAACATGGAAAGCGATGCCGGTTTAGGGAACGGCGGTTTGGGTCGTCTTGCGGCCTGTTTCATGGATTCGCTCGCATCACTGGCATTGCCGGGACACGGCAACTGTCTTCGCTATGAATACGGACTCTTCCGCCAGAAGATTGTCGACGGATACCAAGTCGAAGTGCCTGACCAGTGGCTTCGTCTAGGGAATGTATGGGAAGTCCGCAAACCGAAACACGCCGTGGAAGTTAAATTTTGGGGTCGCGTTGAAATGCGCAAGAATGCGAATGGGGAAGTTCACTTCGAACACGTCGACGCCGAACAGGTGTTGGCTGTGCCGTACGATATGCCGGTCGTCGGGAAATCCACCGACATGACCAATACGCTTCGTCTGTGGAGCGCAGAAGCGTCCGACAACCTACCCGCAAACAAAGATTTCCGTCAATACATCACGGAAGTCCGCGAAATCTGTCAAAACGTCTATCCGGATGATTCGACCGAACATGGCCGTTATCTTCGTCTCAAGCAACAATATTTCTTTTCAGCCGCCGGTTTGGCCGCTTTCATTAAAAGTCACCTGCGTGTCTATCCCGACCTTTCCAATCTACCTGAACGCATCGTTTTCCAACTTAACGATACCCACCCTGTATTGTGTATCCCTGAATTGATGCGCATCCTGATGGATGATCATGGGTTCGACTGGGATCAATCCTGGGATATTGTTACACACACAATGGCGTATACGAATCATACCGTCATGGCTGAAGCACTGGAAAAGTGGCCGATAAATTTCGTCCAGTCTTTGCTTCCGCGCATCTACATGATCATTGAAGAAATCAACCGCCGTTTCCTCGAATCCGTCAGGGCTAAATTTCCTGCTGACGAAGAATTGGCTCACCGCGTTTCTATCATCCGCGACGGACAGATCCATATGGCATTTCTCGCGATTGTCGGCGCCTTCTCGGTCAACGGGGTCGCGAAACTTCATACCGAAATCCTAATCAACGGGATCATGAAGGACTTTTACAAGCTGATGCCTGAAAAGTTCAACAATAAAACCAACGGGATCACGCATCGCAGATGGCTCCTTTACTCCAATCCCCAATTAAAAAATCTGCTGGATGAAACGATCGGGGAAGACTATGCCTATGATCCGGAACTGTTAGAGAAACTATTAGACCATATTGATGACAAAACTGTTCAGAAAAAATTCATGGCGGTCAAACGTGAACGCAAGATCATCCTAGCAAAATATATCAAGAAAATATTGGATATCGACGTCGATGTCGATTCGATTTTCGATGTCCAGGCTAAGCGGCTGCACGCTTATAAACGGCAGTTGCTGAACGTGCTGCATATCATTTCCATTATGCGTGAGATCGACAATGACCCTTCTTTTGCGATGACGCCGCGCACCTTCATCTTTGCTGCCAAAGCCGCACCGGCTTATTACTTCGCGAAGAAAGTCATCAAACTCATCCACAGCGTCGCCGCAAAAATCAATGACGACCCCAACTATAACAAATTCATGAAGGTCGTGTTTATTCCCAATTACAATGTCTCAATCGCTGAGATCTTGATGAACGCCTCCGATGTTTCCGAACAAATCTCCACGGCGGGGAAAGAAGCTTCGGGAACCGGCAACATGAAGTTCATGATGAACGGCGCGATCACCTTGGGAACCCTGGATGGAGCTAACGTGGAAATCGACGAATTGGTCGGCCGCGACTACGATGTCATTTTCGGATTGACTGTCGACGCAATCGATGACCTGAAAGTCAAAGGTTACGATGCCTGGAAACAGTATAACGGGAACCCGAAACTCAAAGCGGCCGTGGACAGTCTGATTGACGGAACCTTCGAACCCAATCGTGAAGAGTTCAAAGTTATTTTTGATGAACTGATGTACAAAAACGATGAATATTTCCTCTTGGCGGACTTCGATGCCTATGTGGAAGCGCAGAAAGAAGTCGAAAGAAGGTACCTGAATCAGGATTACTGGGCAAAGATGTGTCTGGTGAATATCGCCAAATCCGGCTTCTTCTCATCCGACCGTACCATCACGCAATATGCCGATGAAATCTGGCATATCAAACCTTTAGACCAATAGAGCGGAAACGCTCTTTTTTCTGCTCTATACTTGTTTGACAGGTTTGATATAATAGAACGGTAAAAGGTAAATTTATGCGAAACGTTGAAAAATTCGAAGCTCATTTAGACGACTATAAAGTCATCACCATCTATCTCTCCCGTCAATTCTATCAAGGGCGCAGCGAAAGTTTTTTCCTACGCGACAGTTTAGGCAAACTTATCAAACTACCGATTCAGGGGTTCGAACTAACCTCCGGCGACTATAACAAGTATATTCTCGGCGCGCCCGACACGATTGTTATCGGTGATGTCTATGACGTTGTGGAAGAACATTCACTCTCCACGCCTCTCCAATACTCCCTGATTGTTAAATCTTCGCGGTTCGACGATGAATTTTACTATGCAGGCGACGATCTCGGTGTCCGTACAACCGAGGATCAAACCGACTTCGCACTCTGGGCGCCTACTGCGAACAGGGTCATGTTGGAAGTGTTCGTCGACGACGTGAAGGAAGTCCGCGAGATGCGGCGCACCGAAAAAGGTGTCTTCCGTCACCGATTCAACCGCAATCTGCACGGTTGCGGATATCTGTATCATGTTTTGGTCAACGGGAAGTGGAACCAGGCCAGCGATCCGATCGCGCGATCTTCATTTGCCAATAACCGCATGAGTGCCATTATCGACTACACGAAAACCACGGTCGATAATTATACTAATAATCTGCCTGAATTTAAGTATCAGACTGATGCCGTTATCTACGAAGTCAGTGTCCGCGATTTCTCGATGATGAAAGAAGGGAATATACCCGATCAAGGCAAATTCCTCGCGTTCACCCATGAAGATACAAAAACCGACGCCGGCTACTCGACCGGAATCACCTATTTGAAAGAACTCGGCGTAACGCATGTGCAAATCATGCCGATGTTTGATTTTGCGACCGTCGACGAATTAAACATCCAGGCGTTTTACAACTGGGGATATGATCCGTTGCAATACAACGTTCCGGAAGGCAGCTTCACAACCAATCCGGATTACCCTGCCGGACGTGTCATCGAAGCCAAGAAAATGATCCAGGCTTTCCATAAACAAGGCATACGCGTCAACATGGACGTTGTATACAACCATGTCTACGATATGGATACAAGCCCCTTTGAAAGCGTCGTCCCATATTATTATTTCCGCCGTTCTGCCACCGGAGCCTTATCCAATGGTTCCTTTTGCAATAACGATATCGACTCGAATCGCCTAATGGTCCGCAAATTCATCCTCGATTCCTGTAAATGCTGGTTGGAAGCCTACGATATCGACGGATTCCGATTCGATTTGATGGGTGTATTGGATGTTGTCACGATGAACGAAGTGGTTGCCCAATCGCGTGAATTGAAACCCGATGCGATGATCTACGGTGAAGGATGGAATATGCCTACCTTGTTGGATGAAAGTCTGAAAGCCAATATGGGCAACCAAGCAAGAATGCCGCAAATCGGACACTTCAACGATTACTTCCGCGAGAATGTGAAAGGGAGGACGAATCCCAATGAAATCACAGCGCGCGGCTACTGTTCGGGCGATACCAATTTCCTGTCGACGATGTATTCCGCGATGATCGGCAATTGCCTCAACGACGATAAAGTGAAACTCTTTGAACAACCTTTTCAATCCATCAACTATGTGGAATGCCACGACAACAGCACTTCTTGGGATAAGTTGAAGGAATGCTGCAGGGAAGACCAACGCGAAGTGCGTATTCGCAAACAAAAACTCATGATCGGAGCGATTCTCGTTTCTCAAGGAATTCCGTTCTTGCATAGCGGCCAGGAATTCTGCCGCACCAAGTCAGGCAACCACAACAGCTACCGAAGTAACGATCCGTTGAACCAACTTGATTGGTTGCGCCGCGAACGCTACGACGAAGTAGTGCGGTATACCCGCGATCTGATCCAACTTCGCAAAAATATCCCGTCTTTCCGTTTTGTTTCAGCCGAAGAAATCAGTAAACATGTCATGTTCTCGTCCCTTGACAATAAAGTGTTGATCTATCATCTCCATCACCTTAGTGAAGGTAATTATTCTTCCATCTTCGTCTATATCAATCCTACTTCCCAAGTGTTCTATCAGAACTTCCCGGATTATGTAGATCTGCTCGCCAATGAAGCGGGAGCTATCAAGGGTTATTCTGTCCAAAGCGTCGCAATCAATCCTTATACGATGGTCATCGTAGGCACTAAGAATTCAGCAGATCCCATCGTGTCATAAGTAAATTAAGGGGGAAAAGGAATTGACAGATCAACAACTACTTAGAAAGTTTCGTCTCGGCTTTAAGAAAGTCACCGACAAAGAATCTGGAAAAACATACTACGCCGGAAAAGATCTCGCAAAGAAAGTTAGTATACTGAGATATTGGATTGTTTCGACTTCACTATTAGAAGCGTTGATATTCATAGTTTTACCTTTCAAAGTGGAGATAAAAGTCGCCATTTTTGCACTCTTCGTAATACCCGAAATTTTTTCGTTTTTTACTTTTGGGAGACTTCTTGTTAAGGAGACAGACTTAAATGATGTTGAAGAAATATAGGACGAAATGACGCAAAAAAGCACCTTTGGTTAACTGAAAGGTGCTTTCAATATATTTCATAAGCTTAAAACGAAATAGTTTACTTGCCGACTTGTTTCATCAACATAATCTCATTGGGACATAGTAGACTCTTTTCTTTGCCAAACAGACATGTTCCTTCCGGGATCATGATTGTTACAGGTTTATCGGTCGGATTAAAGAAGAATGATAGGGTTTCATTTGCATCGCTACGTTTGAACGCGATCAACTCCCCGTCAATCCATTCCCATGATCCCGCATTAGCAAGGGCAGGGTGGTCTTTGCGTAACTTGATCCAACTTTGGATGAAGGAATACATTTCGTTTTCCTTTGGATCGGGCGACCATTGCATCAACCTCCTACAATCTGGATCGTTACCGCCTTGCAGTGCAATTTCGGTACCATAATAGATACAAGGGGATCCCGGGGATACAAATAAGAAAGCAAGAGCGCCTTTGACTTTCGAGCGATCGTTTTTAAGCAGGGTAGTCAAACGCATCGTATCGTGGCTGTCGAAGAGATTGAATTGGTTCGCTTGGACAATCGTTGGATAATGATTGCGGATCTCGTCGATTCCAAAGCGGAATTCTCGGAGTGAAATCTTCTTGTGCGCGATTAGTTCCAACAGGATTTTGGTATACGGATAGTTCATGACCGCATCGAATTGGTCGCCTTGCAGCCAAGGCATGGCATCATGCCAGACTTCCCCAAGGACATAGACATCGGGTTTGACATTGCGAACGCGTTTGCGGAATTCACGCCAGAATGTATGGCTGATTTCGTTTGCGACATCCAGGCGCCATCCGTCGATATCGGCTTTCTCGATCCAATAGGCTCCAACGTTACAGAAATAATCGATGACATCGGGGTGCTCGGTATTCAACTTAGGCATGTTTTTCTCAAAAGCGAACGTTTCATACTGATCCACATCTTTCAGATAAAACCAGTCGCGATAAGGTGAATCCGCATGGGTGCTTACATCCAGCCATGGCTTGAATTTCGCACCGACGTGGTTAAACACCGCATCTAACATAACCTTGATTCCGCGAACATGGGCTTCTTTGACTAAATTGATTAAGTCTTCCTCGGTTCCAAAGTCGGGATCGATTCTAAAGTAATCTTCGGTATCGTATTTGTGGGTGGATGGAGAAGCGAAAATCGGAGTCAGATAAATGCCGTTGATACCCAGTTCTTTGAGATAATCCAATTTTAAAATGATGCCTTTCAGGTTACCTCCGTAATGGTCGGCATTCCTGACAGGACCGTTATGCCATGGTTTGAATTCCTTTTCATTCCCCGCTTTCGTAAAGCGATCGGGGAATATCTGATACCAGATTGTATCCGCAACCCATTTAGGCGCGTGATAGAGTTCTTTGTGATGCATATAGGGGAAGAAAAAATAATTGAAATTGTCGGGGATATCCTTTAGGGAGAGGATGCCTGTCTCACCGAAAACGATTGTCTCATTGGCGGCGGAAATCAGGAAATGATATTTCATTCGGCGATGCGGCGGTTTGACGACGCAAGTCCAATATTGATGGTATTCAGTCAGTCCGCTGCGCTTCATTTCGATCGTGCGGGACTTCCACGTCCATTTCAAATCGACCGGTTCACCCTCGTGTTGGTCGCCGAATTCGCAAGTCACACGGATCGTGTCCAAACCGGTGCGGATTCTGAGCTCCATCCTGTCGTTTGCGATCGGAAAACACCAATTGTCTTGCGATCGATGATAAATAGCGCTCTTGTTCATAAGTCACCTCGTCGATATTTTGTACTACCGCATCAGAATTGTCAACATTCGAAAAACGAAAAGGGTTTCGAAAGGAATATAGATGTAAACGCTTACCATATCCCTTGAAGATTACAATAAATCATGCCACAATACGTTTAGGAGGGAATACAATGAAGAAGAAAAAATTCACTCAGAGATGGAAAGAACGATTTAAGGACATAAAAAACAACCCTGATGCTATGAAATCGGCTGTTATGTCTTTTTTTGTGATGGGACTGGGTCAATTTCGAAATAAACAGAAAGCCAAAGGATTTACGTTCCTCACAGTAGGGTTCATTGCCTTGTTGACGGAATTCTTTACCGGAGGCTATCTTTATCTCTTCACTGAACTCAGCCTGTATCCTGCCGATGCGGGCGGACAGATTTATCTGATCCGAGACTATGGCGGTATTTTATCCAAAGGAATCTGGGGCTTGCTGACATTGGGGAAGGTCGTTCGCGGTGCTCTCTATCGTGGGCAGGCGGTTGAAACCTTCAGTAAAGTCATTCCATGGCTATCGGCCGACAACTCGATTACGCTGTTGGGTCAAGGTTTGATCGCATTGGTTTTATTCTCGATCGTCGTTGTCATCTGGATCTATAATATCCGCGATGCCTATACTTCCCGCAAGAAAATCATCTTTGAAGGCGGAAGAGTCGAAACAGGCAAGCAATATGTAAGACGCTTATGGTCTGAACTGTTCCCGTATATCATCCTTGTTCCGACCGTAATCATGATCATGTTCTTCACATTGATCCCTTTCATGTTCTCGTTCCTTTTAGCCTTTACCAATTATACCTATCGTATTCCGCTTCCTTCGCGCTTGATCGAATGGGTGGCGTTCAAGAACTTCACGATGATCGTTACCGATCCGGGATGGTTTTCGATTTTCTCGCAGATTCTGGGTTGGACCTTCTTCTATGCAATCATGGCAAGTGCAACTTGTTATGTCGTCGGATTGATCCAAGCCATCATCATCGAATCGAAATATGTCAGATTTAAGAAAGCCTGGCGTACAATCATGATCGTACCATGGGCGGTTCCGGCGATGATTTCGCTGATGGTTTTCAGAAACGTATTCGATAATGCCGGATTGGCGAATCAACTTCTCTTGAAATTCAATTTGATGGGTCCCGTTTCCAATCTGCTCTATCGTATCGGACTACAAGGAAGGCCAGATGCGGTCATCTCTTGGCTGACGGTCAACTATAACGGTGCTTTGGCGAAAGCCGTGGTCATCCTGGTTTATCTGTGGTTGGGGGCTCCCTATTTCATGATGCTGGTGACCGGCGTTCTCACAACCTTACCCAAAGATCTCTATGAAGCCGCATCCATTGACGGAGCAAGCAAATGGCAGGCTTTCAGGAATATAACGGTGCCGTTGATTCTGCGTGCGACATTACCTGCAATCATCATGACATTCACCTTCAACTTCAACAATTTCGGTGCAATCTTCTTCCTGACCGGAGGAGGTCCCGGATATAACCTCGATAAGATTCCCTTAAGTATGCAGATCATGGGAGGAATACCCGGACAAACGGATATCCTGATCTCATGGATTTATAAACTATCCTTTACCAACAACGCTCAGCTCTATAACATCGCTGCGGTATACTCCATCCTCATCTTCATCTTCATCGGATTCATATCGGTTTATAACCTATCACGATCCAAAGGCTTATGGGAGGAGGAATAAGATGAAAAAGTTCAAACTCACCGATTTTCTGATGTGGATCTTAACACATATCTGGTTAGTTTTTGCGGCAATCGTAGTTATCGTTCCGCTAATGTGGATGGTCTCCGCCGCATTTGCCCCCGGTAAACTTCTCTCAGGTGTTCCACTCATACCCGATCCTAGTAAATTCAGCCTGGAACACTTCAAATTCATCTTCTCGTATAAATCAAATCCTGCTTCATTTATGGCTGACTATACGGGAGCGTTCTTCCGTACCTTCCAGATTGCTCTGCTGAATACGATCGGCGTTGTCTTCTTCTCGGTTGTAACAGGCTATGCCTTCGCCCGTCTGAGATTCAAAGGGAAAAAGAATATGTTGCTGACGATGATGGTTTTGCAGATGTTCCCGTCGTTTATGGGAATGATCGCGTTGTTCCTATTATTCCGTCAATTCGGATTCTTGAATAAACCTAACTTCCTCGTATTGATCTATATCACCGGATCGATTCCGTACAACACCTTCCTGGTGCGCGGATTCATGCGTAACATCCCGAAATCATTGGATGAAGCAGCAGCGATCGACGGTGCCACGCCGCTGCAAATTCTGCGGATTATTTTATTCCCATTGATTGTTCCAATCGTGGGTTTCATCGCCGTTGGAGCCTTCATGGCTCCGTGGTTGGATTATATTCTACAGTCGATCTTCCTTCAGCCCGAAAATATGACGGTCGCTGTATGGCTATTCCGTACGACCGATCCGCTGAACACGCTGATGTATAATCCGCTGAATTTCATGGCGGGAGCGCTGCTGATCGCAATTCCGATTATGATGATCCAGTTCTTTATGCAGAAGTATATGGTCTATGGATTAACCTCAGGGGCAGAAAAAGGCTAAGCACGAACCTTATCGTACTTTTCTTTCAAGGAGAAACTCATGTTGCATTGGATTAAAGTATTCTACAGTAACCAGGCGGTGTTGGATCAGCGGAAAATGAAATTGCGCTATGCGATTCCACTTCTGTTTATCCTATTCCTCTTGATCAGTATTCCAAATTTTGTCGGACTCTATTCGCAAAAGACTTCTTATTTCATGTTGAACATGGACGGCTTCGCTGACGACTATGCGGCGATGCTGAAGGAAAACAAATGTGTGATTAATTCAACGCTGACGTGCGTCGACACCAGCAATCACTCTTGGAAAGGTGTCACGACAACCTTTTATTTCGTTGACAAACTTCCGGATAAAGCTGGGAAAAATGAAGTTTACTTCCTGAAAGACGGAGTATATGTCATAGGCAACAACGGTAAGACGCTGACC
>JBBQGS010000021.1:0-17086 GCA_038323255.1 Erysipelotrichales bacterium | reverse complement strand
ATTGGTGTAAACGGCGGGGAAATCCGACGCAGCAAATCGATGGAAATCCTGCATAAAATCACTCTCTCTGTCGAAGAAATCCAAAGCGTCATCGCCTTTGCGCAGGGATTCGCAATCGAAGCGATGGTAGTCGGTGATGCGAGCATCCTTGATTTCGTGCCCGCCGGACTCTGGGAGCGTAAACGGAAATTCAGAGACGAGCACGGTCTGGCAAGCGATGTCCCGTTGACGGCTGGCACATTTGGGCTGGTAGTCGATCAGCGGCGCAATTACACTTCAATTCTGTTTGCGAAGGATATCTCAGAAATCGTATCATCCTGTAATAAGATTTGTTTCGCCGAGGAACCCGCATCGTTGCGAAAATTCAACCAAGCTTTGACGCAACAATTCGGGCATTGCTTTTCAATCGCCCTGACTAGTCCGAGCTGGCTTGAACTTACGCCCAAATCGGCGGACAAGGGAATCGCGTTGAAATCGCTCATGGATTTGGAAGGTGTAAATGCCAATCAGGTCTTGGTGTTCGGAGACGGGGAGAACGATCTTCCGCTGTTTCGCGAGAGTACGCATAGTGTCGCCATGGGCAATGCGATGGAAAGTGTCAAAATTCGTGCCGCGCATCTCGCCGAATCCAATGAAGACGACGGCATCGGATTATTCCTAAAGAAAATAGGCTAAGCGCCTATTTACTTTTGTTTCGTTTTCCCAAACACCGTGCGGGCTAATTCTTTCTCCGGTACGCATTTCATGAACTGTTTCACGATCTTCGTACTCTTGAAACTCTCAATCGCGAAATGCTCGTTGTTGATCATGTTGATCTCGACTGCTTCACCAAGCGCCAAACCCGGATTGAATTTCCAGTCGCGGATTTCGTCCCATGGTAAGAAGTGGACGATACTGGAGTCGCTGGGACTGAACAGGCTGACTCCGTCTTCATAGATTTCCGTGACAACACGGTCTTTCACTTTTGCCAAGGCATATATCAGCGTAAGCAAAATGATGAGGCCGAAGATCACTAACGCAGATTTCATGGTGATAATCAGGATAGTCGCGAACAGACCCATGAAAATCAAACTTGGATACGGGCGAAGATTCACTCTTAAAACCGGGTTGATCCCACGTTTATGGTCGACAGCTACACTATATTTCGAAGTTTCCATAATTAATCCTCGTTTTCTTACCGACATAGTATATAAGAATAACGATCGATTGACAACGAGTACTTACTGAAATGAAGCCTGGAATTTTAGCTCTATGATACAATAGAAACAGAACAAGAAAAGGGAACTCACCATGTGGATCATTACATTCTCGATATTATTGGCATTCGTCTTCATCTATCTTAACTCCGTGCCCTATGTAAGGCTGCGCAAATTTCTTGCGGCGCAAACCGAGAGCGGACGCAAATACACTTGCCATAACGACTCGAAAAGCTGGGTAGCACTCCAAGTCGCGATGTGTCTGCTGTGCGTTTTCTTCGGATTCATGGACCGTGCAAATCAGACGACTATTGCGATTGCAATCGCATTATCAGGTTCTTTTATCGGCAATATCATAGCGGCGCAAGTCAACCGTACGGTTTATTATAACGAAACAGGATTCGTCATGAACCTTAAATACATTCCGTTCAGAAGCATCAAGGATTTTACGCGTAAAAAAGGTGTGTTACGGACAGTCGATGTTTGGACCTTTAGCGGTGACTCGGGGAAACTGACGCCGGGATGTGCGAATAAAATTAAAGCGATGAAGGATGAGCGCGAGAAACGGAAGGAAAAATGATGCTGAAAGAAAAATTCTATACGGAAATTGAGCACTTGTTTTCGAAAATCCGTACTACACAACAGGAAGCGATCGAAAACGCCGCCATCCAGATTGCGAATCGGATCGAAGAGGGGGGCAGCGTTTATCTCTTTGATACTGGACATATCATCGATTCCGAAATCTACAACCGGGCCGGCGGTTTGGTGCTGATGCGCCGTTTTACATTCGATATCCAGGTCAATGACAATTCACGTTGGAATACGGAGTTAGGTGCTGACCACAACGACTTGATGAGCGGATATACCGGTTTTGTTCTGCAACTTTCCCATCTGAAAGCTGGGGATGTGCTATTGATCGGTTCGGTTTCAGGTAAGACAATCAATGTGATCGATTTGGCACTGGAAGCTAAAAAGCGCGGTATCTATGTTGTCGCACTGACTTCGGTTGTCTATTCATCACAACTTGCATCGATGCACCAAAGTAAACTACGACTCTATGAAGCAGCGGATATCGTGATCGATAATTGCGCACCTTATGCTGATGCGATGATGGACGTGGAAGGATTGGACAGTAAGTTCATTCCTGCTTCGGGGATCGCAGCTGCCTACATCATGTGGGCACTCAATGCGGAAATCGTCGAGCAACTGCTCGCAAAGGGCATCCAACCGGGTGTGCTGCGCAGCGTGAACGTAGAAGAGAACCGCGTCTATAATCAGGAATTACAGAAGCGTTATGCAGACAAAGGGCAGTAACCTAAACAAGGAGTACCATGTACTTACAAAGTGAAAGAATTTGGATCGACGAAACATTCAAACCGGCGGTCCTGCGCATCGACGATGGAAAAATCAGAAACATCCTGCCTTACGGCAGTGTCGACAATGTAATCGACTGCGGCACTCAGCGTGTTTTCCCTGGGTTTATCGATATCCATTCGCATGGATATCAAGGTGCTAACGCCAACAACATAACCAATGAAGGACTTCTGCGCTGGGTGAAAGACCTGCCGAGCGAGGGTGTCACTTCCTTTCTGTTTTCCACCTCGACCGCACCGGTCGATCAGCTCATGAGCTCGATGCAGGTCTATCTCGCCGTCAAGTCAACAAAACCCGAGGGCGCAAATATGATCGGTGTCCATATGGAAGGACCCTTTCTATCCAATGAATTTCGCGGGGCGCATAATCCTAGTTGGCTGCTTACTCCCGATGTGGAAACGTTCAAACCGTTTCTGGACTTACTGAAGGACGAATTGAAGATGATCGCCATCGCCATCGAATGTGACGAGGATCTGCGATTAAGCAAGTTCTGCATTGAAAAGGGCATCAAAGTGGCGATCGGACATAGTGCCGCAACCTTCGAAGACTGTAAAAAAGCACGTGCGATCGGAGTCAACGACTTCACCCATACCTACAATGCGATGAAGGGATTACATCACCGCGAGCCCGGTACAGTCGGTGCCGCCTTGCGTTTCGACGATATGTTTGCGGAAGTCATCGCCGACGGAGTGCATGTGCATTTCGACGCCGTCAACATCCTAGGGGTACGTAAAGGTAAAGATAAACTAATCACCGTCACCGATGCGGTTTCCATCAAAGGGTTGGCACCAGGCGTATACACGTTCCCCGACCGAACAGTTACCATCGACGAAAAAGGCTGCGGACATCTCGAAGACGGACGCTTAGCCGGCAGTTCCAACCGCATGAATGATCTATTGAGAAATCTGGTTGGTCCCTGTGAACTGTCTTGGGAGACTTCCGTCAACAGTATTTGTAAGAATCCTGCGACTTTCCTGGATCTTGCCGACCATAAAGGAAGTATCGCAATCGGATTTGATGCGGATATCACGATTCTTGACGATGAGTTCAATGTCGTCGAAACCTATGTAAAAGGGAAATCCGCCTTTAAGGAGTCAACATGAGCCAAAACGAGTTCCGCGATTCGATCGCGAAATATGCCGTCTTTTTAGGACTGCGTCAGACATACCGACAAAAAGCGGCACTAATCCTATCGCTGAAACAAGATCTTGAGCCGCTTGGATATGCGGTCAAAGGGATTTCCGACAAAGTCCGTTTCTCGAAATCCATCAACATCCATATCGGCGATGTCGACCATGCGAAAACACTGGTGATCGCGCATTATGATCAACCCAACCGAATCTTCTTCTCCAACGGAGAATACGATCCCTATTCGGAATCGAATCATCTGTTGCTTACTCTATTGAGTGAAAACATCATCCAATTAGGCGTACTTGTTTTCGCTCTGCTTAGTTTGATCCTGATCAACAGTTTAGGCAACATCCTTGTCACAATCTTGTTTTTGGTCCTATTCACCGCTTTATTGCTTTATACGTTCGTTCGTTTCCCCAAAGGGCTTAAGAATCGATACAATTTCAATAAAAATAATTCCTCGCTGTTAGCCATTCTTGCCTATGCGAAAAAATACCAGGGCAAGAAAAACATCGCGTTCGTGCTGAGTGATAACGAATGTCTGAACCATCACGGCGACGGAATGCTTGCGAAGATGCTGAAGGATAAGTTAATGAGTATCAATGTGATCCATCTTGACAGTATCGGGAAGGGTACGACCCTGCAGGTCGCATGCAACGAAGAAAACGACGCCCTCGCAACTTCTTCCCTCGCAGCTTATCAAGGACCGCTAAGTACATTCAAACGGATCGTTTCAAACGAACTTGCCAACCGCAGTTCACTGCGCTTGTATCCCAAAGCGATCAGTGCGAGTGTCGGCGAACTGCGTGAAGACGGTTTTGTGATCGTCGGTCCGCAAACACCCAACGATACGGATGTCGACGAAACCCTGATTTTGGATATGGCTGAATGGATTGAGAATCTACGTAATCAATAAAATATGCGAAACTGGAATATACTATTGCATAATTAAACCACCGATTATATAATGATGAAGTAATATCCCCGCAGCGAGGTCCGCATGATAAAATCCAAGATTAAATCGATGATGCAATACTTGTCGAAATCGGAAATGATGATTGCGGATTTTATTATGGACCTGCATACCGACCCGCGAACCCTCACATCTTCGATGTTGGCACAACAGCTGAGCGTCGCGCAAAGTACGGTCATCCGCTTCACCCAAAAACTGGGTTATCCCAGTTTCCGTGAATTCCTGGTCGATTTGAACACCGAGTATTCGCGTGAAGTCCCGTTTGAAGAAGAAGTCGTGGCCGATGAGAATACGCAAGATACCAATCTTCGTATGTTGGCCCAATATTACGATGTACTAAACATCACCCACCGGTATAATCCGGCGGTTGAATTCGATAAATCCGTCTTGCTTATCCGCAAAGCACGCAAAATCGTACTCTTCGGAGTCGGTAATTCGTCAATTTTCTGCGAGTACCTTGGCAATCAACTCAATAAACTCGGGTTATTAGCCACAAGTTACCGCGATACGCATACCTTTCTGGTCGCCGCTTCGATGTTGGACAAAAACGATTTGCTGATCCTAGTGTCCGAATCGGGTGAAACCAAAGAGATACTGGATGCGGTGCATATGGCGAAACATAACCAAGTGCCCATACTCGCGATTACAGGCAAAGCGAAATCAACCCTCCAACATGCGGCCGACGCGGTGCTTACAACCATTGTCTTCGAAACAGATACCCGTCTTAACCTGCTGACCGTACGTGTTTCACAACTGATGGTCATCGATTTGCTTTATATCAATTTGTTTAAATCCGATTACGATGTTAACTTCGAAAAAGTTCAGAATTCCGACAGTCTTTTGCGGAAGCAGTTGAAATCAGAGTGAATTGAGGATAAAGTGATAGTAAAAGAGGAGAAAAAATATGCAAGATATCGTAAATATCCGCATCGATGAACGTTTGATCCATGGACAGGTAGCCGCATTTTGGACCAACGTCCTCCACGCAACCCGTATCATGGTCGTCGACGATCTCGCAGCTAAAGACGAAGTTCAGAAGATGGCACTGAAAATGGCTTGTCCGGGTGGAGTCAAACTCTCTATTTTGCCGGTCGAGCGCGCCGTCGAAAATTTGAAAGCCAATAAATATGACGGAGATCGCATCTTCGTCGTGCTGAAAGGTCCGGAAACCTGTATGAAGATGTGGGATCTGGGGTGGCGTTTTGAGGAAGTGAACGTCGGCAATATGTCGAGCGGACTGGGCACCAAACAGGTGAAACGTTCGGTCAATGTCAATGAAGAAGACGTCGCCAACTTCAAGAAGCTGAATGGTTTAGGAGTTAAGTTCTGTGCACAGATGGTTCCTAACGAAGATAAGATCGATTTCATGCCGCTCATCTCCAAGTAGTCGTTCGGAGTGATCGCATAAATCGGCTTTTCGATAAAAAATCCTAAGAAAGGGGAATTTTTATGCAACTGCAGTTTTGGCAAGTATTGCTTTTGACCATTTGGTCAGGCGTCGCCATGCTGGATGCACTGTCATTCAACATCGGTATGAATGGGATTATTCAAACCGGCATCTTCACCGGACTTATCGTCAACGACGTTAATCTCGGTTTAGTCGTCGGAGGAACCCTCCAATCATTTGCTTTAGGTATCGGTACGTACGGGGGAGCTTCGATTCCCAACTGGACAACCGCGGCGATGTTAGTCACTGCGTTAGCCGGAGGAATGGGAAAAGCTGACACGTATATCACGCTGATCGGAGTTCCGATCGCAGCCTTGACGATTCAATTCGACGTATTAGCTCGTTTTGCGAACACAGCGTTCCAACACCGCGCTGACACGTATGCTTTGAGAGGCGATTTCAAGAAGATCGAATTGATGAACTGGTTAGGCACCATTCCTTGGTCGCTGTCCAGAGCGCTACCTGTATTCTTTGCGTTAATCGTCGGACCGGAACTCGTTGTTCAACTGACGAAAATCTTACCGGTATTCTTGGTCGACGGATTTACGATCGCCGGCAAAATTCTTCCCGCCGTCGGTTTCACAATTCTGCTTCGCTATTTGCCTACCACCCGTAATATTCAGTATTTGTTGATCGGGTTCGTATTGACTGCCTATTTGGCAATTCCTATCCTCGGCGTATCCTTAGTCGGATTAGCCGCCGCCGTCATGGTATTCAAAAAACGTACTGAAGCAGTTCAACTCGGCGTTAAAGGAGACGAATACGATGAGTAACACATTTACCAAAAGAGAATTAAGAATGTTGAATTTCCGCTGGATGTGGCATAGCCAAATCGGGTGGAACTATGAAAGAATGCAGGGCTTGGGTTATTTGACCACGATGATTCCGGTCATGAAAAAATTATACGCCGACAAACCGGAAGCCATGAAACATGCATTGTATGCACACAGCCAATTCTTCAATACGCAACCTGCGATGGGTGACATCATCGTCGGTATGAATATCGCGATCGAAGAAGCAGGCGGTGAAGGTGCCATCGATACCGCGTCCGCCGTCAAGACATCCTTGATGGGACCGTTCGCCGGCATCGGCGATACCATCTTCGGAATGATCGGCGGGACCGTCTTCGGTTCAATCGCCGTCTCCACCGCTGTTCAAGGAAGTTTCGTCGGTATCGGTTTATGGACACTTTGGAATCTATTCGTTTTGTTCCTCCTACGTCCGAGAATGTTCGATTTGGGCTATAGCCAAGGTATCAAACTGGTTACGACGATGTCGCATCAGTTACAAGCCTTGACCGAAGGCGCATCCGCATTAGGTGTCATGGTTGTCGGAGCGATGGTTGCTACGATGGTCAACATCAAATTCGGTAGCTTCAAGATCGCCGGGGGCTTATTCGATTTCCAAATCTTGGCTGATAAAATCATGCCGAAATTCGGAGCCGCCCTGTTGGTCGGTCTATGTTACTGGTTGTTAGGCAAAAAATGGATGAATTCCAATCGTCTCATCCTGCTGGTTATCGCACTCGCGATCGTCGGAGCCTTCACAAAATTCTTAATCAAACCGTAAACGTAACTGAAAGCGGACTCCGAAAGCAGGCATTCTGCATTGGAGTCCGTTTCTTTATCAAAAAGGAGCAAATATGCGTAACGAATATTTTAAAGTCATCGAGGATTTACTTAAAGAAGTTGAAGCTACACAATCTGAGAATATAACCAAAGCAGGCGAACTCATCGCCGCAAGTATTATGAACGGGGGGATCCTACAGGCCTTCGGCAGCGGCCATTCATTCGCGGCGGCACTTGAAATCACCAATCGCGCCGGTGGATTGATACCATCCAAAGCCATCAAAGAACCGGCTGGTGGGATGTATGAAACGATCGAAGGGGTCGGAAACCTGTTTTTGAAACGTTGCGATATCCGTAAGGAAGATGTCGTTGTGCTTATTTCCAATTCGGGCCGTAATCCGTTGCCCATTGAAATCGCGCTGAAATGCCGTGAAATCGGTGCCAAGATCATCGTCGTAACCGCGCTTGAATCCTCCAAGGAACTTTCATCCAAACACAGCAGTGGATTCAATCTGTGGCAATTGGGCGATGTCATCTTGGATAACCGCGTCATGAAAGGCGATGCCACCGTCGAGGTCCCTGGACTGCCGGTCCGCGTCTGCGGAACGTCTTCCGTATCCGCCGCTGTCATGCTGAATGCAGCCGTACTTGAAGCCATCCATATCATGGTAAACAAAGGGTATGTTCCACCTGTCTATATGAGTCAAAATGTCGACAAAGGAGCCGAATTCAACGAAAGACTAACCGCCCAATACGCCGATCGACTCAATCGTCTATAAATCGTGAAAGGGGATGTGAGTATGGAATTCGCAACGATGAAAGTCAATATCAATCCCGTTCTGCCCGTCAAACAACGTGGGTTTATCACACAGGTCAACCCGATTCTAAATGTCCATGACGATCTTTATTTACGTTTAGCCCTCATTCAAAAAGGGAAAAAGATCCTCATTTACGTTTCGTTGGATAATATCGGACTACCTGAAGAGCAAGTTGAAACGTGGAAGGTAGTCGCCCAAGCGAAATACGGCGCCGAAGTTAGTCTATTGGTTTCGTGCACGCATACGCATTTCGGCGGGGATCCCCAAGATCCTGTTTATAGCGTACAACTTCTTGAAGCGTTCAAACTAGCCCTGGATATCGCTCATCCAAAAGATGTCGGTGAGATCTCGTTTGCCTATCGCATGCGACCTTATGACGAAGTAGGCAAGAGCCGTATCTCGGGGCATGAAGCGAATGTACGAGTGGAGACTTTCTCGCTCTATGCTGAAAACCGCCGCATCGCGACCTTTATCATCCATAACGTCCATCCGACCATCATGCATGCATCGACGCCGTACTTCAGTGCCGAATATCCCGGGATTCTTCTGAAACTATGCTCGATCCAATCACCGGGCGAATTCTTCAGTTTCATGCAAGGGGCCGACGGCGACATCAGCACACGTTTTACGCGCCATGAACAGACCTTTGATGAAGTGCGCCGGCTTGCGACACTGCTGCATGAGACGATCAAGGATATGATGATGAATGAGGTTGCGCTGACACCGTTGGATTTCACAGTCGACGAAACGACAATCCCGTTAGTCCACGAATTTTTGGATCCTGAAAAACGCATGCAGGGCGAAAATATCACAGCACGCGAAAAAGAAACGATCGAATACGGAAAAATCGTCTTAGAGAATCTCAAAGCTAAGGAACATTTACTGCCGAAGACATTGACCATCACCCGCATCACGTTCCCTGGCTATACCCAATTGTTTTCCCAAAATGAACTGTTCTCAGAATACCTTGAAGCGCTGCCGTACAAGAAAGCATCTTTGATTTGTTACTCGCAAGGCACGCGACCCTATATCGCCGGCCTGCGACCCGTTCGTTTGACTTATGAACTCTTCTCGGATACACTGAATCAATCAAGCAAGGAACTTTTGTTTAAGACTCTTTGCGAACTAGCTAACTAAAGGAGCACCCTATGCGCGCATTTTTATTAATCAGTCACGGACCCCTATCCCAAGCCATGAAAGAATCGGTTCAGATGATCGCCGGCGTCCATGCCAATCTGTTCACCGCTTCGTTGTCCTATGATGATTCTCCCGAATCATTCGCCGCAAAACTGGCGGAAATCGAACCACATCTGGAAGTCTATAAGGAAATCATCATTTTCAGCGACCTGTTCGGCGGTTCCCCTGGTAATACCGCGGTGCAACGGTATCTTACTGATTCCCGCGTCACCCTCATTTCAGGCATGAACTTTCCGATGATTTTAACGGCACTTTTGGAAGCCGAAAGCACAATTCCCTATTTGATTCAAACTGGCAAAGATGGGATCGTCGATATTAAATCCGTGTTGGCGAAACTGCGCGACGATGACGAATAAGACATCGTCTGTGTCGCTGCAGCTTGACCACGTTGCTGAAATCCTCAATGATGCCATACTTGCTGGAAAAATACCGGGGGCGCAACTCGCGGTTTTTTTTGATGGGAAGCTACAATCCTTGGAAGTAGGGAATGTCTCGGGTTTTGGTTCCACCAATAAAGTGGATCGCAATACCTTGTATGATGTCGCCAGCCTAACCAAAGTCGTCGTCACGACGACCCTTGCGTTGCGCGCAATCGAAGAAAACAAACTAGCAGTCACGGATCAAGTAGTGAACTATCTTCCTTCATTCAGACATCCCAATGTCACCATTTATCATCTACTCACTCATACTTCAGGCTTATGTGCAGACGATAAAAAATATCGTGCCGTGACTGATAAGGCAGGAATGTTGGCCTTCATTCTCAAGAAAGATCTTCAGTTTCAAGCCGGAACCAAAGTCGAATATACCGATTTCGGTTATATCCTGTTGGGATTCATCCTTGAGACAATCTACGGTGATCTTGAATCCGCTGCCACAGCCAAAATCTTCGCCCCCTTGATGATGAAGGGAACATGCTTCAACCCCTACTCCAAAGGCTGGGGTGGACGCTGTGCACCGACTGAGATACAGGATGAACGCGGCATGATCCAAGGTTTCGTCCACGATGGGAAAGCGTTCCGTATGGGCGGCGTCAGTGGAAATGCCGGGTTATTCTCAAGTGCCCTCGAATTGATGAAATTCGCGAAAAGCTTTCTAATCGAACCATCTTTGATCTTGTCCAAGGAAAGCATTGATTCCTTAAAGATCGATCGTACTGTTGGCCTGAATCTGCGTCGCACCTACGGTTGGCAGATCAGTGATCATGGCATTTGCCATTTCGGAAATCTTGCAAGCGACCAAGTGCTTTTCCATACCGGTTTCACCGGTTCGAGCATCTATATCGATTTCAACCGCAAGGTCGCGATCGTGCTGCTTTCCAACCGGTTCATCCCCGATCTCGATAATCTGAATATCCGATCCATCCGCACGGATGTCCATGACGAAATTTTGCGTCAATTTCCCATCTAATTTATCTTTGACCGCACCGATTGATGCGGTCTTTTTTTTAAAAGTTAAAATGCAAAAACGGTACTTATCAGTTATACTAATGCAAAGGGAGAAAACCATTGAACCTTAAATACGGAAAAACAAGTTTTCCCATCACGATCGATACTGAACAAACGTCCGTGATCGCATCGAAAACGTTAACCCAAACTAAAACCGAACTTGAAACGTTGCAATTTGCAATCGAACATCCGATCGATTCGCTGCGTTTGAAGGATCTTTTACTGCCGCATGAAAGCGTTGTGATCATTGTTCCCGACATTACGCGAATTTGGCAGAAACCTTCATTATATTTAAGCGTACTAATCGAAGAAATCAAGTGTGCCGGATTGGCCGACAGCCAGATCCATTTCATCAGCGCACTCGGTACTCATCGCAAACAAACGAAAAAGGAACATCGTGCATTGTTAGGCAATGCATTGTATCAACGTTTCAACATCATAGACCATGATAGTAAGGATGAATCCAATCTGAGTTATGTCGGGACCACGTCATTTGGAACGGAAGTATTCATCAATGCGAAAGCGTTAAGCTATGACCATATGATTTTAACCGGAGGAATTGTATTCCACGATTTAGCCGGCTTTGGAGGTGGACGAAAAATACTGGTCCCTGGAATCGCGGGGTATAAAACCGTGATGCAGAACCATGCGTTCTCACTGAATCCCCAAGGGGGAGGAATTAATCCCTTAGTATCAAGCAATGCAACAACAGGCAACCCATTCCATGAAGATCTGATGGAAGCGGCAGCGTTTGTGAATCCTCTGTTTCTATTCAATGTGATCGTCGGCGATGAGGGCGACATCATCCATGCGATCGCAGGGAATTATATTCGTGCCCACGCGTCCGGCTGCGCTTTCCTACGCAATATCGACCTTGTGGAAATTCCGCAGAAAGCCGAAATCGTAGTCGCATCCTGTGGCGGTTATCCCAAAGACATCAACTTCTATCAGGCAACTAAAGCCTTATGCAACGCATTCCATGCCTGTAAGCAGGGTGGGGATATCATCTTGATCGCAGAATGTCCGGAAGGATTGGGTCATCCTGAAATGGAGATGATCTTCCGCGATTTCGACTCCAATGCTAAGCGTGAAGCACATGTCCGCAATCACTATACGATCGCTAAGTTCTTCGCCTATCTGACATGTGTCTGGGCAGAGGAATTTAACCTTCATCTGGTTTCAACGCTGGATAAGAGTGAAATGAAGCATATCGGCATCGCTGTCCATGCAAATCTGGACGATGCCTTAATCAAAGTGAAACAGCGTTATGAGGGCGCCTATCGCATCTATGTGATGCCGAGTGCCGGCAGCACCTTGCCTGAAATGACGGGAGAATAACATGAAAGAACGATTCCTTGCGAGCATCTATCGCACCAAATCATCCAATGCCTTGGGACTGGCGGCCGGCCGACTCGGCGATCCAGACCTGATAAATTTAAGTCTGGGAGATCCCGATTTCATTACACCTCAAGAGATCATCGACGAAGCTTTCACCCAAGCAAGTCAAGGGCATACCCGTTACACAAAACCGGCCGGTGATCCCGAATTGATCGATTCCATTCGTTCGTTTGTGCACGAAGAATACCAAGCTGATCCGCAAGCCAGTGAAATCATGGTGACGGTCGGCGCCTGCCATGCCATGTATGTGGCGATGTGCGCAATCTTGGATGAAGGGGATGAAGTGATCGTTCCTGATCCCTATTTCGTACCCTACTATGAACAGATCACGATGGCGCGCGGGAAATTCGTTTCCCTGCCCACCCGAACAGAAGACGATTTTGAGTTGGACCTGGAATTGCTTGAAACGCTGATTACCCCTAAAACCAAAGCTGTTCTGATCAACAGTCCAAACAATCCGACGGGGGCGGTCTATGCAAAGTCGACCTTGGAAAAACTGGGCGTACTCGCCAATCAATACAATTTTATCGTTTTATCCGATGAAGTCTATGAAGCTATATCGTTTCATGCGAAACATGTCTCCGTCCTTGAAATCCCGACTTTGAAAGACAGAAGCATTGTGTTTGGAAGTTTCTCGAAATCTTATGCGATGACGGGGTGGCGTATCGGCTATGCGATCGCACCGGACTTTGTCATCCGTACGATGGTGCAGATCAACGAATCGATCTGTTTCTCGGCTCCGTCGATTTCTCAGCGGGCGGCGATCACCGCGATCAAACACCGCGCCCAGCTTCAACCACGTCTCATTCAGGCATTCCAAGAACGGATGGAATACGGTTATGAACGGATCAACGAAACTGATATCCTGCATGTGATGAAACCCAAAGGTGGGATTTATCTGTTTGTGGATATACGCAAAACGAAGTTAAGCAGCGACGATTTCGCACGTTTACTATTGGAGAAGCAGAAAGTGTTGGTGCTACCCGGGCATTTGTTTGGGGAAGAGGGCGAAGGATTCATCCGGATTGCGGTAACCGTCGATCTAAACCAACTGAAAACCGCCTTTGACCGCATCGAAGAATTCATGAAAACAATGAGTATTTAAAAAAGCGCTCTAATTGAACTTAACTAAATTTCGGTTTGTATATATCACTATTTGGACAAGACCGAAGTCACTCTGCCCTAAAAAAACAAATCGTCTCTTGCGAGACGGTTTATTTTTATCGTTTATCCAGAGGAATATAGTCTTTCTCTTCGCCTAAGGTCACATAAGCAGGACGCATGATCTTTTCGTCGAGGATCTGTTCCAAACGATGGGCAGACCAACCTGCGATGCGCGAAATTGCGAACAAAGGGGTGAACAGTTCTTCCGGGATACCCAGCGTTTCAAGGACGAAACCGGCATACAGGTCGACATTCGCCGCCATCTTATTGTCGGATTTCACTTTGGCATTGAGCAGTTCGCAACCGATGTGTTCGATGTCGGAAATCAAGTTGAACTCTCTGACGATACCGTGGATTTCAGCCAGTTCGCGCGCTTTTTCCTTGAGGACGATGGCGCGGGGATCGGAATAGGTATAAACCGCATGACCTAATCCGTAGATCAGTCCTTTATGGTCGAAGGTCTTTTTGGCGAGAATCAGATGCAGATAATCGCGAAGTTTCTCTTTATCTTCATAATCGGGTACATTGGTTTTGATGTCATGCAGCATATCGGCAACCATCCGATTCGCTCCGCCGTGCTTGGGTCCTTTCAGGGAACCGATGGCGGTTGAAATCGCGGAATACGTATCGGTGCCAGAGGAAGAAACCACATGCGTGGCGAATGAAGAGTTATTCCCACCGCCGTGTTCCGCCATGATGACCATCAGGAGATCCAACAGTTCGACTTCGTTTTGCGTATACTTGCCGTCGGGACGAATCAGATAGAGGAAGTTCTCGGCAGTGCCCACATTGAGTTTCGGAGAATGGATAATCAGCGATTCGTTGTCGAAATAATGCCGTTTCGAGGCGTAACTATATGCTGCCAATAAAGGTAGTTTCGCAATCAGGTCGATCGACTGACGCAGTACGTTGTCGACGGAGATATCGTCCGGATTATGATCGTAAGAGTATAGCGTCAAGACAGTGCGTTGCAATTTGTTCATGATATTGGGAGCAGGGATTTTCAGGATGACATCTTCTTTGTATCCCTGCGGTAACGTCCGACATTCTTCCAGCATCTTAGTGAACTCTTCCAGTTGGCTGCGGTCGGGTAAACTGCCGAAGAGAAGGAGATACACGGTTTCTTCGAAGCCGGTTCGTTTTTCCTTTTGAAATCCAGCAACCAGATTGAACAGATTTAACCCGCGGTAATAGAGCCGTCCCTCGCAGGGGACTTTGACGCCGTCGACCTTTTCGTAGCCGATGACCGATCCGATGCGAGTGATGCCGACCAAGACACCTGTCCCGTTGGCATTGCGCAGTCCGCGTTTGATATTGTGGAGTTCATAGAGTTCCGGTGCGATGACACTGTTCTCTTTGACGATTTTCGCCAACGCATGCAGTTTTTCGTCAAGTAGTTTCTTTGCCATGGGTTTTTCCTTTCAAGTCGAGGATGACCGAGATGATTTTCTCGCCGATTTCGTTCGTTGATAATTTACCGCCTAAATCATAAGTGAAATTCGTTTTGGATTGATAAACGGTATCTACGGCTTGTTCGATCCATATTGCTTCATTCATATAACCAAGATGCCTTAAAAGCATGGCGGATGTCAGAATCATGGCGGTCGGATTGGCGATGCCTTGTCCTGCGATGTCCAATGCGGAACCGTGGACGGATTCGAAGATAGCGATCTCATTGCCTAAGTTAGCGCCCGGCACAAAGCCCAGTCCGCCAACCAGTCCGGCGCACAGATCGGATAAAATATCGCCGTATAGGTTTTCAGTGACGATCACCTGATATTTCTGCGGATTGGTCACCAACTGCATGCACATGTTGTCGACCAACACTTCCTGCAGCTGAATATCCGGATATTCTTTCGCCACATTGCGGGCGACTTCCAGAAACAATCCGTCGCTCAATTTCATGATGTTGGCTTTGGTGACAACCGCCACTTTGTTTTTTTGATGAAGGTTGGCATACATGAACGCAAAGCGGCAGATCCGCTCGCTCTTACTGCGCGTGATCACTTTGATGCTATGGGCTTCATCGGGAGAAATCTGCTCTTCTAGCCCCATATAGAGATCTTCGGTGTTTTCACGGAAGATCGTCAAATCTACGTTTTCAAATTTTGAAGAAACGATACCGATCGATTTGACCGGACGAACACAGGCATAAAGATCGTATTTTAGACGCAAAGCAACGTTGATGCTACGGAACCCTTTTCCGATCGGCGTGGTGATGGGACCTTTGAGGGCGATCTTGTTTTTCTCGATACTGGCATAAACGCTGGCCGGCACCAATTCGCCTGTTTTCTCCATCATATGCATGCCGGCTTCCTCAATGTCCCAGCTTATGTCGGCGCCGGTTGCAATGACGACTCTCCGCATGACCGCACTGATTTCAGGACCGATTCCATCGCCGGGAATTAGTGTGACCTTAACCATGTTTTTCACCTAAATCCAGTGCCATGATGTAATTCAGATAACCACCCGTTAAAGCGACTTCTTGTTCACGGTCGGAACCGTTGAATGCCATCGCATAGGTTTTGTTTTTGGTTTTGTTGACCAAGGTAACAGGCGTATGCTGTTTGAGTGCTTCGTCGACGCCATCCAAAACAAGCACGTCATCTTGGTCGATGGAAGCGTAATCCAAAGGATTCGTAAATATTAGGGGAAGGATTCCCACGTTGATCAGATTCGAACGGTGGATACGGGCGAAACTCTTCGCAAAAACGGCGCGAACACCCAAATATAGCGGAATCAGGGCCGCGTGTTCACGTGAAGAACCTTGACCGTAATTGTCACCGGCCACGATGAAGCCGCCTTCTTTCGCAAGTGCTTCATCATGAAAATTTAAAGTGACGGGTTTGAAACAGAAGGTCGCAAGATAAGGAATGTTGGAGCGGAAGGGAAGCAATTTGGCGGTTGAAGGAACGATGTCGTCGGTCGTGATGTTGTCACCGACCTTCAGTAAAACGGTTTTTTCGACTTTCCCGTCGATTTTCTTGGCTAAAGGGAAAGGTTTGATATTGGGTCCCATCAACGGTTCGCAACCTATTTTTGCGGGATCAACGAAGATGAAATACGGTTCAACGCTGCCATAGGTGGCAGGTTCTAGCACAGTTAAATTACTCGCGCAATCCCGCGGATCGCTTAATACTCCGGTGATGGCGCTATAAGCTGCGGTTTGCGGGGAAACCAGATAAACCTGCGCGTCGGCCGTGCCGGATCGTCCGATGAAATTGCGGTTGAAACTGCGCAATGAAATGCCACCCGATTTGGGTGCTTGACCCATTCCGATGCAAGGACCGCAGGCAGATTCAAGAATGCGCGCACCGGATAGAATCATATCGGTCAAAGCGCCGTTGGCGCTGAGTAGTTTCAGAACATTGGCCG
>JBBQGS010000020.1:0-17392 GCA_038323255.1 Erysipelotrichales bacterium | reverse complement strand
AAGCCCCTGATGATCTGAAAACATCGGTCACCATCGGCATCAAAGGTTACCAAGAAGCTACTAAGAAAGCTATTGCGAACGCCGTCGTCATTAAGTAAATTCATTGATTCATCCAAAAGAGCCCGATTATTTCGGGCTCTTTTCTATTTCTCTTTCTTCAGTTTAGCTAAGTCGGTTCTGCGTTTCGTTTTCTTCAGTTCAATAAGATTCGCTGCCAACTGTTTCTCATAGGTACTGTTGGTGTTAGGGTTATAAAAGTGCTTATCCTTAACCGCATTGGGTAGATATTGTATTTTATGCCACAAATCAGGACGATCATAAGGATATTTATCTTCATCCCTCATTCCGACCGGAGTCAGTCTCAAATAATCAGGCACCGGATACGCATGTTCTTCCACATCTGTTATTGCTGCTTGGATGGCGATACATCCGCTTTTAGATTTTGGGGATAAAGTTAAATCGATGACTGCCGTACCTAAGATGATCGATGCCTCGGGGAAACCGACGCGTTTTGCCGCATCGACCGCATTAACCGTCCGTGCCACGGCAGCCGGATTGGCTAGTCCGATATCCTCGTAGGCTGTCACCAATAATCTGCGTTCAATCGAATCCATATCTTCCGCCAGAATCAAGCGCGCCAGATAATAGAGCGCCGCATCCGGATCACTGCCGCGGATGGATTTTTGAAATCCGCTGAGAGCGTCATAATGGTCATCTGAATCATGATCCATCGCCATGTTCGCATGGCGCGTATACTGTGATACGTCTTCGCGTGATATTTCCTTACCTGGTAGGGCGATTGCCAGAATTTCCAACAGGTTATAGGCGAAACGGATATCTCCGTTACTTAAATCACAGATTGTCTTTGTAGCTTCAGGGCTGAGCGTACAACCGCCCAATTCAGAATCTGGGTGATTCAGGGCACGATCAAGTGCTTTACGCATATCTTCTTCTTCAATCCGTTTGAATTCCAACAGTTGGCATCTCGACCGTACCGCCGGATTGATCGAGAAAAACGGGTTTGACGTGGTCGCCCCAATCATAATAATGGTTCCATCTTCGATATGGGGCAACAATAGATCCTGTTTGTCTTTATTCAGCCGATGGACTTCATCCACGATGACGACAAGAGATCCATACAATTTCGCTTCCGCAAAGATTGTATCCAGTTCTTTCTTATTGCCGGTTACCGCATTGAATTTCCGCATCGGTAGACCCAACTCTTCAGCCATCACAGCAGCGACTGTCGTTTTGCCTGTACCCGGTGGACCGAAGAAAATCATTGAGAAGAGGCGCTTCTCTTCAATGCACCTACGCAGAAGCGCACCCTTTGAAACTAGGTGTGTTTGCCCGATCACGTCATCCAAACGGGTAGGACGGATTCGGAATGCTAATGGTTGTTTCATCGAATCACCTCATATCTATTCTAACATTGATGAAAAGATAGTAAAATGAGAAAGAGGTGATTTCGATGAGAGCAGTCATACAGAGAGTTTATGAAGCGGAAGTGGAAGTCGATCAAACGATTGTAGGTAAAATCAAGAAGGGTTTAGTCGTTTATGTCGGCGTACATGTGGACGATAAAGTGGATGATGCGATGAAGTTGGCCTATAAAATCGCGAATGCCAGAGTATTTTATGACGAAAACGGGAAAATGAATCTGAGTGTCCAGGATGTAAAAGGATCGATTCTTTCGATTTCTCAATTCACACTCTACGGCGATACACGTCAAGGACACCGGCCTTCCTATGTTACAGCCGCCCGTCCGGAGCTCGCCAACAAGCTTTATGAGATCTTCAACAAGAAGCTGAGAGAGTTTATCCCGGTCGAAACCGGCACGTTTCAGGCTCACATGACCATTCGTCAATCCAACGACGGTCCAGTCACGGTGATCTATGAAACCAAGGAGGATAAATGATGACGCAATTAATGGACGGTAAAGCAACCGCACGAAAAGTTGAAGAAGATTTAAAGATAAAAATCCAAGTATTGAAAGAACGCGGGAAAAGGACGCCGCATCTGAGTGTAGTATTGGTCGGTGACCACCCTTCATCGCTCAGTTATGTCACAGGTAAAGAGAAATCCTGCCAACGGATCGGGATGAGTTCCGAAGTACTCCACATTCCACGTACGATTTCGCAAGTCGAACTGATCAAAGTCATCCAACGACTGAACGAAGATTCCAAAGTCGACGGAATTCTGGTACAATTACCCCTGCCTGCCGAATTGGATGCACAGGAAGTTGTGCGCGCCATCGACCCAACCAAAGATGTGGACGGACTGCATCCGATCAATGTCGGGAAACTGCATATGCAGATCAAAGGGTTCGAACCCTGCACACCACGCGGAATCATGCGACTCTTGGATGAATATCAGATTCCTCTCCAAGGGAAGGATATCGTTGTCATCGGGAGAAGCAATTTGGTCGGCCGTCCGATCGCCCAATTATTGCTGAACCGGAATGCGACCGTCACGATCTGCCATTCCAAAACCGTCGATCTCCATCGTTATACCCGCCCGGCCGATATTATCGTGGTCGCAATCGGGAGACCGTATTTTTTGAAGAAAGACCATGTCAGTTCGAAAGCGACCGTCATCGATGTCGGGATCAACCGGCTCGAGAGCGGGAAACTGGTCGGTGACGCGGATTTCGAAGCCATGAACGGGTTTGTCGCAAACATGACCCCGGTTCCCGGCGGCGTCGGTCCGATGACCATCGCTATGTTACTTGAGAACACGATGGATGCTTATTTCGAGCATGAAAGCCATCGGGAGGTCTAGATGGAATACGATTTGAACGACATCGTTGAAATGAAGAAAGAACACCCTTGCCACAAATCCAAACAATGGAAAATCATCCGTATGGGTGCCGACATCAAGATCAAATGTCTGGGTTGTGGTGCGGCAATCATGTTCGACCGCAGTGAATTCGAAAAGAAACTGAAGAAAATCATCCAACATACCCCCAAAGAAGAACCAACGCTTTGAAAGGAGCTACTCCATGCCCTTAACCGCAGGAATCGTCGGAATGCCGAATGTCGGAAAGTCGACCTTGTTTAACGCGATTACCCAATCCCAAGTCGAAGCGGCCAATTATCCCTTCGCAACCATCAGTCCCAATGTGGGTGTCGTAGAAGTGCCCGATGAGCGCATCGACCGTCTCCATGAAATGTTCGCAAGTAAAAAGACTATTTATACCACTTTTGAATTCAACGATATCGCAGGTTTAGTAAAGGGTGCGAGTAAAGGGGAAGGGCTTGGCAACAAGTTTCTGGCCCATATTCGCGAAGTCGATGCCATCGTCCACGTCGTACGCTGTTTCGATGACACATCCATCACCCATGTGGAAGGATCCGTCGACCCACTGCGCGATATCGAAATCGTCAACCTTGAACTGATTATCGCCGACGGAGCCAGTGTCGAGAGCCGCATCAATAAAGTTGAACGTAAAGTTGCGCAAAAAGATAAAGATGCTCTACAGGAAATACACGGGCTGCGTAAAATCTATGCTGCACTGATGGCTGGCAAATCCGCCCGCAGCGTCGAGTTGGCCAGCGACGAAGCCGCTATTGCGAAATCCTACAATCTCTTGACCGCCAAACCAGTCATCTATGTAGCCAATATGTCTGAAGAAGAGATCTCTAACCCCGAAGGGAATGCGTATTATCAGATCGTTAAGAAATATGCCGAATCGGAAAAGAACGAAGTCATCCCCATCTGTGCCAAGATCGAAGAAGAACTAGCGATGTTGGAGACGGATGAAAAGAAGGAATTCCTCAACGATCTGGGTATCAAGGAAAGCGGATTGGACCGCATCATCAAAACAACTTACCACTTATTGGGGCTTAGCACCTTTCTAACCGCAGGGGTTCAGGAAGTTCGCGCATGGACCTTTACCAAAGGGATGAAAGCTCCCGAATGTGCCGGTGTCATCCATACCGACTTCCAAAAGGGATTTATTCGTGCTGAAACCTACGCCTACGCGGAACTGATGGCTCTTGGCAGCGAACAGGCTGTCAAAGACGCCGGAAAACTTCGTCTGGAAGGAAAAGAATACCAAGTTCAAGACGGAGATGTCCTGCATTTTAGGTTCAATGTTTAACTATGGTATAATAAGGTTATCAGAAGAGGAGGAAAGATCATGAAACTCATACTCGCGATCGTATCCAACGACGATGCCCATGACGTCACTAACGCTTTAAACAAAGCAAATTTCTTTATCACACGCCTCTCCACAAGCGGAGGATTCCTGCGTGCAGGCAATACCACGCTGATAATCGGTACCGAAGACGACCGGGTTGAACATTGCATTAACGTGATCGGTAAGGAAAGCAAACGAAGGACGGAAATCGTCCCATCGACCGCATCCTATGATATCGGACGTTATGCGTCCTTCCCGATAGAAGTCCAAGTCGGCGGAGCGACCATCTTTGTGATGGATGTCAATCAATTCGTTAAAATCTAAAAGAAATGCGACCTGCGAGGGTCGCATTTACATTTTCAGTATCTCTTGATTGACGGAAGTGGTCACTTCAGAAGTTCTGCGTGCACATTCGATGGCGAAGGTAAGGCTTGCTTCAATCGGTAAACCTTCCAGATAACGATGCAAAAACCCAGCCACCAATGCATCACCCATGCCAAGGACATTCCCTTTCCCTAATACGGGAGCTTCCAATGATTTGATTTCGCCATCTTCGCACGCATAGCGAAGCCCTTCTTGATCCATCGTAACAACAGTTAGCGGAAAGTCGGAGGCCTTTTGAAAGAAGTCATCGGTTGATTCCGCATATCGTAAAGCTTCTTTTTTGTTGACGAAGACCGCAATGAACATATTTATGAGATCATGCGGAGGAAGAAAACCTAATGCGATCCAGCGGAGATCCGGACTGCGATCGTGCAGTTTTTTTAGAAATGCATCATCATCCTGATCCGTGATCCCGAATTTCTCGTCATGAAGCAAGAAATTAGGGAGTAAGTCACGTTGATTGAAGTAGAAATCATCGGCCGTCGAGGAAATCATCATCGAAGTATCTTGCTCGTAAAGTTGGTAAAAATGCGGTGTCGGCAGATTGATGAATTTCGCATAAACCTGAATCTTAAGCAGTTCTAAGCGAGTTATCATATCTAAGGCTTCCAGATCGTTGCCGAATTTTGCCCAAAATAAAACTTCATCGCCAAGTAGCGCCAAATTGTGTGCAACATTGCGTATTGCACCACCATCCGCACTGCTGCGTATCACTTTATTGCAGAGCTCGTTATTCAATTTGACATGAGTACTCAAAACAGTGTCGATCACTGCCGTACCGATTGCGACTACAGAACCCATCGTACCACCTCGCTGCCATCATATCATAGTTAGCAAGGTGCGACCATACACGCAAGTCCATTCGTGCCAAGTTAGGAAAAGAAGCGTTGCGGGTAAACAGAAATCATGGTAAAATTAATTGTGAAAATAATCTCATTATGAGTTAAGGAGGTCGGTATGACGATCGAAATATGCATCGGAAGTTCGTGTTATGTTAAGGGTTCGGATAAAGTCGTGATCATCGTCAAAGAACTGTTGGCGAAACGTCAACTTGATACGAAAGTGGAACTGAAGGGTTCTTTCTGCATGAATGCGTGTACGCAGGGAATCGGTGTCAAGATCGACGGAAGAATGATCCGTATCCTCGCTATCGAAGATGCTGAAACACAAATCAACATAGCTTTAGATGAGGCTCTCTTATGAACCCTATTTCTCTTTTTGAAGCCAATTGTAAGTCCTGTCATCATTGTGTTCGGGCTTGCGTCACTAAGTCCATCGCGTTTGTGAACGGGAAACCTGAAATAGACGAAGATGAATGCATCCTCTGCGGAGCCTGCTTTACCGTTTGCCCGCATGATGCCAAACAAATCACCAGCGACCTTGCGAATGTTCGCCAATGGATCCTCAACGGAGATAATGTAATCGCCAGCCTGGCACCTAGCTATCCGGTTTTGAATGCGGATTTTTCGAAGTGGAAACAAAGCTTACTGGCGGTCGGATTTAGCGACGTTGTTGAAACTGCCCAAGGTGCGGCGTATGTTTCCGCCGAATATGTCAGGCTATCTACCGAATTTCCTACAAGTACATTCATCTCGACCTGTTGCCCGGCGGTTGTCACGTTTGTGGAAACACGGTATCCGGAATTGGTCGGACTTCTCGCGCCTACATTGTCTCCGATGGTTGTTTCCGCCAAACTCATCAAAGAAAAACATCCCGATGCCAAGGTTGTCTTCATTTCCCCATGTATCGCCAAGATCAGTGAAGCGTCGCAACACCGTGAATGGGTGGACGGCGTGGTCACGATGAGCGAACTCGACACGATGATCCGCATCCGCGACGATCGTTATCCTCCTACCAATACCGAAATCTATCAAGGCAGAATCGCACGTTCCTATCCGACTACCACCGGCATCCTGAAAACGATTCGTCCTTCTTTAGGGGATGAGATCGATTTGATGTGTGTAGAAGGGGTCGATCGGGTGAAAGAAGTGCTTGATTCACTGCGCGACCAACCCTTACCCGGTACTTTCATCGAAATGAGCGCCTGCGTTGGCTCCTGCCTCAACGGTCCCATCCTTCGTCCCTATAAAGGCAGAGAGATTGCGGCAATCCACGCTATTCGGATGACCAAAACAATCGATCAACTGCCTACTGTGAATCCGATGGTGGAAATGGTTTACATCGCAAAACCGCTTCAAATAAAAATCTATTCCGACTCTGATATACGCACGGTATTATCGAAATTAGGGAAGACCGACCCCTCCAAAGAACTGAACTGCGGAGCCTGCGGGTATCCGACCTGCCGTGAAAAAGCTATCGCCGTTCTTGATAAGAAAGCCGATCCTTTTCTTTGCCTGCCTTTCGCCCTTGAAAAAGCCCAGTCGATGTCCAATGCGGTCATCGAACATACACCCAACGGCATTATTATTGTCGATGAAGAAGCGCTTATCAAAGAAATCAACCCGGCCGCAAGGGAACTTTTAGACTGCGTGAATTTTCCGGTCAAAGGGTTCCCCTTGGAAGCTCTATTACCGAATCCCGATCTTAAACAACTGGTACTTGACATAACCAAGGTAAATTATATCCAAAGCGATTATCCGCAGTACAACCGTACATTCATGCATGCGACTGTTCCGCTTCCTGAAGAACATTGCACACTGATCATTCTGATGGATCTTACGAAGGAAGAAAACCGCGAAAAACAATTGCGGCAAGTGCGCAGCGAAACCTTGGTGGTCACGCAACAGGTAATCGACGAACAAATGCGTACCGTTCAGGAAATCGCGAAACTTCTCGGTGAAACTACCGCGAAAAGTAAAATCGCCCTTTCACGATTAAAGAAAAGCGTCGAGGATGACAAATGATTGAAACACGCGTCAAAGCCGCGTATCGTTCGCTTACGAAAGTCCATGAAGAACTCTGCGGGGACGATGTCCAAATACGCCTCGACGAGAAATGTTTTGTGTTAGTGGTGGCGGACGGATTGGGCAGCGGTGTCAAAGCGAACATCCTGGCGACCTTATCCGCGACGATTATCAGCGAAATGCTGATCCAAGGTATGGATCTAACCGAAGCCGTTGCCACCTTAGTTGCGACCTTGCCCGAATGTGAAGAGCGGCATATCGCCTATTCAACCTTCGCCGCACTCACAATCCATCCCAACGGAAAAGCACAGTTGGCGGAGTTCGACCATCCCCAAAGCGCTCTTTTCAGAAATAAACGCGAAGTTGTAATCGAACGGACAGCCAGCGTTATCCAAGGAAAAACCGTCTTCGAAGCCCGCTTCGACGTGTTCCCTGAAGATATTTTGCTTTGTTTTTCCGATGGTGTTGAACATGCGGGACTTGGAAATGTTCTCAATTTCGGCTGGCAAAGAAACGAAATCGTCCGTTCGGTCGAAGAAATGCTGACCCATACCTCAGATCCTATCCAATTATCTAAACGTTTGATCGAGCAAGTCGATGCGTTGTATCACGGCGAAGCTGGCGACGACGCGACGGTGGCGTTCGCCTGTGTTACCGGCAACGAAGAAACCTCGATTCTCGTCGGACCTCCCTCGAAACCCGAACTGGATCATCAAATCGTCTATGAATGGCTTTCCCATCCAGGTGTCAAAATCGTATGTGGCGGTTCGACCGCTTCCATGGTCGCAAGAGAACTCAATCAACCTCTAACTGTAGGTAAAATCTATCCCGATGCAGGCATCCCGCCGACCGGAAACATCCATGGGGTTAACTTGGTGACTGAAGGCGTGCTGACCTTAAGTCGCACTCGCGATCTATTGCGCCATGCTTCCTTAAGCGAGAGCGCGCTTCAAAAGTTAAGTTGTGATGAAAGTCCGGATGCGGCGACCCTGCTAGCTCGCACTTTACTGGAAGGCGCCGTGAAAGTCAGATTTATGTTAGGGTTAGCGCAGAATCCTGCCCATCAAGCCGAGACGGGTCTGATGATTTCCCTCAATGCGAAATTGAATCTGGTCAGGGAAATCGCGGAAGAACTTCGCAAACAGAGAAAACTTGTTACAATCGAAATGTATTAAACGGGAATCCGGTGAATTTTGAGTTTAAATGTCCCTCGGATTTCTTTTTATGTCATATTTCTTAATAACTTTTTGAATTTAGTATAATATAAAGTAGATCTATCGTTACGACTCAGAAATCAAAAAGCGAGGCAACCCACATGCAACCTATTTCCACATTTTCAATTGTAGCTCGCGACCCGCTAACAGGGGAACTCGGAGTGGCTGTACAATCGAAGTTTCTGGCGGTCGGAAGTGCCGTCGGCTGGGCGAAAGCAGGAGCCGGCGCGATCGCGACCCAAGCCATGGCGAATCTTGATTTCGGTGAACTCGGACTGATGATCTTGAATAAAGGTTATACCGCCGCCCAAACCATGGAAGCCCTGAAAGCGTTGGATCCCCAAATCGAAGACCGTCAGTTCGGAATCGTCGACGCAAAAGGCAACGCAGCCACCTTCACTGGGAAGAACTGTTTTGACTATGCGGGTGGGATCGCGGAAGAAAATCTGGCCTGTCAAGGCAACATATTAGTTTCGCAAAAAACCGTGCAAGCCTTGACTGATACCTTCAAATCCACAACAGGTAGTTTAGCGCATCGTTTAGTAAGTGCTTTGGCTGTTGCGCAAAGTGCCGGTGGAGATCGCCGCGGTCGCCAGTCTGCTTCCTTGTTGGTGGTGAAACCGGGTGGAAGTTACGGTGGATTCAACGATAAATATATCGATCTGCGTGTCGATGACGATATGGAACCCATTAAAAAACTTCAACATCTTTTGGATCTGCATGAAATGTACTTCAATAAGCCTTTGCTTTCCGAAATCATCGAAGTCGACATCAAACTTACTTTAAAAATCCAAACTTCATTGAAGAAACTAGGGTATTATGCAGGTGAAATCGACGGCAATTACAATGAGACAACGATTTCTGCTTATAATGCTTTCTGCAGGTGGGAGAATTACGAAGAGCGGATCCTTGACGGAAATCGTGTTGACAAGAATGTCATCACCGCGCTTTTCGCAAAGTAGAAGGGACGCTTTCACATAATATTCATACTTTGGGTTGTTAATTATGGTTAAATAGGAATATCCAGTTTAATCAAAGGAGTCCTATGAAAAAGAAAATATCACCATGGAATCCGGTTTTCCTGATTCTCGCAGTCATCATCATCTATGTGTTAAATTTCGTAAATCTCAGCAAGCTACCGTTCGATCTTCCAGATTCTACGGTTTTAGTGCTATCGGTCAGTTATGTTGCGCTATGGATGTTGTTTTCGTTGGTATCAGGGATACGCCGATCTAATGCAACCTGGTATGCCATCATCATCTATTGGATCGTGATCCCTGCCTCATTGATTCTGCTCAACAGTCTGTTTGCGAGTTTCCAGACTTTTACCGGATTCCTTCAGACCATCACCGATCTGCTATATGTCAATGTGCTGCGCGGCTTCAATGATTTGGTCTATTTCGGCATCGACCTCTTCGAATATTTCAGTTCGAAGGGTTATCCGGTCGTACCTGCGGTTCTCTGCCTACTGTCTTACGGACTTGGCCGACTCTATGCCAGACCTTCTCATAAAGCCTAAAGAACGGTGTTTCCGTTCTTTTTTTATGCGTGGTATAATAGATGTACCCAAATGGAGGGACGCCATGTTACGAATCGGACAATCCACGGACATCCATCCCTTAAAAGCGGGACGCAAGATGATTCTTGGCGGAATACTCATCGAAAGTGATTTCGGACCGGACGGGCATTCGGATGCCGACGTGCTTACCCATGCGATCGCCGAAGCGATGCTTGGGGCGCTGGCGCTAGGTGATCTGGGGAAACATTTCCCCGATACCGATCCCAAGTATCAAGGAATCTCTTCGTTGCTGATTTTGGAAGAAGTTGTCAAACTTGTAGAAGACAAAGGATGGCATCTGGTGAACGTCGACAGTCTGGTGCTTTTGGAAGCACCGAAACTGGCCCAATACAATGAAGCGATACGAATTTCCTTAGCGCAGAGTCTGCATGTTTCACTCGACCAAGTCAGCGTCAAAGCGACGCGCGGCGAAAAGTTGGGATTTATCGGACGAAGTGAAGGAATCGTTGCGCAAGCGGTCGTACTCTTGGAAAAGGCGGCCTAAAGGGGAAAAAGCATGTTGCAGAAACTCGATGAAGTGAAAGTATTGCGGGATCCTATCCATGAATATATCCACATCGAATATCAGGTCATCTGGGACTGTTTAAACTCGCCCGAATTCCAACGCCTACGCCGCATCCATCAACTCGGAGCGACCTACCAGGTGTACCACAGCGCCGAACACTCGCGCTTCTCCCATTCGCTTGGCGTTTATGAAGTTGTACGACGCATGATCAGTGAAGTTGACGGACTGAAAGACTCGCTAAGCGAACAAGAACGCATCGAAGTGATGCTGGCAGGTATGTTGCATGATATTGGACATGGTCCTTTCTCCCATTCCTTCGAAGCGGTCTTGGACTTCAACCATGAAAAAATGGGGGCTAACATCATTCTTGGAAATAGCGCTTTGCATAAAGCGTTGGTGAAACACCAACCTGACCTTCCGGATCGCATCGTCGCCATCTTGACGCACGATCATCCCAATCCTGTCCTTAATCAGATCATCAGCGGACAACTCGACGCTGACCGCATGGACTATCTCCTGCGCGATGCATACTTCACCGGTACAAGTTATGGCAACTTTGATTTAGAGCGCGTCCTACGTACCTTACGGGTCCATGATGACAAACTGGTGGTCAAAGAGAGCGGTGTCCATACGATCGAAGACTATATCATGGCCCGCTACCATATGTACTGGCAAGTTTACTATCATCCGGTATCACGGAGTTTCGAAACAATCCTGATCCGCTTCTTCAAACGTTTGGTTTATCTCAATTTAACTGATCCGAGTATCTCTGTCCGATACCCCATGTTCGCTCCGTTTTACCACGAAGGGTATCCGACCCTTCACGAACATTTCGAACTGGATGAAGCCGCCTGCTTTTACGCTTTCTCACTGGCACGGCGCGAATCCGATCCGATCCTCAGCGATCTGGCCGGACGCTTGCTTGATCGAAGACTCTTCGAATATGCGGAAGTCGAATCCAAAGAACAAGTCGGCAAACAACGCCAACGCGTCATCGAAGCCGGGTTCAATCCCGATTACTACTTCGCACTTGATTCGGCTCACCAAAAACCTTATTCACCTTATGAAGAAAACGACAACTCCGTGATTTGGATCCTCAATCCCAAATCCGAAATCAAAGAATTATCCCAGGCATCGGTCCTGGTTGCGGCGATCGTCCGAGCAGAAATCAAAAAGGACGAAAAAATGTATTTCCCACGGGAAACAGCCCAATAGAAAGGCATCATTATGGAACTCAATCTGTATAAAACCCGTCGCGATTGTGTTTTTGCGACGATGGACGAACAAAGTTGTGCGGTATTCTTCGCAGGGGAAGCGGTCAAACGATCCTCGGATGCGACCTATCCCTTCAGCGTAAACCGGAATTTCTTTTATCTGACCGGTTTAGATGAAGATGGATTAGTATTACTGATGGTCAAGACCTCACAAGGGGTCAAAGAAATCCTCTACATCAAAGAAGTGAACGAAGCATTCGAAAAATGGGTCGGACGATCGATCCGCAAAGAAGAAGCGATGACACGCAGCGAAATACAGCTGATTCAGACGATTCCGCAGTTTGAACAAGTCTTCTCGCGCGGCATCTATTTCAACACGCTCAACACAGTGTATATCGATGCGGAACGCTATGATGTGAAATCCCGTCCTTTTGAAGGCGAGAATTTCGCCAAACGGGTCAAAGAACTCTACCCTGGACTCACTGTCGTCAATCTGAACACGACCATCAATGCCATGCGCAGTCTGAAATCTCATGCTGAAGTCGAAGAACTAAAACGGGCGATCGAAATCACCAGACACGGCATCGAAGCGATCCTGAAGCATCTGAAACCAGGGATGAAGGAATATGAAGCAGCCGCCTATTTCAAATTCGAACTGGCGCGCCACAATGCCTGCGAATCATTCGAGACGATTGCAGCATCGGGACCCGAAGCCACCATCTTGCATTATGTGAGAAACGACAGAACCATCCAAGACGGGGAACTTGTCCTCTTCGATCTCGGCGCTGATTATGGACATTATTGCGCCGACATCTCGCGTACGTTCCCGGCTAACGGAAAATTTACGCCGCGTCAAAAGGAAATCTACAATATCGTGCTATTAGCTCAGAAGAGAGTCATCGCCGCCATCAAACCGGGTGTTACATTGCTTCAACTTAATGAAATCGTCAAAGAAACTTATCGCGTCGAAGCAGTCAAAGCCAAAATCATCGACACGCAAGAACAGATCGACGAAATCTATTATCACGGCGTCAGCCATTTGTTGGGACTCGACACCCACGACGTAGGACAGGTGGAATCGATGGTGCTGAAACCGGGACATGTGATTACGGTCGAACCAGGTTTGTATAGTGCTAAAGAAGGGGTTGGAATCCGCATCGAAGACAACATTCGTGTGACCGAGCAAGGGTGTGAAAACCTATCACCTGACATTCTAAAAGAAGTCGAAGAAATCGAAGCATTCATGAGCCGCTAAACAACGGCTTTTTTTTATTGATACCGCTGTCAAAACGAAAAACATTCTCACTTTCCACAAATTTATGGATAACGCTTGACAACTCCTACTCATTGCATATAATTCAAGAGAAAAAGGTGGGGAAAATGAACGAGATTCGCAAAATTGATTTGCTTGTCAAACAAACCGATCGCGAAACGGGTTTAACCCAGATCATTTATCAAGGGCAGGCATTGCGCATCCAAAACGATGAACGATGTTCCCTCACCTACACCGAATCGCACGAATTCGAGGTCGTTTTGGATATCTTCCCGCAATCGCTCGTCCTTACACGGATTGGGGAAACAAAGACAATCTTGAATTTCGACCCCGCACACGAACAAGAAGGCAGCATCGCCACAAACTACGGAGTTATTCCCTTGCACGTCACGACCGACAACCTGGAAATAACCTCTTGGCGTCTTCGGTGGAGTTACAGGCTCACCCAGGATGAAGGATTGATCGGCGCCTACGTAAGCGAATGGACAATGGAGGAAACCGCATGAATTTAATCGAGACAACATTAAAGAAAACCATCCAATACGCGATCAAGAAGGCATTCGATACAGATATCGAGCTAGATGAGATCGTCGTCGAAGAACCTAAATCCAAAGAACACGGTGATTATGCGACCAATGTGGCGATGCGCCTGAGTAAAGTTTTGCGTCAGAACCCCAAAGCGATTGCCGAGAAACTTTTACACGAACTTGAATCCAAAGAAGACGGCATCCGTAAAGCGGAGATCGCCGGTCCGGGATTCATCAACTTCTTCATGGAAGCCGGCAGTTTATCCGAAGTCATCGCAAAAGTACTTAGTGAAGACAAAGATTTTGGTAAAACAGTCTGCGAAGACAAACGCAGGTGGAACGTCGAATACGTATCCGCCAATCCGACCGGAGACCTCCACCCGGGTCATGCGAGAGGCGCCTCGATCGGCGATTCGCTGACGCGCATCATGAAAACAGCCGGTTATGACGTAACGCGTGAGTATTACATCAACGATGCCGGCAACCAGATCAACAATATGGCTAAATCCTTGCAAGCCCGATACCTACAAAGCTATGGTATCGATATTACCGTTCCCGAAGATGGTTATCACGGAAAAGACTTGATTGAAATCGCGGAAACAGTCGTCAGTGAAGTGGGTGATGCATACAAAGATGTGGATATCGAAGAAAGTCTTCCGTTCTTCCGTCAAATCGGACTACGTGAAGAAACCAAAAAACTCCGCGACGATCTATGGACCTTCAATGTTGAATTTGATGTTTGGACATCCGAACAATCCGTCTATGACCGCGGTTTGGTTGAAAGAGCATTGAAACAACTGACTGACAACGGAAATACCTATGTCAGTGAAGAAGCCACATGGCTGCGTACAACGGAATTCGGCGATGATAAAGACCGCGTATTGGTGCGAGGCAACGGATTATATACCTACCTCTTGCCTGATATCGCCTATCACCTGAATAAAAAAGACCGCGGCTTTGACGTTCTGATCGATTTATTAGGTGCCGACCACCACGGTTATATCGCAAGATTGAAAGCTGCCATTCAAGCGTTGGGTTATCCCTCTTCCGATTTGGAAGTGGATATCATCCAGATGGCGCGTATGCTCAAAGACGGTGAAGAGTTCAAGATGAGTAAGCGTACAGGTAAAGCCGTATCGCTCAAAGACCTGATCGAAGAAGCCGGTGTCGATGCGGTCCGTTATTATTTCGTCAGCCGTGCAGGCGATACACATATGGATCTCGACCTCGATATGGCCAGTAAACAGTCTAACGAAAACCCTGTCTATTATGCCCAGTATGCCCATGCTCGCATGTGCTCCATCCTGCGCAATGCGGATGTCCAACCGGCTACAAGTTTTGAATTGATCATCCATCCCAAAGAAAGCGAACTGTGTAAAATCATGTTCGAATTCCCGCAGATGGTCAAAGATGCGGCGCAGACACGCCAACCCCACAAAGTATGCAATTATATTCAAAAATTGGCTTCCGCTTTCCACGCATTCTATAATGAATGCCAAGTACTAAATCTGGAAGACGCGCGACTGAGCGCCCAGAGACTCGGTTTAGTCAAGGCGGTTCAAATTACCTTACGCAATGCGTTAACCCTGATCGGGGTCGGCGCACCTGAAAAAATGTAGAGGAGGTTTTCTATGAGTAATCGATCAATGACCGATGTCGCATTCGACATCCTGCAGACCCAAGGCAAGGAAATGCCTTTCATAGCTCTTTGGGATAAAGTCTGCATCTCTTATGGATTTACGGTAACCCAGGCGGAAAACAAAATCGCCAATTTCTTTTCGGCGATGACCTTGGATGTCCGCTTCGCGCCCTTGGCTGACGGTAAGTGGGATCTGCGTTCGCGCCGTACCTACCACGAAACACATGTCGATACCGATGCCATCCTTATCGAAGAGGAACTGATTAAAGAAGACGACCTGATGGTTGCGGTATCTGATGATCCCGAGGATGAGTTTGAAAAACCCTTCCACGAGAAAACGCCTGTTGAAGAAGAATTTTAGCCGGGTAACCGGCTTTTCTTTTATAATTATCCAGTTTAATTCGTTTTGTTTGGGATTGAGGTGAGGTATAGTATAATATATAAACAAGCAATGCTATGCTAATTATGGAGGCACTATGCGAAAAATAACACTTTTCATCGTATCCGCACTATCATTAAGTTTGCTTTTAGGCGCATGTTCAAAACCGGTTGAAAACCCACCTGTGATTGTTGCGACAATGTTGGACTCAGAGGGATCGGTGTTGGGAAACATGATCCTGCAATTGTTGGAAGCAAACAAAATTAAAACCGTCAACAAAGTCAATTTCGGCACGCCGGATATTTTGCGTACGGCACTGGAAAACGCCGAAGTGGATCTGGTGGTCGATTACACCGGTTCAGGGCAATATTACTATCCGACCGATGTGAGTGATCCCACCGTATTCAATGACCCCCTCAAAGGGTACCAATGGACAGAGAAGATCGATAAAGAAAAAAAGAACATCATCTGGCTCACGCCTTCCAATGCAAACAATACCGAGAGTATCGCACTGAAGCGTGAATTCGCCACGGCGAACAATATCGTTACAATGATGGATTTAGCAGCCTATATCAATGCAAAGAAGCCGTTCAAACTGATCTGCTCAGCTTCGTTCGCGGAAAATCAGTTGGGCTTGCTTGGCTTCGAAACAGCTTATAATTTCAAATTGACAAACGATCAGTTGATCATCCTATCATCCGGGAACACATCCGAAATGTTGATCGCTTTATCCCAGGGGACAAACAAAGTCAACGCGTCGCTTGTGTATGGAACCGACGGCGCACTTGAAAAAATGAACTTGGTCGTCGTCGAAGATCCCAAACATATTCCTCCGGTATATCTTCCGACCCCCGTCATCCGCGGTAAAGTACTGGAAATGTATCCGAAAATAAGGACGATTCTCAAACCAGTGTTTGAAGCGCTCACACTTGAAACATTACAGAATCTGAATTCGCAAGTCGCATATGACGGAAAAAACGCCGCCGATGTAGCGCGTGATTTCTTAATAAAAAATAAGTTCCTTTCAAAATGAAACCCGGAAGAATCACTTCGATCATCGGAGTCCTGTTTTTGCTTTGCGCAGGAACATTTGCTCCATGGGGTGAGTTCAAACTGAATCGTGTCGCACGCGGAACGGTTTTTAGTTCGTTCAATCTGATGGCGTGGCCGCTTTGGATCCTCGGTATCCTTTCGATTTTGGCTATATTCGTATTCGTAGAGCGATATCCCGATTTCTTCAGCAAATATCTTTCTTGGTTGCTCTGTCTGTTTCCTTTGGGTACCTTACTCTTGATTGGAAGTTATCGTCCGATCGGGATTATGGTGGATCCGACAACCGCCCGTGTTTCAATCGGAGTCGGGTTTTACCTTCTTCTCGCAGGCGTGATCATCTTGAACAGCCGCACCCAATTCCCCCGTTTGAAAAGTCTGTTTGTATTTCTGCTGATTTTCCTTGGATTCGCAACAGGGAAAATGGATATGTTGGGACTCTTCAAAGAATTCCAGAATATCCGCGGTGTCTTTATTAGCGAACTTAACCGTCATCTCGTTTTGGCTCTTTCTTCCGCATTGGCTGCCATTATCCCCGGTGTCTTGTTAGGTTATAGCGGGATACGTTATCCTAAAATCAAAGAATGGATCTTCGGATTCGTCCATGTATTCCAGGTTGCACC
>JBBQGS010000019.1:0-17478 GCA_038323255.1 Erysipelotrichales bacterium | reverse complement strand
TCGCCCAGATGCTGACGGCGCAAATCTACCGTTATCTTACTGACCGCGGGGAAGAACCGGCGGTATTGCTGAGCGCCAACGTCACTGGAGCGGATGTCCACAACCGCAAGATTTCCGACCGATACCTCGGCCGTTGGAATTCGTAGGAGGAACCATGCACGAACTCAATATGGATATTTTCTATGATGCGATGTTGAAGGTATTGGATGATCTGGAAACCAAAGAAACGAAAAATATTAAATTAGCAGCGGAAATCTGCGCTAAAGCGATCGCCGACGACGGGGTTGTGCATATCTTCGGATCAGGTCATTCGGTCGGATTCGGGTATGAAATTACCGGTCGTCCGGGATCATTGGTGCCTTTCCATATGATTGAAACGTCGGACTTCGTCACCAAGGGTTTCTATAGTTTGGCTGAATTCAAAGATCCCGACAATATCTTCGAGCGGCGTCCCGATATCGCCTACAAACTCTATAGTTTGTACGATATCCGCCCGCAGGATGTCTTCATCGTCATCTCCAACTCCGGCATCAACGGGGTGGTCATCGACCTGGCGCAAGCTGCGCGCGACCATGGACATAAAGTCATCGTCATCACAAGCTTATTGCACACCTTATCCGAGCCCAGCCGTCATCCCAGCGGAAAGAAACTATTCGAACTGGGCGACGTCATCATCGATAACTGCGGTCCGCGCGGCGATGCGCTGATCCGGACCGGGGAAAGCGAAAAGGTCTGTTCGATTTCGTCCATCACGGGCATCTACATCGCCCAGTCGCTGACGGTTGAAATCTGTAACGAACTGATTGCTAATAAGGTAAAACTGCCGTTGCTTTACAGTTCGGAAGTAAAAGGGTATCAGAAGCACAACGATGAACTCAAAAAAAACTATCAAGGGAGAATTAATCCATGAAGTACGAATTCGAATACATGAACAAAGTCATTGAACTGTTCGACAAGATTTACGTGAGTGAAAAAGAAAAAATCAAAGAATTGGCGGTCCTGTTCGCCGACAACATCAAATCCAACCGCATGATCCATGTCTTCGGCACCGGTCATTCGCATATGATCGGCATCGAACTGTTTCGCAGAGCAGGCGGTTTGGCCAACGTCAACGCCTTGCTGGATCCCGATGTGCTGACATCCTTCGGTGCGCGCCGTTCGGGTGCGATTGAAAAACTGCCGGGGGTTGCGGATATCATCTACGACAACTATAAAATCGAAAAAGGTGACATCATGATCATCACCTCGAATTCCGGCCGCAATGCGATGCCGATCGAAATGGCGATGCGCGCGAAAAAAGAAGGCGTCATTACGATCGCGATGACCAACCTCCACCAATCCCAACATACGACCAGCCGCCATCCGTCCGGAAAACGGCTCTATGAATGTGTGGATTATGTGCTTGATAGCTGTGTTGCGGACGGGGATGCCATGATGGAAGTCGGCGGTGTCAAAACCGGTCCGGGCTCTTCGCTTTCCGGCATGTTCCTGCTAAACACGATCGTCAACGAAGCCCTGAAGATTTTGGATGAACAAGGCATCGCCTTACCGGTCCTGCAATCACAGAACGTGGACGGATTCAATAACGAAGTTTTATACAAGAAATACGCCGACCGCGTAAAACACGGCTGACGATCGAAGGGAGAACAGGATCTCCCTTTTTTTATTCGTTTCTCGGTAACGATACGATTGTCACAAAGCCCTTTACGCAAAGTGTTTTTCCGCCCGTTCAGTAACGTGAAACACCACTTAAGAAAACATAGAATTTTAATTTTCAATTCTGAAAATGGTCTCTATCGTTCACCAACTAGCAGATTGGCATGTATTGATTCCCCTTGTGAAGCATAGGATACACCGATTCAGGGTCGCGTACATTCGCGTAGCATTCCACATAAAAATAATAGAAAATACATGGTACAATTAGATAATAAACAATGCCATCTACCTAGCAGGAGGAAACACAATGCTGAAAAAAGCACTCGTAATCATCGATATTCAAAATGACATAACGAAAAATTACAAAGATGTTATTGGCAATATCAATCATGCGATCGATTGGGCAGTCGATACGAATATTCATGTCATCTATATAAGGCATGAAAATTTATCGGACGGAACGAGGACGTTTAAATCCAACACACATGGATCAGAATTGGTTTCAGACATGAAAATAGCCTCAAACAATGTTTTTACAAAATATAAAGGGAACGCATTAACCAGTGAAGAATTTTCAGACTTTATTCGTAAGAATGAAATAAGTGAGTTCTACATAGCAGGGGCAGATGCTGTTGCTTGCGTTAAATCAACCTGTTACAACTTACGCAAAGAAAATTATGGGGTGAATGTCCTATCAGATTGCATCACCAGTTATGATAAAAAGAAAATTGACGAAATGTTGCACTATTATGAAAATAATGGCTGCAAAATTATCCGATTAAATGACTTGTTACCAAATTAGGATAGGTCAGATTTGTAGAGCTACATCGCTTAAGCCAAATGTATAGAAATGGGAGAAAATTACTTCATCAATCGAGAACGCGACGTTTGATATTCTTGGCAACATACTTAACGTAAGTGTGAAAGCATTTATGCATCATGATTCTATGTCGATATGTAACGTAGTATATCAATAATTAGCAAATAAATCTTGTTGGTTTTGCATACTTTATTGGATAGAATTCGATGATCCGATTCACAGGGAGACGTCTTCATATTCTCGTAAAGACGCTCTTTTTTTGTCTATTCTTGGAAGATAAGCGCTTTCATGGTAAAATAAAGCACATAAAGAGGGAATAAAATGAAACTCAAACGTATTCTGATCGGCTTGGTAACGATGCTGCTCTTCCTAACTCCACTTCTCACATTACGCGGCACAATGAATGTGAAAGCCGCGACGCAGACCACCATCACCGTCCATTACAACCGTCCTGCCGGCGATTACGCAGGGTGGAACCTTTGGCTTTGGGAAGTCGGAAAAGAAGGGAAAGCAACTCCATTTGAAACCTCCGACGCGTTTGGAAAAGTCCTCACGGTCATCTTCGATTCGGCGGCGACTGAATACGGATTTTTAGTCCGTCTCAACGAATGGGAAAAGAAAGACATCGAATCCGACCGTTTCATAACTGCGGTTAATGGGAAAGCCGAAGTCTGGTTGAAAGAAGGCGATCCGAGAGTCTATACCACCAATCCTTCGATGGGTCCTGTGGTCGACCCCGAACCGGTTGCCGGCGATATTACGCTTAAAATACATTATCACCGTTTCGACAATAACTATAAAGACTGGAATTTCTGGATGTGGCCTAAAGGCAGCGAAGGGAAAGCCTATCCGCTCAACTCATCGGACAGTTACGGGCAAGTTGCGACGCTGAAAATGGCGCCGGGAGCAGCCCTTGAAATCGGATTCCTGACCAGAAAAGGGGACTGGCTCGCCAAAGACATCGACACCGACCGCTTCATCCCGCTGTCCAAACTCAACAATAAAGTGCTTGAAATATGGTTGTTGCAAGGGGATCCGAAAATCTACTACACGGCTGCCACGGTCGACCTTTCCCCGAAATTTTTAGGCGCACGGATCGACGGCGTCGATTTGGTCGGGGTCAGCCTGAGCGTACCCATGGTCTTGCTGAATGATAAGAAGGAAGGTCTGACGCTGAAGGACAGCGATGGGACGGTCATTGCGATCAAGACGTTCATCTTCAGTGAAGGGGCAGGGCTTGCTTCTTCCAGTAATTTCAAATTCTTCACCCAGACCGATTTGGATCTCTCCAAAACCTATACCCTCACGAAAGCAGGTTACGGAACCGTCACGCTGACCTTCAATACGGTCTTCAACACGAAAGCATTTGAAGCAACTTACGGATATGATGGTGCTTTAGGTGCCATTTATACACCGGCGAAAACAAGCTTCCGTTTATGGGCGCCGACCGCTACGAACGTGCTGTTGAACACCTATGCCAACGGGACCGACGGTAATCCGCAAAAAAGTGTCGCGCTAACCCGCGATGCTAAAGGTACATGGATTTACGAAGCAGCTGAGGATATGAAAGGCGTCTACTACACTTATTCGATCACCGTATTAGGTTTAACCAACGAAGCGGTCGACCCGTATGCACGGGCAGTCGGAGTGAATGGTAAGCGGGCGATGGTCATCGACCTGGCCAGCACCAATCCGACCGGATGGGACAGTATCAAACGACCGGCGTTCAAGAACAGCACGGATGCCATTATCTATGAAGCGCATCTCCGCGATCTGAGTGTTTCACCTGACTCGGGCATTAAAAATAAAGGGAAGTTTTTAGGATTGACGGAAGAAAACACGCAAACCCCCAACGGCATCAAAACCGGACTTAGCCATTTGGTCGAACTGGGCATCACACATCTCCATCTGCTGCCGGTCTTCGATTTCCGCTCGATCGACGAAACGACACTCGATAAGAACAGTTTCAACTGGGGCTATGATCCGCAGAACTTCAATGTTCCCGAAGGATCTTATTCCACCGATCCGTATAAAGCGGAAGTCCGCGTCAAAGAATTCAAAGAAATGGTCATGGCGTTACATAAAAACGATATCCGCGTCGTCATGGACGTCGTCTACAATCATACGGGTGCTTCGGCCGATTCCGATTTCAGTAAGATCGTTCCGAATTATTATTATCGTTTCAACGACAACGGAAGTTTCTCCAACGGTTCGGGGACAGGCAACGAAACAGCCTCCGACCGTATCATGATGCGCAAATTCATCGTCGATTCCGTTGTTTATTGGGCGAGTGAATACAAGGTCGACGGATTCCGCTTTGACCTGATGGCCCTGCATGACATCGAAACCATGAATGCTGTACGCGTGGCACTGGACAAAGTCGATCCGAGTATCCTGATCTATGGGGAAGGGTGGACCGGTGGAGCATCGCCGCTGCCTGATGTTGAAAAAGCGCTTAAGAAGAATATCTCGCAGATCAGCGGTGTCGCTGCGTTCTCCGATGACATTCGCGATGCGATCAAAGGCTTCGTCTTCAATAATCTGGACAAAGGCTTCGTCAACGGCGGACTCAACCTTGAAGAAAGCATCAAGTTCGGGATCATCGCTTCCACCATGAACATTAACGTAGACTACACGAAAGTCAAATATTCCAAGACACCTTATGCGAAAACCCCCTCCAGCGTTGTTTCCTACGTCGAGGCGCACGATAATCTAACCTTGTGGGATAAGTTGAAGCTCACCAATCCGGATGCCACGGAAGCGCAACTGATCGCCATGGACAGAATGGCCAATGCCATCGTATTGACATCCCAAGGCACCAGTTTCCTGCATGCCGGCAGCGATTTCCTGCGTACCAAAAACGGCAATGGCAACAGTTACAATTCCCCGGATGCCATCAACCAATTGGTTTGGGAGCGCAAAGGGACCTACATCGATACCTTCAAGTATTTCCAGGGTTTGATTGCGATGCGCAAAGCACATCCTGCTTTCCGTATGATGAGTGCGGATCTCATTCGCAAGAACCTGCGTTTTCTTACAATGCCCCAACCCAATATGGTCGGTTATACCATCAGTAATAACGCCAACGGCGACAGTTGGAAAAACATCGCGGTCTTGATGAACGCCAACGATAAAGCCATCGACGTCACACTTGAAAAAGGCGGCTGGGTGGTTATGGTCAACGGCGAAAAAGCCGGCAACAAAGTTCTTTCCAGCATTTCAGGCAAAACGATCACAATTCAACCGCATACTTTGATGGTATTGGCTGATTCATCCAGTGTCCAAGGCGCTTATATCTGGATCTTCCTGTTTGCAGGACTTGTGATTGGAATCGGGGTAGCAGTATTGTTTATGAAGAAGATGAAAATCTATCCTTTCCAAACGAAGAGTTAAAAATACCGGTTCACAGCGAACCGGTTTTTTCTAGGGTTATAACATTTATTAGGTCTAAACATAGATCAATGAACTAAACCGGAACGACTGTTTCAATCCTAATTTATAGGGTTACAGTGTTCTTAGTAACTCCGACCGGATTGTCGGGATCATAACCGCGTGCGATTGAAAGCAGACAGGCGAACATTTGCGAAACGACCGCAGAAGCATAGACGGCGCGTATCCCATCGCAATGGCTCGGCAGAATGATCGTCAAATCCGCTTCGGGAACTAGTTCCGGTTTGTTTGTTACGACGCAGGCGTAGATCTGGTATTCGCGTTTCAATCGGGCAAGCAGATCCAACGGACAATAATCGGTCTGTTTGTCGGCGATGAAGAAAATCGAAGGGATGAACAGTTCGGTGCTAGCCACCGGTCCGTGGCGGTAATCGCTGGAGGCATAAGCCCGCGCATCCAGATAACAGGTTTCCTGAATTTTCAGTTCGGTTTCCATCGTCAATGCACTCAGCATCCCACGTCCGAACAACATGACTTTGCGTACGTCGCGGAAAGCAGGAATCATGGTTTCAACCTGATCCTCCAACTCCAATGCATCTTCAACCGTGTCCGCCAGACGGCCGACTTCAGCCAACAGGGATTCATCACGGCTGATTTCCGCAACCAATGCGGTTAATAGAGTTAGTTGAGTGAGATAGGACTTCGCGGCGGTGATGCTGGTTTCTTGTCCGCATTCGTTATTGATCGCATAGCTTCCTGTGGTGGTCATCAGGGAATCACGCACATTCGTGATTGAAACGACCAGTCCGCCTTGCTTGTGGCAGGCATCCATCATTTCAAAGACATCCTTGGCGCCGCCCGACTGAGAAACGCCGACCATCAAAACGTTAGAATAATCGACTTTTCCGGCATAAGCGGTGATGATGGAAGGGGTACCGATACTGACAATCATCGGAGTATAGATTTCGAATAGATAACGCGCCACCAAATTGGCATGATCGCTGGAACCGCGTCCGACCAAAACCACGGTCGTGATTTTACGTCGATGAACTTCATAAGCGATTTCCTGCAGGATCGGTCGGTTGATTAGTAGACTTTGGCGTATCGCTTGGGGCTGTTGGTGAATCTCCAGCCAAAGTTTGGATTCTTCAAGAGTGCTCATGCTTTTCCTCCGTAGGGGTGTATTCACAGTATATCCTAAATGCATGGACGATGTGAGAACTATTCAAACAAGATGGTTGATTCAAAACGCCATTTTGTCTGAAACGAAAAAAGTTCCTTCGCAAAGGAACTTTTAAGAATCAATCGATAAATCTGTTACTGCTTCAATTCCATCGTAACCAACAACGGTGTCTTCGTATAGATGCGGGTTGCATATTCGGCATCCAGCAGATACAAGGCTTTTCCGTCCTGACCCAATGTTTTGAATTTGTTTAAATTAGTGTTGGCGTTGTTTTCTTCCTGAACCTGTTCTTCGATAAACCAATTCAAGAACTGAATCGTCTTATAATCGTTTTCTTCATTCGCTGCCTTTACGATTTCATAAATTGAATTCGTAATGTATTCTTCATGTTTCAGTGTCTGTTGAAGAATATCCAGTGTATCCTTGAAATCAGATCCAGGCTCACCCAACGCCTGAAGTTTAACGCTGCCACCGGTTTGTAGAAGGTAATGGTAGAAGATCAGGGCATGATCGCGTTCTTCCTGGGTCTGGATATAATACCATTTGGAGAAACCGTCCAGGCTCATGCTGGAAAACCATGCGGCCATCGATAAGTAGAGTGTGGATGAGTAGAGCTCCTTGGTGATTTGTTCGTTGATCATTTGTTCGATTCGTTTGTTTAACATAAATAATCCTTCTTTCTTTTGTGGATCATGTTCCGATTGAAGTATTTGACCTTTTTCGGTCTGGATTGCTCAATCGGTTGATTCCATGTAAACTATACCATCATCCCCGATAGTGTGCTATTGATATGCCATAAAATAAAATGCAAGAAATCCTTTCATCATAAGCACCAACGATGTTTCAATCAGCACGAAACCGCAAAAATTACTAATTTATTGCGAGGCCCGGTGCATTTTCAACCGCAGGGATATCATCGATTTTGCAACTGATTTGAGCGTTTTAGACGAATGTGGTTTGAAATCTCGTTATAATAAAAACGAAAGAAGGTGCCGTATGAAAAAAACGTTGCATATCGATGGCATGTATTGTTCGCACTGCGCCGGATTGATCAACATCCAAATGTATCAACTCGACGGTGTAAAAGACGTCAAAGTCAGTATTGGGGATAAAACCGCCGTTATTTGGAGTGACCGCCAGATCAGTGAACATGATTTCAGTGTAGCGGTTGAAAAAGCAGGGTATACACTGGTGTCGATCGACTGAGGAATCGGAAACGATTCCTTTCTTTAAAAAGTTCTTTACAAATCCGCAAAGGTAATATATTATCTTTATAGGTAATCTATTACCTAATAATGAACCACGGAGGTATCATGCAAAAGATGGATGACATTGATAATTCTACATTTATCTTTGGAGCGATGTTCATGGTCGCGAATAAAATGGACACACTGTTGGAACGTGAACTGAATCATTTCGGTGTAACATCGCGCCAATGGTTCTTGTCGGTGTGCACGGCTACGGTCTTTACACAGGCTCCGACTTTGAAGGAACTGGCGCTTGCAAGCGGGACTTCCTACCAGAACGTCAAGCAGGTCGCTTTGAAATTGCAAACAAAGAATCTGATGAAGCTGCGCAAAGATACAAACGATGCCCGCGTCACACGCATCGAACTGACGCCTGAAAGCGGACCGTTCTGGGCTCAGATGGAAGGGGACTCCAAGAACTTCATGAAGAAACTGTACCAAGGTATTACCCCTGAGGAATTCGCCGCCACACGAATGACCTTAGAAAAACTCATGGATAACTTAGCGGCTATGGAAAAAGGAGATACAAAATGAAAAAAGTGCTAAAGATCATCGGTGCCATCGTCGTCCTTCTCGTCTTTATCGCACTCATCATGAGCACCGTGTTCATGACGGGGCTGGATAAAGGGAAGAAAGCTGCTATTGGAACCATTAATGTAAGTAGCATCGCGGATGGGACTTACGAAGGACACTATGACCTTCATCGCTGGACTAATACACTTGCGGTTACACTCAAGGACCATAAGATCACGAATATCGCCATCCTTAAGGACGTCGTGTTTAAACTGGATGCGGTAAGTAAAGGCGTTTTCGAAGAAGTCATCGCCAAACAATCGCTCGCCATCGATATTCAATCCGGAGCGACCGTTACCACCAAAGCCTATCTGAAATCCATCGAAGATGCCTTGAAAGGGAACTAACATGAAAACACTGATCCTTTATAGTACGACCTACGGTTACGCCGAAGAGATCGCAAAATCACTGGCAAGCCATTTCGACCACTGCGACATTCAAAACATCCAAAAGAGAGCGAACATCGATCTTTCTACCTTTGATCATATTATCCTTGGAGGATCGATCTATGTCGGTAAGGTCCACAAGGATCTCTCTACTTTCGCGCAGGAACATGAAAGTGAACTGCTAACCAAGAAATTGGGATTGTTTCTCTGTTGCTTGTTCGGTGACAAATACATGGAAGAGATGCAGGCGAACTTTCCGGCTACGCTGATTGAGCATGCCTATGCGACGGAGAATTTCGGTGGGAAACTGCAGACAGAAAAGATGAGTTTCGTGCATAAGATGATCATGAAGATGGTTGCTAAGAGCGAACAGGGAAAGAATCCGATTGTCGCATTCCCTGAACGGGTGGAAGGATTCGTGAACCGTTCAAAATTATCCGGACTTTAATCAACCAAAAGGGAGCGATTGAACGCTCCCTTTGATTTTATTCTTCCAACATTGCTTTGCTTGGAATCTTAAATGTCTGCTCCTGATAATCCGTTACGATCAAACATCCGTCGCGATCAACATCCGTTATCCGCGCTTCGAAACGGTTACCATTAAGATTTACCTTGCAAATTTGATTGCGCTGATACAGTAGTTCGCGATAGTTCATAAGCACCGATGCATCATCAAACCCAAGCGTTTCATCGATCGCATCCAACACCTTCAATAACACGACCAAAGGTTCACTCGACTTGCCGGTTTGATTGAAAAGGGACGTGGCGGGCAGATTCAATGCATACGGAAAAATGGATTGATTGATGTTGAAACCGATTCCCACCACACAGACATTCTGCTTCACTTCGATCAGTATGCCGGCGATTTTCTTGTCGGAAACAATGAGATCATTAGGCCACTTAATCAAAGGGAGAAGTGTAGATTCCTGCAGGACTTTCGCCAACGCCAGGGCGATTTTAAGACTGAAAAGGGGGTGGGATGTGAAAGGTTCATCCTTATAGAGCAGTGAGAAAAGAAGGTTATCATTGGCATTGGAATGCCATTTGCGACCCATTGTTCCTTTGCCTTCGCTTTGAAAACCGGTGATGACCACCGATCCGCTAAGAAGCGTTGAGGCATTGCGAAAACAGTAATCATTGGTGGAATCCAAAATTTCAAAACGTCGGATTTCGTGGGTGATTGGAGCACTCATCATCGTTCCTCCTGTGTGAATATTGCATGAAATCTCATTATGTAAGCCGTTACATGGCTTTAATAGGGAATATATGTATTTACTTTTAACTTCAAAGTATTATAATGGCACTGTTCTACCATAGGAGGGAAAAACATATGATCCTCGAAAAAGTAAAGACAGTTATCTCGGAAAATCTGAATGTCGACATCAATAGTGTAACACTAGAATCATTGCTAAAACAAGACTTGGGCGCCGATTCCTTGGATGCGGTCGAATTGACGATCGCGCTGGAGGACGCTTTCAACATTAAAGTCGATGACGAAGCAGCCGCAAAATTCTTGTCCGTGCAGGACATCGTCACCTATATCGAAAGTCTGCACTAGGAAACTTATGAATATCGAGAAGATTCAAGCGCTCATGGCGCTTTTGAAAAACACCGATATTCAGGAACTGCGTTTGGTCGACGATGACGGCACGATCGAATTGAAGCGAGGCGCCGGTCACTCAACGGTTTTTTCTTCAAATGAGGAGAAACAGATTGTTAGTGATCCGACGCCTCTTCCCGTATCCAAGGGTACGGAAGTGAAGGCGCCGCTGGTCGGAACCTATTATTGTCGCAAGTCCCCGAATAGTCCGGCGTTTTTGAGCATCGGACAAAAAATAAATATCAACGATACCTTATGTATACTAGAAGCCATGAAAGTGATGAACGAAATCAAATCACCGGTTAGCGGCATCGTCACGAAAATCAATTGCATCGACGGAGTTTTGGTGTCTTTTAATGAAGTGCTGTTTGAAATCGAGGAAGACCATGTTTAAGCGTATCTGCGTCGCCAATCGGGGTGAAGTCGCCGTGCGGATCATCCGAGCCTGCAAAGAACTCGGGATCGAAACGCTGGCTATCTATTCGAGCGCCGATGCGGATGCGCTGCATACCCAGTTAGCGACTTATGCAGTCTGCGTCGGAGCGGCAAAAACAGCCGACAGCTACCTCAATATTTCCAACATTTTAAGTGCGGCCCTTTATTACCACTGCGACGCGATCCATCCAGGTTTTGGTTTTTTGAGCGAGAACGCCCAGTTTGCCCGTATGGTCGAACAATGCGGGATGGTTTTTGTGGGACCGCCATATAGCGTGATGGAGCGGATGGGGGACAAGTCGCAAGCGAAATGTGCGATGCAGGAAGCCGGGATCCCGGTCGTCGAAGGAAGTCAGGGCGTCCTTACCGACGCCACAGAAGCCAAACAACTGGCGGATGCAATCGGATACCCCATCATACTGAAAGCGGCATACGGAGGCGGTGGACGCGGCATGCGGATCGTAAAGAACTCGGATGAAGTCGTCGATGCCTATGAAATCGCATCCAGTGAAGCGAAAAATGCTTTCGGGGATGGGTCCATGTATCTTGAAAAGTATGTATGCGACCCCAAACACATCGAATTCCAATTGTTGGGCGATGCTTTTGGGAATGTTGTCCACTTGTATGAAAGGGACTGCAGTATCCAACGGCGTAATCAGAAACTGATCGAAGAAAGCCCTTCGCGCTTTCTCGATGATAAATTACGGTCGAAAATGGGCGATGCGGCCGTGAAAGCGGCCAAATATATCGGTTATCAAAATGCCGGAACGATTGAATTTCTAGTCGACAAAGACCGGAATTTCTATTTTATGGAGATGAATACGCGGTTGCAGGTCGAACATGGCGTCAGTGAAATGGTGACCGGCGTCGATATCGTCAAAGAGCAATTCCGTATCGCATCCGGTCAACCTCTATCGTTTTGCCAGCAGGACATTAAACTATTGGGTCATGCGATTGAAGTGCGTGTCAATGCGGAAGATCCTAAGCATAACTTTTGTCCCTCACCCGGTACCTTGTCGTTTCTGCATTTCCCGGCCGGACCCAAGATTCGGGTCGACAGTGCGATGTTCAACGGATCCATCATCAGTCCTTATTACGATTCGATGATTGCCAAGATCATCGCATTTGACACAAGCCGGTTGGGCGCCATCAAGAAACTGCGCGCGGCGCTTGAGGAATGTGTCATCGAAGGGGTACATACCAACGTCGATATGCAATATCTGATCCTGCATCATGCTGAATTCGTGAAGGGGAATTATACGACTTCCTTCATGGCGAAACATCAGGACGAGGTGGTCATTTAATGGAAAAACCGTTCTTATTCAGAAAAGAAAAACTCGCTGATTTTATGAATTGGCGGCATAAAAAAAACCAACCGCAACGTAAGGAAGCCCCGGATGGCATGATGCGTGCTTGTTCTTCCTGCAATGACATGAGTGAAGCCGTGCAGTTCGAACAGCACTTTTACACATGTCCGAAATGCGGACATCACGAAGTTCTCGATGCGCTCACCCGTATCAAGTTATGGTGCGACCAGGGAACCTTCGATGAATGGGATAAATCACTGATCGGGAACGATCCGCTGAATTTCCCCGCCTATAAAGACAAACTTGCGCAGAACCGTGCTAAAACACAGTTGAACGAAGCCGTAGTCTGCGGCAGTGCCAATATTCTCAACCAACCCTGTGTTTTATGCGTGATGGATAACCGTTTCATGATGGCGTCGATGGGCACTGCAGTGGGCGAGAAACTTACGCGTGCAATCGAACGTGCAACCCGCAAACGTTTGCCGTTGATTATCTGTGCGACTTCCGGCGGAGCGCGCATGCAGGAAGGGATCTATTCACTGATGCAAATGGCTAAAACATCCGCGGCGTTGGCGAAGCATTTCGAAAAAGGACTATTATTCATTAGTTTTTTAACCCATCCGACCACGGGCGGTGTGACCGCAAGTTTTGCGAGTCTGGGTGATATCATCTTAGCCGAACCCAAGGCGCTGATCGGTTTTGCCGGTCCGCGCGTGATTGAAAACACGATCCGCCAAACACTTCCCGAAGGGTTCCAGTCAGCCGAATTTCAACTGAGCCACGGGTTCGTCGATGCGATCGTCCTGCGCTCAGCGCAACGTAAAGTGCTGGGTAGTCTACTCAGCATGCACGGAGGAATCAAATGACGATACAGGAAAAGTTAGAACGATTGAGTGAACTTAAAACCGAAATCAACCAGTTCTCAGGGTCTGTCGATACCGATCTCAATGCGTTAACCGACCAACAATCCGCTTTACGTTCTGAACTTTTCGGTTCACCCGATCCGTGGACGAAAGTCCAGATCGCCCGTTATGCCAAACGTCCCAATGCCCAGTATTTTATCCAAGCCATGTTCACCGATGTGTTCGAACTGCACGGTGACCGCCAAAGCGGTGACGATGCGGCGATGTTTTGTGCACTCGGACGCTTTCTGGGTATGCCGGTGACGATATTGGCGCAGCGCAAGGGCAGCAATCTTACAGAAAACCTGCTGTGTAATTTCGGCATGAACAGCCCCGAAGGCTATCGTAAAGCACTCAGACTCATGAAACAGGCCGAGAAATTCGGCCGTCCGATCTTGACCTTCGTCGATACGCCCGGTGCTTATCCCGGGATATCGGCGGAAGAGAAAGGGCAAGGCGAGGCAATCGCCCGTAATTTGATGGAAATGTCGCAGTTGAAAGTGCCGATCATCACCTTTGTTTTAGGGGAAGGCGGCAGCGGAGGAGCCCTTGCGCTATCTATCTGTGATAAAATGATAATGCTTCAACATGCTGTTTATTCCATTCTGTCTCCGGAAGGATTCTCGACCATCCTCTATAAGGATGCATCACGGGCGCAGGAAGCAGCGGCAGTCATGAAGATGACCGCCCAGGATCTTTATAAAAACGGCTTTGTGGATATTGTTGTCGATGAACCTGAAGAAGGGATTCATATCGCACCGGAGAAAGTGGTCGCTGCATTCACCCAGCATTTGCGTGAAGAACTGATCTTGTTGCGTAAACTGAAAATCGAATCGCTTTTAGCGAACCGATACAACCGTCTGCGTAAGTTCGGGGAGGTTCAACGATGAGTTTCACGATCCTTGGATTGGGTTCGTATCTGCCACGCAATTCCTTCTCGAATGAAGATATGTCGCATATCGTTGAAACCAACCACGAATGGATCGTTTCACGCTCCGGCATCGAAAATCGCCGTTATGTAAGCGATGAGAATACGCATGATTTGGCATTCAACGCCGCCCAAAATGCGCTACTAGATGCAGGAGTTACTCCGGGCGAACTGGATGCGATCCTGGTCGCGACGTTCACTCCATCCGCAATCATCCCTTCGGTTGCCTGCCAAGTTGCGGATGCCTTGGGGTGTAGGGAAGATCTATTGGCGTTCGATCTAAATGGTGCTTGTTCGGGGTTTATATTTGGGCTTGAAACCGCCAGTGCCTTACTGCATTCAGGCAAATACAAGCATATCTTGGTCATCGGTGCGGAGGTCATCTCGAAAGTGATGGACTTCAGCGACCGACGCACCTGTATCCTCTTCGGCGACGGTGCCGGCGCCGCCATCGTAAGCAGCGAAGGCAATGGACAATTTATTTGGTCGAAAGCCTATCGTAAAACAGACGTCAAAAATTCGCTTTATGCACCGGGCATCGCCCTCAATAATCCGTTTACCAAAAACGAGCAGAAACCGCAAGTGATCGGGATGGACGGCACGGTCGTCTTCCAGTTCGCAATCGAAGCTATCCAACAGGTAATCAGAGAATTCAGTGCGGCGACGGGGATGACCTTGGATGATTTGGACCACGTGGTCTTGCATCAGGCGAACCAACGCATCACGTCGTATGTCGCGAAAACCTATAAACAAACCTTGGACAAATTCATTTCCGTGATCAAGGATTACGGAAATACATCGGCCGCATCGATTCCGATCGCGCTGGATACACTGAAGAGACAACACAAACTCAAAACCGGAGATAAGATCCTGATGATCGGCTTCGGGGGAGGTTTGACCTACGGGGCGTTCGCGCTGACCGTATAAGGAGAACCATGAAAACCATTTGCGAACTATTATCGATCGAGAAACCGATCTTACAGGGCGGCATGGCCAATATCGCCACCGGGGCTTTCGCCGCGGCAGTCAGTAATGCGGGCGGTTTGGGCATCATTGCGACCGGAGGCAAAAACGCCGATCAGGTCCGCAGTGAAATCGAAATATGCCGAACATTGAGTGATAAGCCGTTCGGCGTCAACTTGATGCTGATGAATCCTAACAGCGATGCATTGGCCGAATTGGTTGCGGAAATGAGAGTTCCCGTCGTGACCACCGGCGCCGGCAATCCAGCGAAATATATCGCACAGTTGAAGAAGGCCGGTGTGAAAGTCATCCCCGTCGTGCCTTCGGTCGGATTGGCCCGACGTATGGAAGCGATGGGAGTCGACGCAATCATTGCGGAAGGCACTGAATCGGGCGGACATGTCGGCGAAACGACCACGATGGTTTTAGTTCCGCAGATCGTCGACGCCGTATCTATTCCGGTATTAGCAGCCGGCGGTATCGCCTCGGGAAGACAGTTGGTCGCCGCATTGGCGCTCGGTGCAGCAGGGGTCCAGATTGGAACCTGTTTATTGGTATCGGAAGAATGTCCGATCCACATTAATTATAAAATGGCGCTGTTGAATGCCAAAGATATCGACACGGTCGTAACGGGAAGAAGCGTCGGTGCACCGGTGCGTTGTCTGCGCAACCAGATGACGAAAACCTATATCGAAATGGAAAAACAAGGTACAACGATCCTGGAACTAGAGAAATTAACCTTAGGTTCGATGCGTCGTGCCGTTTTAGACGGAGATGTGAAAAACGGGTCCGTCATGGCCGGACAAGTCGCCGGCATGCTGAAGGAAATCAAACCCATCCGCGTGATTTTGGATGAAATGATGGGCGAAGCGAATTCCTTACTGAAAGCGATGAGTACATGGCAACTTCCTTGAAACCAATTCAACTCGGAACAAAAATCTTATCCGTCCCCATCATCCAGGGCGGCATGGGTATCGGCGTTTCGTTGCATCATCTGGTTTCGGCTGTCATGCGCGAAGACGCCATGGGTGTGATTTCCGCCGCCCAACCGGGTTTTCGCGAAGATGACTTTCGTACGAATTCACTTAAAGCGAATCTAAGAGGCTTAGGCAGAGAAATCGAACTTTCCCGTTCGCAATCAAACGGATTGGGATTGTTGGGCATCAATGTCATGGTCGCCGGACGCCAACATAAAGAAATATGGGCATTCCTGAACACCCAACCGATCGACGCCATCATCTCCGGGGCGGGTCTGCCGTTGGATTTACCCCAAATCGTCACCAACCCGGACATCCTGTTAGCGCCGATCGTTTCGTCAGGGAAAGCGGCGCGTTTGATTATGACCGTCTGGGAAAAACGAGCCAACCGTTTACCTGATTTCATCGTCATCGAAGGACCGTTGGCCGGTGGTCATCTCGGTATCTCCAAAGCTGAAATCGATCTGGGGAACATTCCGCTTTTAGCCGACATTCTGCAAGATGTGATTGCGGTCGTACGTCCGATCGAGGAGCGCATCGGCAGGAAGATTCCGATCTTTTGCGCCGGGGGCGTCTATACCCATCAGGATATCGTGGATCTGATTGAAAAGGGATCGGACGGCGTACAGATGGCCACCCGGTTTATCGCAACGGAAGAATGCGATGCCAGCCCCGCCTTCAAACAATGTCTAATCGACGCCAAGGAAGAAGACATCGTCTATACCATTTCTCCGGTCGGACTTCCCGGACGAGGTGTGAATACGCCGTTTGTGATGAGTCTGGACGGAAGTCTGCAGAAAGTCGAAGCCTGTATCGCATGTCTTACTCCATGTAATCCGATGGCTACTCCATACTGTATCACCGAGGCACTCATCCGGGCGGTTAACGGCGATCCCCAGAATGGTTTGGTATTCACCGGATCCAATGGTTTCCGATTGGATAAAATCGTAACGGTTCATGCCTTGATGGAAGAACTGAAAGGGAATCTATGAGAAAAATCGCGTTTCTGTTTGCGGGACAAGGCAGTCAGTATTTGGGTATGGGGAAAGATCTGATGGATCTTCTTGAAAACGAAGGATTGATTTCGTCATATCCTGCTCTGGTGGAACTT
>JBBQGS010000018.1:0-17567 GCA_038323255.1 Erysipelotrichales bacterium | reverse complement strand
CTAAATGACGCTGGAGCAGGTGAGGGGAATCGAACCCCCGTGTCGACCTTGGCAAGGTCGCGTTCTACCATTGAACTACACCTGCAAATGGCGGTCCAGACGGGGATCGAACCCGCGATCTCCTCCGTGACAGGGAGGCATGTTAACCACTACACCACTGAACCATTGTGTGTTTTTTAAAGAAAATGGCGGGGAAGGAGGGATTTGAACCCTCGCGCCAGTTTAACCCGACCTATGCCCTTAGCAGGGGCACCTCTTCGGCCTCTTGAGTACTTCCCCAAAGGCATTTTCAGCGCTTTTTCATGTTACCATAGAACCAAAACGAGTGCAAGTACTTTACGCAAAAATTCAGCATTCCAACACGCTGAATTTTTGGATGTTTCGCTTATTCGACGGTATATCCGGCTTCGCGTATGGCAACTTTCGCCGTATATACAAGATCGTTTGTTCCGGCGATCACAACGCAGTGATTGACCAGACTTACCTCAAAATCGATGCGGGTTTGGCTAAGGGATTCTTCCAGTTTCGCTACATCTTCTTGTGTATTCAGATCAGTGATCAGCAAGATTGTTTTCATAATTCTCCTTTATTAGCCGGCCATCTCCAAAGCGATTTCCATCATCTTGGTGAAGGAGAGCTGACGTTCTTCAGAAGTAGTTGCGGCATGCGTGACTAACGAGTCGGAAATGGTGACCAGGCAGGCAGCCTTTTTATTCAGATAGCGGGCGATGGCGAAAAGTCCGAAGGATTCCATTTCGACGGCAACGCAATGATGGTCGCGATAGATTTCAGGGAAAGACACCGATCCCTCACCGCGATAGAAGACATCGCTGGAATGGATGCGTCCCGAAACAATCGGGATTTGCAGCGATGCAGCCGCATCCGCCAATCGTTTTGTGAGTTCTTGATCGGGATATTGGATATCTTCGCTATAATTGAAGGCGGTTTTTGCGAAGCTTGATTCGCTGTAAGCACTGTCGGCCAGCACGACATCATACAATCCGATTTTATCGGTATAGGCACCTGCCGAACCGATGCGAATGATGTTTTCGACGCCATATTGAGTATAAAGTTCAAATGCGTAGATACCGATGCTTGGAATGCCCATGCCCGATCCCATGACTGAGATTGGACGACCTTTATAGGTTCCCGAATAACCGAACATATTGCGGACGTCATTAAACTGGCTGACGTTTTCCAAATATGTTTCCGCGATTACTTTAGCCCGCAGAGGATCGCCGGGTAATAATACGGTCTTTGCGATTTGACCGTTCAATGCATTGTTATGAGGTGTTGGCATGTTGTTTTCTCCTGATTAACACCCATAGTATATCATATTCGCATGAAAAACCCCAAGTGCACGACATAATTCCTATTTGAAAATTCGCTTTTTATATACTGCTCAAATGTGTTGAAATGCAGGGTGTTTTTAGATTAGCGACCTTTTGAACCTTTGGTCCCCTGCTTGTAGGATGACAATAAATTGGTGTCGTAGGAGAAGATCATCTTCTCGCGCATACGCTGACGATCAATCGCCTGTTTCACCAATTGGTCCATCAGTTCACTGAAATCCATGCCGCTGGCTTCCCAAAGATAGAAGGCCAACGAGCCCGGAATCGTGTTGATTTCGTTGACGTAAACTTGATCATCATTGGCATCGAGCAGGAAGTCGATGCGGGAAACACCGCTGGCTCCTAAGACTTTAAAGGTGTTGGTCGCGAGTCGTTGGATTTCGCTACTCATCTCATCCGACAATGGGGCCGGGACGATCCGCGCCGCCGAAGCCATGCCTTTGGATGAACCTTTGCCTCCGGCGATATACTTGTTTTCATAGGAGAGGATATCGTCGCTTTTACGCACTTCTTCAAGGACGCTGGCACGCATTTCACTGTCAAATCCCATGACCGAACAGTTCACTTCGCGCAGATTCACGATAGCTTTCTCAACCACGATTTTGGCATCGTAACGGGCAGCTTCATGGATGGCGACCGTTAGTTCTACTTCGTTTTTTGCGACCGTGATGCCGACTGATGAACCCAAATTGGCCGGTTTCACGACGACCGGATAACCTAAACCCGATGCTTGGGCAAGATATTCTTCGGATGATTTTTCGAAATCATAGCGGTAGAACCAAAACCAGGGAACGATCGGAATCCCCGAGTTCTGCAATATATGTTTCATGACGACTTTGTCTTGACCGACGGCTGCCGCGATGACATCGCATCCGGCATAGGGAATCCCGACGGTTTCGAAAAGACCCTGGACGGTGCCGTCTTCGCAATGGGTGCCGTGGACGACCGGGATGATCAGGTCGATTTCAATAGGCTTCGAGAAAATATTCGCATTAACAGGATGTAGGAAATACTTGCTTCCTTTACAGATCAGGCTGACCTGCGGAAGCGTTTTTTCGAGTTTCCCCAAATCACGGTAGGTATCCATCTCCATCAGTTTATCCGACGAATAGAGAACATGGTTCTTGCTTAAGTAAACAGGGATGACATCATACTTTTCTTGGTTTAGCGCCGCCATCGCTTGGGCGGCGGAAATGATGCTGACTTCGTGCTCGACGGATGTACCGCCGAATAATACGCCTATTTTTAGTTTCATGGGTTACCTCGTTAATCGAAATCGACATCGCGCTCTTTACGGTAAACCGCCAGCGCTTTCATAATCTCTGTATGGGAGGACTTTCTGGACAGTTCGGGCAATGCCTCAAGAGGGAAGAACTTCACGTCCGTAGTCTCGTGATTCGGGCGCAGCGTTCCTGAGCAAATCGTCGCACTGTAATAGTGGACATATTCGCTGATCAGCGTCCGGAATTCTTTGTATTTTTCGCGTTGCAACACGGCCAGTAAGCGATCGATTTTCACGTCCAGTCCGGTTTCCTGCAGGACTTCTTTCTTCCCGCTCGCACTGGAAGATTCGAACAGGTCGCACCAACCACCCGGCACCGACCATGTCCCGAAGTCTTTTTCTTTCACCAGTAATAGCTCCCCTGCTTCATTGAAAACGATGACGCGAACGGAAACATTGGGCGTCGGATAAATATCGCGCTCGTAAATGTTGATCCTTAAATCCGGATCGGCGTTTTCCTGCAGCACGGTGATTGCAAGTTGCTGAAGCTCTTCATAATTCTCCAACGCAAAAGGATCACTGCTGAATTTCAGCCCGATCCGTGCTACGCCGAGTACTTTACTTGTGAATTGTTCCCAGTTCATGACATCGCCTGCCTTTTGTACCATTATACTCTACTTGTGGGAATCGACCAATAAAAAACCGCTGAATGCTCAGCGGTTGAAGGCATCTGGAAGGTCGTTTTCAAGGAGGATGGTGTCTTCCTTGGTTGCGGTGGTATAGACGATGGCGAAGGCTTCTTTGACAGTATCGACGATATGCAGGGCCGTCGAAGGAAAGCCAACTTCCTGCAAACCTTCAAGGACCGCTTTGGTTTGGTTCTTACCGACAAGAATCACTTCGTCCGCACATCCGATCATATAGGTTCCGAATTTGCGGTTAAGTTCGTCCTCCTGGTTGCCGAGTTCGATCATTCCGGGAGTGATGATAATTCGTTTCCCCGGCATGCCTTTGAGAACTTCCAATGACATCTTGGAACCTTCAGGATTGGAGTTGAACGCGTTGTCGATGAAGGTAAACCCGTTGATTTTTTTCAGTTGCAGCCGATGCTCGATATAATTGACCTGCGTGACTGCTTTCTGCAATTTCTCCCAGGCAATACCCAAGACTCTGCCGATGGCGATCGATGCCAGAATATTGGCGATATTATGTTGGCCCAACAAAATCGTGTCGAATTCGAATTCCCCTTCCGCACAACGCACGGTGAAATGCGAACCTTCCGGAGAATAACGGATATCGATGGCTTGGTAGTCGACGTCCGGATTCTCAATCCCATACCATAAAATCCGGCATTTATTCTTGATTTCATAGTTTCGGATGTAGTCATTGTCTTTATTGAGGACACCCACACCGGAAACTGGCAGATTCTCGATCAGCTTCATTTTCTCAGCAAGAATGTTGTCGATGGTTTTAAACGTATTGAGATGTTGGGGTCCGACCGAAGTCACGATCCCATACTGCGGCTGGATGAACTTGGACAGGAAATCGATCTCCCCGACTTTATCGGCACCCATTTCCGCGATGAAAACGTCATGGATGGATTTAAGCTGTTCACGCACCGTGATGGTAAGACCCATCGGCGTATTGAATGAAGCCGGCGAAGCCAATACATAATAGGATTCACTTAAGATTTCATCGAGGATGTTTTTGCTTGACGTCTTTCCGTAACTCCCTGTGATACCGATTTTGATTAGGTTGGGATGCTTTTTTAGAATCTTTCGGGCTTGATTGATATAGTAGTTTTTTACCATATCTTCGATGGGAGCGGTAATGAATGCCATTAGGGCAAGCAGCAACCAGTTTGCAATTAGGATCAGCGGTGAAACGATGACAGCGGCCGGCCATGAAAGAGTGAAGGCCAACGGTACAAGTAAGATGATATCCAACAGCGCCAGAACGACGATTTGACGTTTCACCCTCGATGTTACAACTAAAGGCTTGATATATTTCTGTTTGAATTCGCGGCGGATCAAAATCGATGCGGTGCCGAGAACCAATATCAAGGTCAATGCTTTTTTTAGATAGTCTATTGTAATAAAAGCGGTGATGATCCATGGCAGATAAAACAGGACGACTATAAAGGCGTTTTTCGCCAATGCGTCGGCACGTGATTTCAACCATGGCAGATAACGCCGCAGTTCATAACGGTTCTGCTGAAACATATGTAACGCCCTTTTCCCCGGTGTGAGCATCAAAGCAACCCAACCAAGCAACAGAACAATTCGTAGTATGTCACTCATGCTTTTACCTCATCTTCTTTCAAGAATGCATCCGTGATGCGCAGGAAACGGTCGATCTGGTTCCAGTAAGCGAAATGACTTTCATTTTCAAAGATCACAAGCCCTGCGTCCTTGAATTCCTTTTCCATAACTTTCCCCATCCAAAGCGGAGTCGCCTCGTCTTTCTCCCCCCAGATCAATAAGACCGGGCAAGTGATTGTTTTCAGATATGGTTGCAGATCCTGATTGACAATCTTAACGAAACTGGCACGCATCACACCAGATGTATTCTTATAGTCTTCACTGCCAAAACGCTTGCGCATTGCTGCCTGATACGGTTTCAGAAACGGTAGTTTGAAAAGTTGCTTTGCGATTTTATAGGTAGTCACTTTGACATAGTAATCGATCGGTTGCTTCGGCTTTAAACCAGCAGCTCCGGTCAAAATCATTTTCCGCACCTGATTGCGCGATGCATAACGGATAGCGATTCTGGCTCCAAACGAATGGGCGACCAAGATCGGATCGATCATTCCGGTTTGTTGAACAAAGTCTTCAAGACAAGCGGTGTATTCGTCGACACCCCAAGGAACAGGTGGTTGGTCGCTTTTCCCAAAACCCGGAAAATCGAGGTTGGTCACTCTGAAACGATCACCAAAGTGCTTCGCCAAAGGATCCATCATGGCCTGATTCTGGCCCCATCCATGCAGGAAAAGGACATCCCTGCCCTTGCCTTCCTGAACATAATCGATTTTCGTCTGCCTGTATTGGATCGTAGCCATGGTTGCCTCTAGTTGCCGACTTCGGACTTCTCGTCGACTTTCCGTTTTTTTACTTCTTGTTTCGGTTCAATCACAAAGCGTACGCCATCTTCCATGTTTTGGGCTTGGATTGTGAATCCATAAGCAGTGACGACTCGCTGTACGATTGCCAACCCTAATCCGAACTGCCCGTCAGTCCCTTTTTCATATGGTTTGAACAACTTGCTCATGCGGTCGTCATCGATCTTTGGACCATCGTTATAAATCGAGCATTCGCTGGGTGAAACCTGTAGGATGACTTCACTGCGCGCATAGCGTAGTGCATTATCCAACAGATTCTCGATTACGACGCGCCAAGGCTCTTCACTCCCTGTATAAAAACAATAGGACAAATCGGTATGCAGGAAGATATCGGGACGTACAACCTTTAATGCGATAATTGCTTTTTCGACAATCAGACGCATATCGACTTTCGTTTCGAGTTTATCTTGTTCGATCAAATACCCCATCCGGTTCAGCAACAGTAAGCTATGAACTTTCTTTTCCAGTCGGTTGGCGTGTTCGATGATAACATCGACGCTTTTCTCCAGGGTTTCATAGGGATAAATTCCATCCTTGATGCTTTCTCCGTATGATTTGATGGTCGCAATCGGCGTTTTCAGATCATGGGATATATTCTGTACCATTTCTTCCTTCAATGCTTCCTGGCGTTTGATTTCTTCGTTCATGCTTACCAGTGCCTTCGCCAACGCTCCGATTTCATCCTGCCGGTCGATATGCAGTTCGGCCGTTTCCCCTCTTCGCATTTTTTCGATATAGACACGGATTTGATTCAACGGATGGATCAGATACCCTACCCAAGTAAACAGTAAGATAAAGATGACGCTGACCACAATCAGCATGATATTGATGACCGAGTTGAATAGCGCTGCCTTAAATTGATTGGTATAGGAGTTTCCGATCAGACTGACAACGACCGCATCCGAATTGATGCGCGTGACGGAGAAATACAACCGTTCGTTGGATGTCTGAGACACAAAGTTAGCACTCACCTGGGTCGCATTTTTCGCTTCCAATTTCAGTTCAGCCATCAGCTTGCTGGAAAGGGTCGTGGTACTGTTGGTCAGCGGTGCGCGAGTGACATCGGTAAACAAGATGACATGGATGATATTGGGATCGTTGGCTCCATACAAAGCATCGCCGCGCAGATTAGTTTTATAATTGTAAATGATGTTCGCTTGGGTTTGACGTAGGATACCGTACATCTGACTTCGTACGAACTCCGTAATGTTACCTGACAAAAACAGCATGACGAACACGCTAAACAAAATGATGAAAGAAACGACGACCGACATCAGTTGTTGGGTCAGCGTCAGGTTGCGGATGAAATTCTTGATATTCTTCATCATCCCAGACGATACCCGAATCCGTAGATGGTATGGATATTCAAATCCGGCATTTTACGACGCAAGCGACGAAGTGTATCGTCGACGACACGGTCGCTGCCGTAATAGTTCACTTCCCAGACTTTCTTTAGGATTTGTTCGCGGCTGAACGCTGTCGCACGATTGCGCACGAACAGCATCAATAGGTCGAACTCTTTGGTTGTCAGTTCCAGTTCCGAAGAGCCGCGGAATACTTTACGCTGTTCTTCGTCGATCTCGTATCCATCGACCAAAATCTTCTCCAAACCGTCTTTATACGCACGGCGCATAATATTGTTGATGCGAAGGACGAGTTCCTTGGGGGAGAAAGGTTTGGTGATGTAATCGTCGCTACCCTTTTCCAATCCGATGATGCGGTCGAATTCTTTATCGCGGGCGGACATGAAAACGACCGGCACATCGCGCGACTGTAAGCGGATTTCCTCGATGAGGTCAAACCCGCTTTTATTGTCCAACATAATATCCAAAACCCACAGATGGACATCGTCGTCGCTACAATGCATGGCGGCCTGTTCATAGGTCAAATAGGAACGGACTTCATAGCCTTCCTTCTCAAGATATCGTTTGACCAGCTCGTTCAGGTCTTTCTCATCTTCGACGACGCAAATGACGCGTTTCATGACATCACCTCTTGTTCATTCTACCAAAAAAGGGGTTGAATTAGAAGAGGCAGCATGAACACTGTCGATTATGCTTCCTTCCTTATTTGAATCGGATTCGTTACAGTGGGATAAACAGAGAATAAAGGAGAAATATGAAAGGCAATATCATCCTTTGTCTGATCGGGCAAATACGATCATGGGCGGCAGTTCGACGGGTGGTTATATTAGTCTAGTTGCTTTTTATGCCCCTCGTACTTTCAAAAAGATACTTGCGCTCTCAAATACCATATGGTTCAACGAAGATGCCATCAAAGGCTTCATCGAAGCCTCGGGGTTTTACCCCGGGTTAACGATTTACATGGAGGTGGGGACCAACGAATCAAGCAATTCGGATATGACGATGAATCACTTTGTTTGCGTCTCTTCGAGGGTCATTTCCATCACGCGTCCTATTGGCAACAGCGCTTCGCAGATGCCCTGATGTGGATCATGAAATAAAAGAACGGCTTTCACCGTTCTATAATCCTTTTTGAATGAGGTAAGCGACGCATTCGCCGACATATTGCGCGCACAGTTCGTCGCTTTTCGCTTCGACCATCACGCGTACCAGAGGTTCTGTCCCTGAGGGGCGGACCAAGATGCGTCCGTCCGTTCCCAGTTCTTCCTGGATGCGGTTGGTCAGTTTGATGAGTTCTTCATCGTGCAACGCTTTCGATTTATCGATGACCTTCACATTCTTCAATAACTGCGGATAAATGTAGAGATCTTCGGTGAGTTTGGAAATGGGAGATTGTTTTGCGGCCATCACTTCAAGAATCTTGAGCGCGGTCAGCAGACCGTCGCCTGTTGTCGCATGACGCTTAAAGATGATATGTCCGGATTGTTCGCCGCCTAACTGATAATCGTTTTGGACCATGCATTCATAAACATGCTTGTCTCCGACCTGAGTCCGCTCATATTGGATGCCGGCGCGGTCGAGGGCTTTATAACAGCCCAAGTTTGCCATGACCGTCGTGACGACCGTGTTGTGTTTTAGTAATCCTTGTTCTTTCATATGGACGCCGCAGGCATAGATGACATGGTCGCCATCCACTAACTTCCCGTTCTCATCGACAGCAATCAAACGATCGGCGTCTCCGTCGAAGGCCAGTCCGAGATCCGCATTGATTTCTTCGACAAGATGCTGAAGGGATTCAGGATGGGTTGATCCGCAGTGCGCATTGATGTTAACGCCGTCGGGATGATCATGGATGACTTGGCACTTAGCCCCAAACGAAGTCAAAACCTCGTAGGCAGTCGTAGTAGCCGAACCGTTGGCTGTATCGAGCACCAAGGTCATCTTACTCAGATCCATACTGAACAGCGATTTGAGATAGTTTGTGTAACGCGTGAGCCCTTCTCTGTAGTCGACGACGATGCCGATCTTGGCATCCTGGGCATAGGGGATACTGATTTTCCCATCGATGAAGCGTTCGATCTCATGCTCAAGTTCATTACTGATCTTGACTCCTTGATGATTGAACACTTTGATGCCGTTGTCGTAGTAAGGATTGTGGCTGGCTGAAATCATGACGCCGCAGTCGAAATCGTCTAATCCGGTCAGATAGGCGACGGTTGGTGTGGGACAGACTTTGAGGCAGAATACATCGGCACCCGAAGAACTGGCACCAGCCGCAACGGCCGCTTCGAACATTGTAGATGATAGACGTGTGTCCATTCCAATCAAAATCTTGCCTTTCTTTTCTTTCGAAAAGGCATATCCCAGATAACGTCCGACCGCATAAGCAGTCTCTACACGTAAGCTATCATTCGCTTTTCCGCGAATCCCGTCTGTACCGAAATGTGTGCCCATGTTTCTCCTATTTCGTCACTTTAATGTCGATGGTTTGTTTTTGAAGCGAATAGCGTACAAGATTATTGGTCCCTGCGATGTAGAGACTCACGGTCTGCGTTCCAAGTATTACATCTTTCATATCGATGTAGATGGAGATATCGTCAGCGGTGATCGCATCGATGTTGGTCTTTGTCCCCAACAGTGTGACGGTGGCATACGCCTCCTCCGGAACAACCAAGGTAAACTGATAGCCCTTCACGTTGTTGCGGTAATCAATCGGAAGCCCTGCGATTTTCCGTGTCAGCGCATCGCCAAGTTTGATGGAAAGACTGACGCGTGTTACGCTGGATTTGCGTACGCCGCTAGGAAGATTGACTTCCGCGACCTGTACGGTATCCGAATTCAGCGTGGTCACGTTGATCGGGATTTGAATGGAGTTGATTGTCTGTAATACTTCGTCGGCCGCATAAAGCGTTACCGCCTGTTGATCCAATGCAATCGATTCGATTGCTTTGTTGTTAGGAATATCACCCTGCGGAACAATGACGACAGGGACAGATTTGCTAGGGTTGGAGACTGCTACATTTACGATAACGGTACTTGGGATGATGTCGACTTCCATCTTGTTGCCTTGTTGATCATAAGCGACCAACCTTGCTTCCTGCGTGAAACTGCTTGCCACTCCGGTTACATTGATGAGCGCTTTGATATTTCCGATCTTTTCGATGGTCGATTGGGCTGCCCGAATGATAACTTCGGTCGTGTCGAATGTCGGAATGCCAAGTTCGAATTCCTGATTCATTTTGTCGGTATTGACGAAATCATACCCGACATTAAATTTCTGCGATATTTTCTTTTTGATGGTGACCACGGCTGTCGAAGGCTGCAGGACGACGTCCACGCGTTCCGAAAAATCCTTGGCACTCAGCGAAACTTCATGCGTCCCTTCTAAAAGTCCCGTCAAATCGGCGACGACCTTATAACTGCGTTGTGTCTTAGCCAACTGGATATCCGCATAATCTCCCACCAATAAGGCGTTGACCTTGGTCGGTAAACCGGAAATTTCATAGACTTCTTCATTAGCGACGACCGTGACCGGGATGTTTTCAATCTTGCCGCCGGAAGTGATGGTCGATTTAAAGACCGCTTCACCCAGATTGAAGTTGATGAAGACATACATCAGGATGGCTAATACCAAAGCGATGGTTTTACTGAAACGGTTGAAAAGAAAACGGTCGAACGCGGTACTGAACCAACGGACACCACGGATTACCGAATTTTCGATATTCTCATAAGTGCGCGCAACACGCTGGCTTTGCGAAGCGATGCGTTTCGCTAACTCTAGTTTATCTTCGACTGGTTTGATCTGCTTTTCTTGTTTCTGTTTCGCCATCACTTTTCACCTCCTTTGTTAATATCGGAAGGTGTTTTCTTGACATCCGTCACGCTTGTTTCCTTTGAAACAGTCTTTTCTTTTTGATTCGCCTGTATCGCTTCCGCCAACAGATCATCCAATAGATTCTCAGGTTCCTTTGGCGTTAAAATGTCCGCTTTAACCACTTCAGTTTCATTCTTATTGTCAGTTGGCAAAGGACTCGTAACAGGTTTTTTGTTAATAGACTTCTTTTTATCGGATTTCAATTCGCGCTTTAACAAATCCACGATCCGCTTAGTCCGTGAAACCGGTGCCTCTCCATCCGTTTTATCGAGTTGAGGAACAGGATTCTTCGTTGTTGGAGGGGTCGTGTTATCTTTGGTATTTTGCATATCTTTTTCAACATGCAGGATGGTTTTTTCTAAGTATTCATGCAGCATTTCTTTGGTCATGGTCGTCAATTTACCCTCGACCGCGATACTCACGCGACCGGACTGTTCACTCACCACGATGGTTATTGAATCGGTGATTTCGCTGATTCCAATTGCGGCCCGGTGACGCGCACCATAGCGAGTCGGAAGATCGAGATTGGTCGGCGGGAAATACGCCGAAGCACATGCGATCCGATCCCCCTGGATGATAACGGCCCCGTCATGTAACGGCGTCGTGGTGACGAAGATGGAAGTCAATAATTCGGATGTCACATTGGAATTCATGATCGTCCCGGTGTGGATGAAATCGTTGAGCGAATGGCCCTGTTCCAAGGTGATCAGCGCTCCTGTTTGGGTTGCTGAAAGATGTTCGACCGATTTTTCCAGTTCTTCGATCAATCGCAGCCGTTCGTTGCCGGACAAAGTTGAAATCCGGGAGAACATGCTCGTTTTCCCTAGCTTTTCAAGTAGACCCCGTATTTCGGGCTGGAAGATGATGATGACTGCCAAAAAGCCCCAGGTAACGAAAATGTCTGCTATCCAAGCTACGGTCTTTAAGCCGAAGAAGTTCGCGAAGGCACGTACCAGTAAAATCAGGAAGATCCCCTTGAAAATCTGGGTGGTCCTCGAATTATTTCGTACGATCTTAATGGTATAGTAAAGTAATATCCACATGATCAGGATGTCAAAAAACATCCTAAACAAGGTAACCAGCGTTTGTATGGTTTGATAGTTCAGCATGGCACGTCCTCCTTGGCTGTCTTATTATATCATATTTCCTTTTTTTTGACTTTAGCGCAAGGAACTTAGCCAATCCGCCACGAAATCAAGAATGATCTCCCTCTGTTTTGGCGGTGTGATCGATGCGACCGAGTCATCGGACATCAATCCGTAACTACCGAATTGGGAGTGGTTCGCCCCACCGATTGTATAGAATTCGGTGTTAAGGGGAAACTTGGCTTTTTGCTTAGCAAACTCAGCCTCGCTCATGACCGCATCCAATTGGCCGTTTAAACTGAGCGTCGGGAAGTTTTTCTTCGATAGATTGTCGGCCGGATAAGATGCCAACATCACCATACCCTTGATGCGTTGATCGGACAAAGCAAGTTTACTGCCGAAAGCACCGCCTAGTGAGTGTCCCATCAGAACCCATTTCTGGATGGTTTCGTCATCCATTGCACGCGCGCCGACTTTCCAGTCGAAAAACGCGAAATTGAATGGGAACTTGACGATGATCACGGTCGCGTTAAAACGCAGTGCGGCTTCCCTTGCCAAGGGAAGATATGCTGCGGGTTGGATCTGGGCGCCCGGATAAATTAAGAATCCAAGATCATTGTTGGCGGTCGGCGACGCTACTCGGATTTCGCGTGATGTCTGTTTGAGTGTTATATCGTTTGCATTTAATGCAGCTAGCGCTTCCGCATCCGGTTTATAAGAGCGCCCTAAATAGATTGTGGTCGCGAAAATAACGGCGACAACTAACATCGTATACAGGGCTAAGCGGGGTCTTTTTCGTTTCATGGTTTCACCTGTAGAAAGGGTATCATAAATAGAAGGATTTTGCACGAATCGATTCCTCATTGCACTTCGTTTTCACTTTGGTTACAATGATACAAGAAAGCAGGCTGCCATGATCGAACACATCGTTTTAGAAAACAAAAAAATAACTCTTGTCGGGACTGCCCATGTCTCGCAGGAAAGCGTCGAAGAAGTACGCCGAGTCGTCGCCGAAGTCAATCCCGACGCGATTGCGATCGAGCTCGACGAAGGTCGCTACAAAGCGATGACGCAGGGGAAAAGTTGGGAGAAGACCGACATTACCCAAATCATTAAACAGAAGAAAGTCGGATTTCTGATTGCGAACATCCTCCTTTCTTCTTATCAGGACAGAATGGCGAAACAATTAGGTGTGAGGGTCGGTGAAGAAATGCGCATGGCGATCGAACTGGCCAATGAACTGAATCTGAAGGTCGAATGCATCGACCGCGACATCCAAACGACGTTTCTGCGGATATGGCGCAAACTGCGTTTAAGAGATAAATGGAATCTGCTAATCGCGTTGGTATCGTCGGTATTCGAAGACGAAAAGATCTCGGAACAGGAAATCGAGAATCTGAAACAGGGCGATTTGATTCAAGCGATGATCAGCGAATTCGCGGGGAAATTCCCGACAATCGTCGAAACACTTGTCTATGAACGCGACCAAGTGATGGCTTATCAGTTAAAGCATAATGCCAGCATGAACATCGTGGCAGTCGTCGGAGCCGCCCATGTCCAAGGAATTCTGAAGAACATTCAATTGGACTATGCGTTAAGTCCCCTGTTGGAACTTCCGCCTAAAAGCAAAGCATCGAAATATGCGACATATATCGTTCCGGGAATATTGATTTTATTGTTGATCATTACCGCCCTGAAAGTCCCTTCCCTTGCGCTGACTACGATTCTTCGCTTCGTTTTGATCAACGGAACTTTCGCAGCGATTGGAACCATGGTAGCTTTCGGTCATCCGTTGAGCGTCTTGACCGCATTTGTCATGGCTCCGGTTGGTGCCCTAAGCCCCGTCCTTGCGACGGGATGGTTTGCGGGTTTAATGGAGGCTTGGGTACATAAACCGAAGGTAGAAGACTTTCTGCGCATCAATATCGATGCATCTAGTTTAAAAGGTTTCTGGAAAAACAGAGTGCTGCGTATTCTGCTTGTGGTCATTATGGCCAATCTCTTCGCAACCATCGGGACACTCGTTATCTCGGCCGAACTGATTTCCAAACTTTTCCATTAAAAAACGGGTGAAATCGCCCGTTTACTTCCAGAGATCGAAGGGATACTTCCCTTCTTTTTTTAATCCATCCAACATCGCAACCACATCCGGTTTATCTTCACGATAGGTGACGCCAAACCAGCGGTCGGCCGATGTCATGACCTTGACACTCAGACTCTTCTCTTTCAAACACTCCCCGATCAGGGTCGGAAGCACATGTTCGCACTTCATCGGATTCCCTTCAAGTGAATTCTTCAGGAAGAGATCAAAACGCCGTTTGGCGGTTTCGAAGATTTTCGGTGTGAATCCCCAATAGTTCATCGATACCAAGGAATCGTCAGGTAATGTTTTCCATGTTTCACTCTCTTCGGTATAAGCTGCCCCATTATTCTTACGCGCGATTTTCAAACGCTCGACGACCATATCTAACTTACCGTCGACCACTTCGCATATGCCGCGTGAGACCGTTCCGGCATCCGTCAAGGTGTTCAGCAAGCGATAAGCAACCATTCCATATTGATCGTCTTTGACTTCGTTCTTCAGGAAATTGTAGATTTGGATGAACGAATCTTTTCCATAATAGTCATCCGCATTGATGATCGCAAACGGTTCGTTCACCTGCTTGCGGCAAGCCAACAGGGCATGGGTGGTTCCCCACGGTTTCTCGCGCCCTTCCGGTACGACATATCCCTTAGGTAGATCGTTTAAGTCTTGATAGACGAATTCAACGTTGATGAACTTTTCAATTTTATCTGTGAGCGCCGTTTTGAACGCTTCTTTGTGTTCTCTGCGAATGATGAGATACACTTTCTTGAAGCCTGCCTGGATGGCATCGTAAATGGAGAAATCGATGATGCTTTCCCCGTTGGACCCGACGGTATCGATCTGTTTCAACCCTCCGTAGCGACTTCCCATCCCGGCGGCTAAGATCACTAAACTTGGTTCTTGCATACTTGTTCCTCACTTCTTGCTTTCATTGTATGCAATTTAGAGGACAAGGACAACTCCTTTCATAAAAATCCGAAGGTTCGCAGCAAATAAAAAACCAGGTTAACCCTGGTTCGTAGGCAATATCGATACGGTTTCTTGGCTATTCTTAAGAACTTCTTCGTACTTCGTTTTCCATACACCTTCATTGACTTTGGCAGCATCGAGCTCTTTTTGAAGGCTTGCGACTTGCTTGCGGGTATCGTTATGACGCAGATGCGACTTAACGCGCGTCGATAACCCGAACAATACTGTCAGAAATCCTCCTAAGAGAACCGATACCAGAATCACGATCGAAGCCGAGATATCAAAGCGGACAAAGAGTAGGTTGAGCGTCATGACTTCGGCGTTCAGTACCGCAAACAAAGCCACTAAGATTGCAACGGCGACGAAGATAACAAAACGGATTTGCTGCATGTTATTTCTCCTTGGTTTCCTCCATGGATGAAGGAACCTTGATTCCTAACTTATCTAGCGTAAGCAGTTTCATTAACGATTGGACGATCGAGTTGTCGTTGTTTTGTCCTTCGCCGAAATTGACGATGGTCTTCGGAACGACATCAACCTTAGCATTGCGGATAGCATCGGAGAGTTTGTCCGCGATTTCGTTGATGACGCGATATTCCGCTCCACCGTACGCTTTGACCTGGGCATCGATCGCCTGGGCCTTCGCAAGACCAATATTGGATTCTTTGGAGGCTTCCGCTTCCCCCTCTACTCTTACGCGGGTCGCATTCGCTTTCGCCAACGCAACGATCTGATTTGCTTCTTGTTCGGCACGCGCAGCTGCGGCGGCCCCGGTGTTGTGTTCAACTTCAATCTGAATCTTGGATTTGGTAAGCGTAGCCTGTTGCTCGGCAACCGCTTGCGCTTCACGCAATGATTTTTCGCGTTCGGCAGCTTCTTGCTGTTTCCCGTAGGTGACTTTCTTTTCTTCCGCAATCTGGCGTTCGCGCAACTGCGTCAGGATATTTTCAATCTGCATATCGTTAACTAAGGAACGCGGGGTACCGATCAGTACTTCTTCCAATTGAAGGTTGTACTTGGCAAACTTCGCACGCATTTCCATAACGGCACGTTCTCTGATTTCGGAACGTTCCTGGATCAATTCGATTAATGTCTTCGTTTGGGCAACGTCTTTGAAATAGGCGCTGACCAATGGGTCGAGCGATTGGTTGACTAACATGTTGATGTCACCGAAACGTTGGATGACCCACGGCGCCTGCTTATAGTCGATATGCATGACGACCGACAGAGGCAAAGCAGGTTCAAACGCATCTTTCGTGATGATGTCGACTTCAGTCAAATTCTCGTCATACTTATGATCGCCGGTTTCCGCCTTATTCCACTTCAAGATAATATTGGTTGTCGGAACCAGCACGACTTTACCGGCATCGGTGTTAAATGCATATTTGCCAGGCATCAGCGGTTTTTCAAGGACCCCTTTGGAGCCTTGGGCGACCAATTCGCCATGTTTGTAATCATCACCAGTTGTATCGACACCTTCCGTTCCGAAGAACGAAACAACGACACCGACAAAACCGATAGGAACGACTGTTTTAGGACGATACTCTACGGTTGCGAACAGACGGTTGATATAGTAAGTACCGTCGGTCAATACCTGCAACTGTTTCCCTCGGCGTCCGCCTAATTTGAGGAACGCTTCCGGATCTTGATAACTGGCATGCCCTTCACCGATCGAGTTGGCGATGATTTCGCCTTCATCCAGCGGTTGACCGTCATGGACAGTCACGATTCCCATGGAGTCGGTCGAATCTTCATTGTTATTCATGATGATGACAGGCTGGAACGCTTTACGGGTTGCCAGCGTCTGCTGCATGGAAACGAGTTCCTGGCGTTCGTTGCGGTTTCCTGTAAAGATCATTTTGATATCGTTGGGTGTAATGACGATGAACTGTGCCAGGTTAATCGCGTAGGTACCTTCACGAATGATTCCGCGCTGTGGTCCGCGCTGTCCGCCGTTGGTTAAGAACCCACGGACATCCTGGAAGTTATTGGCTTCCGGAACGATTTTCCCTAACGTCTGTGTAGGCGCTAGCGGATTGCCGTCCCGCGAAAAAACATAGGCAATTTGCCCCTGCGGAATGGTGATGAGAGGATAACGGTGAATTTTGTATTTCAGGACCGATTTAAAGTGGATCCCTCCACGTAACAAGTCCGGTGAATACCCCGCTTCTTTATGAAGCGCGATGATAGCGTCTTTCAAAGATCCCTTCGAACTCCACCATTGTTCGACGACCGCGACCTCGTTGGAATTGATGACGCGCAGACCAAGAACTTTAAAAATCACAAGATATAATACGATAACTGCTACAACTAGTTGTAATAACAATATGAACAGATTAGGCATGATTTCTATTCCTCCGTTCTAGGATAGATTCATTGTACACCCTTAGCCATACGATTCACAATATAGATGAATAAACCGGTCGTGTAAAATAGGTGTGGAATTGAAAAAGGCGATAACTCCTCGTAGAATAAGGTTTGGAACACCAGAACTCTA
>JBBQGS010000017.1:0-17619 GCA_038323255.1 Erysipelotrichales bacterium | reverse complement strand
TCTTCGTGCACGACTTCGGCGCGAAGCAGACCGACTTTAGTGACGATGGTCACTTCTACCTTCAGGTTGGTCGGATTCACCTTGACGGCGACGTTAGCATCGGTACTATCATCGATCATGAAGTACTTGTTGAGAAACGCGAGTTTCTTAACGGTGCGGGCTTCCATCGCTTCGGTAATCGTAAGATTCTTTCCGTGAATTTTGAGTTTCATATGCAACTCCTCCTTACAGGTATTATACCTGTTTGTAACATGAGTTGGGAGACAAGTGCTATGCCAAATAAATGAAAAAGTTATTTCAGATTGGATTCAAAGAACGAAGCCGCATTCTGCCACGCAATTCTGTTCACTTCTGCATCGCTGAAGCCGTTCTCAGCCAACGCCTTGATCAGATTTTGCGATTGGGTTGCGTCCTGCAGGTCAATGGCCATGGCAGAGTTTCCAAAGGGACTGTCCAGGAAATCCATATAATCGAACCCGATCGCCAATACCTCGATGCCGGCGATATCAACGATGTGGCGAGCATGTTTGGCCAGCGTATCCGCCGTTTGCTTCTGCGCATCGTAAGCGATAAAATGGCGTGCCGCCACCAAGCCGATCAAGCCCTTTTTCTGTGCGATGGCACGGATCTGCTGGTCGCTAAGATTGCGCTCCACATTGCATAGGGAACGGGCATTACTGTGGGTCGCGATAATTGGGACTTGCGAACATGCCAGGATGTCCCAGAAACTTTTTTCGGACGCATGCGAGACATCGACGATCATGCCGAGCTTGTTCATCGTTTTGATCGCCTGGCGGCCCTTACGAGTCAGACCCCGCGTCGGATCACCCTTTACACCGGTTGATAAATTATTTTCATCGTTCCAACTCAGCGATGCAACTCGGATGCCTTGCTGATAAAGCCATTGAATGGTTGAAGGAACCTTGTCTTTGATTGCGCACATACCCTCGATCGTCATCATGGCGTTCAGCTTCTCAAGATTCAATGCAGAACCTTGATAGAAATGCAGCGTATCCTGATTGGATCTGATTTCTTTGCGCAAGGTCTTCACCATCGCCTTAAGATCATCCATGGTTTCATTGCCCTCAAAAAAGCAGGCCATTCCGACCAGACCGATCCCACCCTGTTGCAGTTTGTCGATGTGGTATCGCTTGAGGATGTCATGTTCCCCTTTTTTATGTTTCAATAAAATATCCATGCCGATATCGGCATGCAGATCTGCGATATGCATGAGTTATCCTCCTAATAGATCGGATCGAAATGAATCATTGCGGGCGGTTGCTTCATCCCTGTATCATAGGTGCGATCGTTGATCAAAGAAATCAGTTGGTCAGGCATCGCTTGCTTGAAGATAACATCGTTGAATGCACATAAAACACCGACGGCACGCTCTTTCGCAATGTCGTAAAGGTCGATAAAAGATGCATCGGATGTTTTTGCGTCATCGCAGGGATGCATCCATGTCGTCTTATTTAAATTCAGGATGTCGTTTTTCTCGTCACAAATCCCGGTAACCATATGGCACGAGAAACTCCAGCGAACCCCTGCCATGGATTCGAAAAGCTGCACGATCGGAAACTTCAAGGTATACGGATCGTTAAGCAGTTTGATGATCGTATGGAAGGATTCGATGCTCTCTGTAATTTCCGCCGTGCTTATTTCTTCATCAAAAATCGTTTTCAGGATTCGCGGATACAAGATCGCTACGGCGCGTTTGGTGAGGCTGTCGGCATCGACCAATTGGGGGATGTTGAATTTGGACAGTGAAAAACCCTTGATTCGTTTCACCATCAAGGTATCGATATTGCTTTCAAAGCGTGAATGCCAGTGTTTCGTTGCACCGGAAATAGGTCCTGTCTTGTAGAAGATGTAGGGATGTGCGATCGTGTCCAAACTCCAGTGGGTCAGATGCCCCGCCAGAAAAGAGATCATCGTGTCTTTCAGATGACTGTCCTCTGTCGCTTTGATGATGTCGATGGCTGAGCGATAAAAGTCGTCGATCTTTTCCGCATGCAGACGATTGCCGATTTTCACCAGGCGGTTCTCCCCGCTTTGGCTCTGCCAGGGCAAAGCATGATAATAGAAAAGTAAGTCAGGACCGTTGGATCCCAGAAAATAAGCTTTGGGGTACTGTCGGATAATGTCCGCCAATAATTTGAACGGCGCTTTGTCCAGCACGTCTTGTGCCAGCAACCCGTGGGTCGCGATATTCGGCATATTGCCACCTCGCTTCTTGTTAGGATTATTGTAACTCTTCCGTGTCGTCCTGCATGTATTTTTGACCGATTAAACCGATTAGCCAGCGATAGACTTCGACCATCGCATAGGTATCCATCGAACAATACTCTAAGAGTTCTTTTTTGCTTTGTCCATCGTCTTCATCTTCCGAATCTTCCATTTCACGGTATTGATAAACGGCTTCCATGCCATGCTGGATGGATAAACGTGAATATGACAGGTCAGGATTGATAGCCTGGATGATTTTCTTCAGCGAGAAATTTCCGCGCATCTTGAGGTCATAGACCAATCCCCCGATAAACGGTACGGCCATGTCGCGCATACGCTCGATGATGGCGTCCAACTGTTTCGCATACTGTGGGAATTGACGACCCAATTCGCGCAAGCGGATCGCTTCGGCACCCATTGCGTTATAGGCAAAGACGGTTCCGGTTGGGGGCAGGTCTTTCAGTAAGGTTTCCACGAAACCCAGGCGGCAGTCCTGCGTGCCGAGAAATTCAAGATGCTTCAGTTCGTTGTTTTCCAAGATATGCAGCGAATATTGAAACACTAAAACGTCAAACGGCCGCATCCCTTGATACGGTGGCAGCGCGAAGGTGTCCCATTCGAAATCGAGAAATGAGATAGGCCCTGCCTGAATCTGTTTCATCCAATCACTCAGTGCGAAACGGTCGGCGAAAAGCCCGCCGAGTTTATCGGCCATGATCTGGGCGAACTGGATCCGCGAACCTTCGATCATGTCCAAGGGAATGTCTTTCAGATGTACGATCCCCTGCTCGATCATTTCCTGTCGACGGCTCGATTGACTCAAAAATACCACTGAAGAATCAGGTAACGGTGCATTTGCATAAAAACATTTTTCATAATGGTCGCAGCGGACGGTATAGGGACATTCTTTCAGCGTCATCGGGAAATCATCCCAGGAATCGACTTCATTCATCGCGTCCAGTGCCGGTTTCAGGTCGCGCATCCGCTCTTTTACCTTTTGGGTGATATTGACATGCGGTTTCCCGTTAGGTTTGTAGAAGGTCGAGGAAACGCTGAGGCACGCATTGACATCTAAGACGTCAGTGCGCAGATAGGACGAATTGAAATGGACAACGTAGATTTCGTTGATTTCGATGCCAAGCTTTTTCAGTACCCAACAGTGATTGGCGTAAAAGCGGACATCATCGGCTTTAGGCAGATTGCCCATATAGGTGAAATAGACATCCCAGCCGTTCTCAGCTTTATGGATGGCCGGTATTTTAACCCGCAGTCCGTCCGCTTCGAAGCGTCCCTTCAAAATCCAATCATACGTTTTCATCGCATTCAAAACGATCGCGACGTCGATACCCCGCGTTGCGGTAAATGCATGCGTTATGTTGAGTTTATCAATCAGACAGTCGCTGATCGGACGGTCCATCCGGACATATCTGCGAAAAGCTTCGGGTTCTTCGCGGTTGACACTCCAGAATAAGCGCGGACAATAGTAAAAACGTCTCAAATCCGAGTGATGGTACATGAAATCTCCTGACTAGTTAAGTTCCGTATAGGGTGTGAAAGCAAGATCCAAAGCGGTCGCAACCGCTTCATAGGTCAGTTTACCTTGGCAGGTATTGATGCCCGGCATCAGTCCGGCATCCTTCATAATGGCTTGTTTGACGCCGTTATCCGCTAAAAGCAGACCGTAGCGCAAGGTGGCGTTGGTCAGTGCGATGGTGGAAGTGCGAGGCACGGCACCCGGCATATTGGCAACGCAGTAATGCACGATGCCGTCGATTTCGAAGGTCGGTGCATCGTGGTAAGTCGCATGCGTGGTTTCAAAACATCCGCCCTGATCGACCGCTACGTCGACCAACACGCTGCCTTTGCGCATCAGCGAAAGCATCTCGCGCGTGACGACTTTGGGTGCACTGGCACCCGGGATCAAGACGGCTCCGATGACAACATCCGCTTTGCGCAGATATTCGCGAATGCTTGCGGGTGTGCTATAGACGGTTTGGATACGGCTGCCGAACAAATTGTCCAGTTCGCCCAAACGATCGATATTACGGTCAAAAACGCTGACATCCGCGCCCATTCCGATCGCGATTTTCGCAGCGTTGGTTCCGACGGTTCCGCCGCCGATGACCATGACATGACCTTTGCGAACGCCCGGAACACCCGACAGTAAGACGCCGGCGCCTCCAAACGGTTTTTCTAAATATTTCGCGCCTTCTTGGACGCTGAGTCGACCAGCTATTTCGCTCATCGGCTTCAGCAGAGGTAATCCGCCGTTACGATCGACGATGGTTTCATAGGCAACCCCGATTGTTTTATGTTCCAGCATGGCGAGCGTAAGGTTTTTATCCGCTGCCAAGTGCAGGTAGGTGAACAGAATCTGATCTTCCCGCATGAGGCCATATTCCGCAGGCAACGGTTCTTTTACTTTGATGATCATTTCGGCTTTCGCCCATACTTCCGCAGCTTCTTCAACCATAATCGCTCCTGCTTTCGCGTATTCTTCGTCGCTGAAACCGGAACCCAGTCCCGCACCTTTCTCAATCAGGACGCGATGTCCGTGCTCGATATAACTGATGGTATGTTGGGGGATAAGTCCTACCCGGTATTCATGTTTCTTTATTTCTTTTACGCATCCGATGATCATAGGGTTTGTTCCTCTTTTACTATGTTTATTGTATCACATTTGGCTTGAAAGGCATTTACACTTTATACATTTTGTCCAAGGTCATGCACACAATTTTGTGATCCTTCAAATATCAAAAATATTCGATTATTGAACATAGAATGTCAATATTTATGAAGTGGTTGACTATATGTATATTATGGGCATTTTTCAATGCATGTTCCCAAATAGTTGCCTTTATACAACCTGAAATGGGTGAAAATAAGAATATATCTATTATTCTGACAACTTATATGAGATAATGAGTGTGTCAGTTTATGTTGACAAGGAGGATAGATTTATGAAAAAGCCTTTTCTTTTGATACTAACACTAACTATGTTGCTTGCTTTTTCGGGCTGTTCAAAAAGCAGTTCCAAAGATAAAACCGTTGTATTCACCGACGCAGGTTGGGACAGCATTCAACTTCACAATGCAATCGCAGGCTATATTTTAGAAAAAGGATACGGTTTCACCTGGTCGCAGGTAACCGGCTCCTCTGCAATTACATATGAAGCCTTGAAAACAGGCGAAATCGATTTAAACATGGAAGTATGGACAGATAATCTAGCACCGTATGCAGGCGATCTAGCCAAAGGTTTAATTGAGGAATACGGAATCAACTATGACGATAACGCGCAGGGGTTCTATGTTCCCCGTTATGTTATTGAAGGTGATGCCAAACGTAATATCAAGGCGAGCACCCCGGACTTAAAAACGGTCGCCGATCTCAAAAAATATGCAAATGTGTTTAAAGATGACGAAACTCCTTCAAAGGGGCGCATCTATGGAGGCATCCCTGGATGGGAAGTCGACAAGATTCTTTTCAAAAAGTATAATTTTTTCGGATTGAATGAGAACTTTGTTTATTTCAGACCTGGATCGGAAGCTGCCTTAACCAGTGTATTGACCGCAGCCTATGAAAAAGGCGATCCGATCGTTGGTTACTATTGGGATCCGACTTGGATGCTCGCAAAGTACGATTTTGTGAAACTGGATGATGCACCCTATGATACCGCACTGTTCGCAGAAGGCAAAACAGAGTTCGCTGCCGTCAAAGTTGTCATTGCGGGGCGCAAAGGTTTTGAAGCAGATTATCCCGAAGCTACTGCTTTCCTAAAGAAGTACAATACGACAAGCGCATTGAATTCCGATATGTTACTGCATATGCAGGACACCAAAGATAATGTCGTCAAGACATCGATTTGGTTCATGAAGGAACATCCTGAATTGCTGAAAGCATGGTTGCCGGCGGCTGAACTGGCCCTTGTCACCAAAGCGCTGGAGGCACAATAGTCTATGGATTGGTTATTAAAGTTTCCATTCAAACTGCAATGGGATCCTTCTTCGATCGACCGTGTTATCCGTAATTTTTCGATTGAGAATAAAGCTTTCTTCGATGGAATCAAATTCTTTCTCACCCGTATGATCACGCTTCTATATCAGATCATTTCCGTGGTTCCGTGGTGGATTTACCTGATTGTGGTATTTGTATTGGGCTACCTGATCAAACGCGATATAAAGACCGGTTTACTCTATGCCGGTCTGCTTTCGCTGATTGGATTCTTCGGTCTTTGGGATTTGATGATGATCACTTTGTCGATCGTATTGACCTCGGTCCTTCTTTCCCTTTTATTGGGATTTCCACTCGGCATCCTGATGTCGTTCTCAGACCGCGCCAACAAGATCTTACGTCCGATTCTGGACACAATGCAGACCATGCCAGTCTTTGTCTACTTAATTCCGGCCGTCATGTTCTTTGGATTGGGTAAGGCTCCGGCTGTATTGGCGACAACCATCTATGCGATCGTTCCAATCATACGGCTTACGAATCTTGGTATCCGTCAAGTCGACAGCGAAGTGGTCGAAGCCGCCCGCGCTTTTGGCTCGACTAATTTTCAGACGATGATTAAAGTGCAGATTCCCCAAGCCAAAGCGACCATCATGGCCGGTATCAACCAGACCTTGATGATGGCAATGGCGATGGTTGTCACCTGTTCGATGATTGGAGCCAGCGGTTTAGGCATGGAAGTCTTGATCAGTGTAAACCGGATAGAAATGGGTCGTGGTCTGGTCTCGGGTATGGCGGTTGTCATCATAGCGGTCATCCTTGACCGTCTGAGCCAGAGTTTGGCGAAAGACAAGGAGAAAATTCAATGATCGATCTTGAAAATCAAAAAGAACTGCTTAGAGTTGAACATATCGAGAAAATCTATGGCAGAAATAGAAAAGAAGCTGCAGAACTAGCTCTTAAAGGAATGGAAAAAGAAGATATCAGGGTTAAAACAGGTGCGACATTAGCCTTGTGGGATGTGAATTTCAGTATCAACCAAGGTGAAGTATTCGTGATTATCGGTTTATCCGGTTCGGGTAAATCGACACTGGTACGCTTCTTCAACCTTCTTCATCAACCTACCTCAGGAAGAATCTACTACGAAGGAAAAGATCTGCTTACGCTAAAAAAGAAAGAATTGATCGAATTCCGCCGCAAAAAAGTCTCGATGGTTTTCCAGCATTTCGGTTTGATGAGTCATCGCAATGTCATCGACAACGTGGCTTACGGACTGGAAGTTGTCGGTAAGTCGAAGATTGAGCGCTATGAACGCGCTAAGGAAGTATTGGATCTGGTTGGACTCAACGGAATCGAGCACCAAAGCATCGATAGTTGTTCAGGCGGGATGAAACAGCGCATCGGACTGGCCCGCGCCTTAGCGAGCGATACCGAAGTCTTGCTGATGGATGAGCCCTTCTCCGCGCTCGATCCGCTAGTAAGGAAAGAAATGCAGTTTGAACTTTTGAATATCCAACGCAGATTGAAAAAAACGATCATCTTCATTACGCACGATATGGACGAAGCCTTTAAATTAGGCGACCGGATCGCGATTCTGCGCGAAGGTCGGCTGATCCAGGTCGCAACTCCGCAGGAGATGATTTCCAACCCGGCCGACGATTACGTGCGGATCTTCATTGAAAGTGCAGATAAAACAAAGGTGGTCAGCGTATCACAGATCATGCAGACGCCGACCTGCCTTGTGAAAATAACCGACGTAAGTAAACGGGCAGTGCAGGAAATGCGTTTGAACAGTGTATCGACTGCCTATGTGGTCGATAAGAATATGAAACTTCAAGGCATCGTAACGGTCAAAGCCGCACTTGATGCATTGGAATCCAATCGATTGGTGAGAGATTTCATGTCGGAGGATGTGCAGACGGTGGATATCAATGCGATTATCGCGGATATCCTGCCGATCGCTGTATCCGCCCCCTATCCGTTGGCGGTTCTTGAAGACGGTTTCCTGCGTGGAATCGTAACCAAAGCATCCGTCATCTCAACGATGATTTAAAAAAGTCCCGGATTATTCCGGGATTTTCTTATGGATTGACCTGATTTACCGTTTTACCGCTCAAATAGGCAAGAAGGTTCGCTTCGACGCACGCCATCAGGCGCTGGCGCGATTCTAAGGGCGCCCACGCGATGTGAGGTGTTAGGATGCAGTTGGACAAGCCCAACAGGATATGGTCCTTTACAATCGGTTCCTTGGATACTACGTCCAGGGCGGCATACATGACTTTTTTGGATTGCAGAGCATCATACAATGCCTTTTCGTCGATTAAGGGACCGCGCGATGTATTGATCAGGATGACCCCGTCTTTCATCTGCGCGATGCTTTTCGCGTTGATGATGTTGGTGGTGTCAGGAGTCAGCGGGACATGCAGCGAAAGGATGTCGGATTGTGCATATAGTTCCTCCATCGAGACTTTCTTGATTTCTTTGTGTCTTCCCATGCGGCCATGATCATATGCAATTACGTTCATCCCAAAAGCCAAAGCGATGTTGGCGGTTGCTTTTCCGATGCGTCCATATCCCAAAACACCGAATGTTTTTTGGCTAAGTTCCATCAGCGGATAGTCCCAGAATGTGAAGTCAGCGCTCTTTGACCATTTGCCCTGTTGGACTGCCGCATTATGATGTCCGACATGCGTGGTCAGTTCAAGTAAAAGCGCAAAGACGTGCTGAGCGACGGATGCGGTTGCATAATTCGGCACGTTAGTCACGACGATGCCGCATTCTTTCGCAGTTACGATATCGACCACATTGTAGCCGGTCGCCAACACACCGATGTATTTGGTTTTGGCTAACTGGCGGATCGTCGTTTGCGTAAGCGGCGTTTTATTGGTGAACAGGATGTCCGCGTCTTTCGATCGCTCAAGAATTAATTCCGCCGGAGTTCTGTCATATAATGTCAGATCACCACATTTCCTTATGCCATCCCAGGATAAATCGCCGGGATTCAATGTATAGCCATCCAAGATTACAATGTTCATGGTTGTACCTCATTTTTCATATTATACCGTAGCTGATTTGAATTAGGCAGGATATAGCTAACTTTCAGTAAATCACAGTAAAAAAAGGCACTTGATGAACAAGTGCCCGAATGCTTATTTCTTGGCTTTCAGAACAGCGTGTGCTGCTGCTAAACGCGCGATAGGTACTCTAAACGGACTACAGGACACATAGGTCAAACCGACGTTGTGGCAGAATTCAACCGAACTTGGGTCGCCTCCGTGTTCGCCGCAGATCCCAAGTTTGAGATCAGGACGGGTTTGTTTCCCAAGTCTGACGGACATTTCGATCAGTTTACCGACCCCGTGTTGGTCTAAACGGGCGAAGGGATCCTGTTCGAAGATTTTCTTTTCATAATAGGAGGTAAGGAACGGACCGGCATCGTCGCGGCTAAAGCCGTAGGTCATTTGGGTCAGATCGTTGGTGCCGAATGAGAAGAAATCGGCTTCCGTTGCGATTTCATCCGCTAATAAAGCGGCGCGCGGGATTTCAATCATCGTACCGACCAGATACTTCAGGTCGATTTTGGCTTCGGCGATCAATTTGTCGGCGACGCGCAGGACGATATCTTTGACATATTTGTATTCTTTGAGATCGCAAATCAACGGAATCATAATTTCAGGAACCAAGACCCATTCCGGATGACGTTTTTGGACGTTGATAGCAGCTTCAATGACAGCTTGTGTCTGCATTTCGGCGATTTCCGGATAGGAAACAGCCAGACGACATCCGCGCCAGCCCATCATCGGGTTGAATTCGTGGAGTTTCGTAATGACGCCTTTCAAGTCTTCGACCGTAATCTTCATTTCCTCGGCTAATGCGACGATGTCGTGCTCTTCGGTCGGCAGGAATTCGTGCAGGGGTGGATCTAAGTAACGGATGGTGACCGGGAAACCATGTAAGGCTTCGTAGATTCCTTCGAAATCGCTGCGTTGCATCGGCAATAATTTCGCCAATGCTTTACGGCGTTGTTCCTCGTTCTTGGAAACGATCATTTCGCGCATCGCTTTGATGCGGTCGCCTTCGAAGAACATATGTTCGGTACGGCAAAGTCCGATCCCTTCGGCGCCGAATTCATAAGCTTGTTGGGCGTCTTTGGGGGTATCTGCATTGGTACGTACTTTGAGCGTGCGGATTTCATCCGCCCAGCCCATCAGTTTTCTGAAATCGCCGGTAATGGATGCCGGGACGGTCGGTAGCTTTTCAGCATAAATCTTCCCTGTGGTTCCATCGAGTGAAATCCAATCGCCTTCATTGATGACTTTTCCGCCAAGTTCAAACGTTTTCTTGCCGAACTTGATGTCTCCGCAACCTGATACACAGCAGGTACCCATACCACGGGCTACGACGGCGGCGTGGGAGGTCATCCCTCCGCGGGCGGTCAGGATCCCTTGCGATACGTGCATGCCTTCGATATCTTCTGGCGACGTTTCCAAACGGACAAGAATGACTTTCTCTCCGCGCTCTTTCCATGCAACGGCACTGGCTGCGTCGAATACGACACGGCCCGATGCGGCGCCCGGAGAAGCAGGTAATGCGCTTCCGATCGGTTTCGCTTCTTTGAGTTTGACGACGTCGAACTGCGGGTGAAGCAGCGCGTCGAGTTGTTTCGGATCGACTTGCAGAACGGCTTTTTCCTTGGTGATCATTTTTTCTTCGACCAGGTCGACGGCGATCTTCAAGGCGGCGGCGGCTGTGCGCTTGCCGTTGCGGGTCTGCAACATGAACAGTTGTCCGTGTTCGATGGTGAATTCCATATCCTGCATATCTTTGTAATGGTCTTCGAGTTTATCGCAGATTGCGACAAATTGTTCGTAGGCATGCGGCATGATTTCTTTTAGATGATCGATGGTCTGCGGAGTGCGGATGCCGGCTACGACGTCTTCGCCCTGGGCGTTCATCAAGAATTCGCCGTAGAGTTTCTTTTCGCCGGTGGCCGGGTTGCGGGTAAATGCGACGCCGGTACCGGAATCATCGCCGGTGTTTCCGAAAACCATGGATTGGACCGTGACCGCGGTACCCCATGACGAAGGAATATCGTTCATGTGGCGGTAGTAGATCGCGCGGGTATTGTTCCAGGAACGGAAAACCGCTTTGATTGCTTCGATCAGCTGGATGCGCGGATCGGACGGGAATTCTTCATGTTTGTTGTCTTTGTAATATTTCTTGAAGCGGGCGACCATAACCTTCAGATCGTCAGCCGTGAAATCGGTATCCTGTTTGATCCCGCGGTCATGTTTCATTTCGTCGATGATTTCTTCGAAATTGTGTTTCGGAAGTTCCATGACAACATCGGAGAACATTTGGATAAAACGGCGATAGCTATCATAGGCAAATCGCGGATTGCTGGTGAGGGTTGCGACCCCTTCAACAACGGTATCGTTCATACCGAGGTTGAGGATGGTGTCCATCATACCCGGCATCGAAGCACGGGCGCCTGAACGGACCGACACCAATAACGGGTTTTTCGGATCTCCGAACTGCTTGCCGGTTTCTTCTTCAAGTTTGATCAAATAAGAAAATATTTCGTCTTGAATTACATTTGCGATTGTTTCCTTGTCGTCATAGTAACGGATGCACGCTTCTGTTGTGACGGTGAATCCTTGGGGAACCGGCAATCCGAGATTTTTCATCTCAGCCAGGTTCGCACCTTTACCACCCAAGAGGTTGCGTAAACTTCCGCTACCTTCAGAGAATGTATAGACATACTTTGTGCTCATGTTTCCTCCTTCGGCTTAAGCCATATTAACGTTACCATTATAGCGAAAAGACTTGCTAATTGCTACACGAATCACTCAAAGTCGGTTCTTGTCGGAAACAAGCATCTTGACTTTACTTTAATCCTGCCAACTTTGTGGAGCTGAGTTCTCTTTGGCGAAGGTATTCGGCCAGCTTACGGCGTTCATCGTCGATTTTCTCAGCCGGTGCCTTGTTGGTGAAGCGTTCATTGGAAAGCATCCCTTCGCAACGGTTGATTTCAGCATCCAATTTCTGAATCTCTTTTTGTAGACGCTCGATTTCTTCTTCTATGTCGACCAATTCGCTCATCTTGGCGCTGAAACTGCCGCCGGTGATCGGACGCAGGACGGTTTCATCCTCGATTTGCCCGACGATGCTCGTCTTGACCATCTTTTCGAGGATCGCACGCGGGAATTCCCCAAATTCCCCGTTTTCAGTATTCAATAGGATATTGAGCGGAGTTGCCGGTTTCAGATTGTATTCCGTTTTCAATGTCCGGATCTCACTGATCAGCGAAACAAGCAAATCTACTTCCGCCAGAGCGTTATCATCGTGCCGGTCGATTGCTTTGGGCCATGCGGTGACGCATAGCGCCCCTTCTTCCAGTGATCCGTAGATCGCTTCGCTCACAAACGGCATAAAAGGATGAATCATCGTTAGAATGCCGACTAAAATCGTTTTCAGGGTCGAACGGGTCGCCTGAATGACGGCTTCATCGCCGCTGTTAAGTCCGGATTTTGCCAGTTCGATGTACCAGGAACAGAAATCATTCCAGATAAAGGCATAGAGTGCATTGCCGGCCAGCGCAAAATCGTACTTTTCCATCGCTGTGGTTACTTCTGTAAGCGTCATGTCAAAGCGTTGGCTGATCCACAAATCGATGGGTGAAAGTTCCAGGTCGGCCAAGTCCCCTGCTTTGAACTCTTCAGGCAGATTCATGAGGACAAAGCGTGAAGCGTTGTAGATCTTATTGATGAAGTTCCACGAGGCTTCGACTTTTTCTTGTGAATAGCGCAGATCCTGTCCCGGCGCCGAGTTGGTACACAGGAAATAACGCAAGGCATCGGCCCCATAGTCTTCGATGATATCCATCGGATCGACGCCGTTGCCCAGGGACTTACTCATTTTGCGCCCTTCGCTGTCGCGGATCAAACCATGGATGACCAGATCGTGAAACGGGACGCTTTGGGTGAAGTGACGGGCTTGAAATGCCATCCTTGCTGCCCAGAAGAAGATGATGTCATAGCCGGTGACCAGTACGGAAGTCGGATAATAACGCTCAAGGTCAGCGGTTGCTTGGGGCCAACCTAAAGTGCTAAACGGCCACAACGCACTAGAAAACCAGGTATCAAGGACGTCTTCGTCCTGATGCCAGTTTTCTGCGTCAACAGGTGGAAGGATGTCGCAATGGATTATGTCTTGCGTATTGTGATACCAGACTGGGATGCGGTGTCCCCACCATAACTGACGGGAAATACACCAGTCTTCGATATTGTCCAGCCAGCGTTCGAAAATGTTTTCGAAACGCGGAGGGATGAATTCGATGCGGTCGTCGGTTTTTTGGGCGTCGAGAACGTCTTGCGCCAAGGGTTTCATCTTGACGAACCATTGTTTTGAAAGGTAGGGTTCGACGATGACATCAGTGCGTTCACTATGCCCGACCTGATGAATATGCTGCTCGATCTTTTCGGTGTTGCCTTCTTCGGTGATCCGTTTAGTCAGTGCTTTGCGGCATACGAAGCGGTCCATGCCTTCGAATTCACCGGCCCGTTCGTTCATCGTGGCATCCGGATGCATGCAGACGATTTTCTTTAGATCGTACTTGACGGCGAGCGCGAAGTCGTTGGGATCATGCGCCGGCGTGCATTTCATCGCTCCTGTTCCGAATTCGATATCGATGTAATCATCGACCAAAATCGGGAGGATTTCGTGATTGGCCGGATTCACGACATGCATGCCGTGGATGTGCTTGTATTTGGGATCGTCGGGATGGACGACGACGCAGACATCACCGAACATCGTTTCGGGTCGTGTGGTTGATACGCTGATATATTCCCCTGTTTCGACGACTTTGTATTTGAAGGTATAGAAACTTCCTTCGATTTCTTTATGGATGACTTCGATATTCGAAAGCGCGGTCTGAGCCTGCGGATCCCAGTTGATGATTTTCTTCCCCTGATAGATCAATCCTTCGTTATAGAGTTGGACAAAAACCTTGTTGACGGCGTCGTTCAGTCCACTGTCCAGCGTGAAACGCTCGCGGCTGTAGTCCAGCGACAGTCCCAGTTTCGCCCATTGCTGACGGATGATCGCCGCATATTCATCTTTCCATTCCCAAGCTTTCTCAAGAAACTTCTCGCGTCCAAGATCGTAGCGTGAAATCCCCTGTTCTTTTAGGCGTGCATCGACTTTGGCTTGGGTCGCGATGCCCGCATGGTCCATCCCCGAGAGCCAAAGCATATCAAATCCCTGTAACCGCTTGAAACGGCTGATGATGTCCTGCAGCGTCGTATCCCAAGCATGGCCAAGATGCAAACGTCCGGTGACATTGGGTGGCGGGATGACGATGGTGAACGGAGGTTTGCTTTTGTCCCCCGCAGTGAAATACCCCGCTTTTACCCAGGTATCGTATACACCAGTTTCAACTTCTTTGTGATTGTATTTCGTATCCAGTGTCTTTTTCATAAGTTCACTCGCTTTCCAAGTCTGCTTTTAATATAGCGTAAAACGGGAAATCGTAATAGTTGCCGTCTTTTTCGGACCTGAGTTTGCGATAGGTCCCTTCCTGCTTAAATCCTGCTTTCTCAATCACCCTTCGACTGGAGATATTGGTAATGTTGTGCATGATTTCCAAACGTCTAAATCCAGTGACAGTGAACCAGATGGGAATGGCTGCAATCAGCGCTTCACTCATCAAACCTTGGTTATGATAATGCCGGTTGAGCACATAGCCGATTTCGCCCACATCCCCAAAGCGCACCGTATGTACGTCGATTGTGCCGATCATCTTGTTGTTTTCTTTATAAACGATCGCATAGGCTTCGGGAATCCCCCGCTCAGGACGGGTGAGAAAATGGTCGCGGATGGAGGCTTCGCTGCGTTGGACATTTTCGTGTTTTGGCCAACTCAGCAACCTTACCACTTCTTCATCCGATGCATAGTCGAAAAGATCTTGCGCGTCTTCCACTCTGATCGGACGCAAAATCAATCGCTTCGTTTCAATAACGGGGACGGTCATCTTCAGCATCTGCTTTCCCTCCTTCGCAAAAAAAGCGCCCTGACAAGGACGCTTCTGCGTGGTACCACCTAAATTTCACATTGCTGTGCTCGATCCGGTAACGTCGGCGTACGGGTTTTCTTACTGATTTCAGAAAACCGGCTCCCGGATGACATTCATTTTATCTTTGGCACCGTTTCATCAACCCGCTGCTTTCTGTATTTCCCGATAAAACTACTCTTCCGCTCATAGCTATGTCAATAGTATATATGCCGGCTTATTTTTTGTCAAAGGGATAGTCGCGCTGATCCACGTCTTTCCCCTTATTTTTCGCGTCGATATATGAATATAAACAACCGCAATATTGCTGGATGTACATGTTTTCTTCTTTGGAGATCTCGACACTCCGATCGATCCCCTTATCTTTCTTGAAGTTAGAATAGAAGTATTTCAGATTCGCATAGGCAGGCATCAGTCTGCGTGCGATATCGTTGATGAAATAACTGTTCTTTTGGCGCGAAATGGTCATCACCGTGCTCACATAGTCGAAATGGTGTTCGGACGCATACTTCATTGCCTCATTCATACGCAGCGCATAGCACATGCGGCAGCGTCCGTAGCCTTCTTTGTCATCGCTAAGTTTAGAAAGATAGGTCGTATGATAGAGTTCCCTATCCACGTCAAAGGGCACGATCGAAACTTTTTGACCATGCCGAGCATTGAACTTTTCAACATATTTTCTGAGTTCGTCCAAGCGGATATCATATTCGATAGTCGGATACAGGTTGTGATTATTATAAAGGAGGGATATTTCAAATGTTTCGCTCAGATATTCAAGGGGATAGGAATTACAGATGGCGCAACAGGAGTGTAGTAAAAGAGTCGGACGTTTACCGCTTAACTGGATTCGTTTTAGTTCTTCCTTTTCCCAATGAAACGCATCGAATTTCTTCATAGAATCAGCATACTGTCTCCGAAAGAGAAGAATCGGTACTCCTCTTTGATTGCTTCGTCATAGGCTTTGAAAATCAGTTCTTTGCTCGCAAAGGCACTCACCAGCATCATTAGAGTCGACTTGGGCAGATGGAAATTGGTAATCTGCACATCGACCGCTGCGAACTTGAACCCGGGATAAATGAAGATATCGGTCGACGAACTTTCGGCTCTGAATGCTCCGAATTTCTTCATCTGTGTCTCCAGTGTCCGGGTGGACGTAGTTCCGACACTTACGATACGGCGTCCTTCTTCTTTGGCCAGGTTGAGTTGCTTGGCGGCTTGTTTGGATACATAATACTGCTCTTCGTGCATCTTGTGTAGTAGAACGTCGCTCACTTCGACCGGACGGAAAGTTCCAAGTCCGACATGCAGAGTGATTTTGACGATTTCGACGCCTTTTTCTTGTAGAGATTTGATCAGTTCAGGGGTAAAATGCAGTCCTGCGGTCGGTGCCGCGGCACTGCCTTTTTCCCTGGCATAAACGGTTTGGTAACGGTCGGGATCCACCAGTTTTTCTTTGATGTAAGGAGGAAGAGGCATGACGCCTAAGCGATCAAGAATTTCATAGAAAATACCAACATAGATCAATTTAAATGATCTTAATCCTTCAGGTAAAACCGCAATACACTGAGCTTTCAGTTCGCCGTTCCCAAACGAAACAACCGTTCCTACTTTGACGACTTTCGCATTTCCGACCAAACATTCCGCAATATCATGCTCGTGTTTCAGGATCAACAGTTCGACATGGGCACCGGTACCTTCTTTGGTTCCAAGCAATCTGGCAGGCAATACTTTGGTTTCGTTGAGCACCAAAACATCACCACTTCTTAGGTAATCTTTGATGTCATAAAAGTGCTTATGTATGATGCTTCCGCTCTCTCTATTCAAAACCAAAAGCCGGGAAGCACTACGGTCAGACAGCGGCGTTTGGGCGATCAGATGCGAAGGTAGGGAAAAATCGAAATCATCGGTACGCATCAGAAACCCCTCGAATCGACACTGTTCAATTTGTATCGTTTGAAGTAATCATCTTTGAAATCTTGGAATCTGTCTTCGTTGATCGCCTGGCGGATGTCTTCAGTCAGTTTGGTCAAAAAGCGAAGATTATGGATGGAAAGCAGACGCTGACCCAGCCCTTCCGTGCAACGAATCAAATGACGTAGATACGAGCGCGAATAATTCTTACAGGTGTAGCAGTCGCATTCGGGATCCAAGGGTCCGAAATCGCGTTCAAATTTGGCGTTGCGGATGTTGACACGGCCTTCGCTCGTCATAAGGGTACCGTGGCGCGCAATGCGGGTAGGAAGAACGCAGTCAAACATGTCGATACCGCGCAAGACCCCTTCTAGGATAGCATCGGTAGATCCGACGCCCATTAGATAGCGGGGCTTGTCTTTGGGCAGCCATTTAACCGCATAATCGACCATTTTATATAAGGT
>JBBQGS010000016.1:0-18540 GCA_038323255.1 Erysipelotrichales bacterium | reverse complement strand
GGATAAAGAGCTTGCGAATCCCGGTGATATCGTAACCGTTACCTTTACACCAAAAGCGGGATTCCGTTTAGTGGCAGGTAGCTTGAAGTATAACGGAATCGCTATCGTAGGTACAACATTCGTTATGCCGGCTGCTTCTGTTACGATCACAGGTGATTTTGAATTGATCAACCAGATCCCGAATACTGGGGATGCTAATGTCAATACAGCTTCAAGCCTGATGGTATTAGGACTCTTCTTGGTTAGTGGATCGATCTTATCGAAGAAAAAGAAAAAATCATAAATCAGATGGACTTATAATAACGATGAGTATTTACCAATAGAATGAATATATCGAGGAGTTTTCAGAAATGAGAACTCTTTTTTCTTCGAATCATCATTGTTGTGAATAAATAATCATAGAATATTTTCAACGATAGGATTATAATTAGAAATAGATAAGAATGACTAAAAAACCAACGCATAATAGCAAATAACATTATAATTATCTCTATAAATGAATCGTTAGCTTCACAACATCCTTAGTTTCATCAAGCTTGGTTTACATAATGGTATGATCCGATACAGAGGATATAAGCATCTCAAAATCAGAGATGAATGGATTCGCTTATAAAAATAGTTAACAGTGCTTTCATCAAGGTAATCTTTTGCGAAAAACGTAACATCGAGGTTTTATTCAAAAATCATCGATAAAGATTGAAATAAACAGAGTCTAAACAATGAGCGAACTATAGAGATAATAGTACAGAAATTAAAAAAAGCAGAGATGTAGTGAAAACATGATAAGGAAGGTGTATTCATTGCCTGCTATTGCAGGGAGAAAGGTGATAGAATGAAAAGAAAGATTGCGATTTGTTTAGTAACACTACTCGCCGTACTATTGGCGACACCCATTCAAGCACATGCGCTTGCTGGAGGGATGCCTTCGGCGAATACGATTTCAATTGATAATGGATTTTTTAACGGTTCGTATCAACTTACGGATCAAACTCAACCCTCTTATTACATGAATAGAATGTCCGGATTTACCGGGAAAACGATTACTCGTGTGTGGGCTTATTTGGAGAGTCATTATACTCAACAAACGATGACCTTGCAAATTTACTCGGCAGAACCGATGCCTGCTGAACTTTCAATGCCGATCTATGAACAAGAAGTGACGATTCTAGCGACCGAAGGAGAAAGTTGGTACTCATTTGATTTAACAACCCCGTTTGTTGTGCCTTTCGATACCGACACGATGTTCATCGGATTTCGCCGTGAAGCGAATCCGACAGCAGTACTTCGCTTTTCAGTCGACAATTCGAGTAATAGCGGAATGAATTCGTTTATGGGGTTTGGACCAGATTCAAACACATTGGCTTCATGGGACTTACCGTACAATTACTTTATTCGAGCCGAATATCTTGAAGAGGGTAACTACACCATTTCCGTTACGCCACCGATGCACGGAACGATTGTTGCGGATAAAGCGACAGCTGCCTTTGAAGACACTGTTTCATTGGTTATTACGCCGGAGGCTGGATATCGGTTAGTAGCGGGATCCTTAATGTACAATACAACACCTATTGCCGGTACCGAATTCACGATGCCGAGTGAAAACGTTGTGATCAGCGGGACATTTGAATTGATACCATTTGAAATCGCAGTAGAAGTTGATCCAAATGGTACTTTGGGTTCGGATAAAGAACTTGCGAATCCCGGTGATATCGTAACCGTTACCTTTACACCCAAAGCGGGATTCCGTTTAGTGGCAGGTAGTTTGAAGTATAACGGAATCGCTATCGTAGGTACAACATTCGTTATGCCTGCAGCTTCTGTTACAATCACAGGTGATTTTGAATTGATCAACCAGATCCCGAATACTGGGGATGCTAATGTCAATACAGCTTCAAGCCTGATGGTATTAGGACTCTTCTTGGTTAGTGGATCGATCTTATCGAAGAAAAAGAAAAAATCTTAACTTATCAATTGAATCAAGGGCTAAGAAATCTTAGCCCTTTTAATTTGGGCAGTGTAACAGCGAAATAGCGTCAAAACATCATCGTTTTGAGTTTATATGACGCAAGCGTTATGAAAAAGGTTATACTTAAGATAATGAAAATATATTCGTGATTATGAATCCTCATTATCTGTCAATCATCAACGAATGAACGTAAATTCTTTGTGATGGAATTGATAATGGGATAACAAACCGAAGGATTAATGTTGAAATTTAAGTATTTCCCAGGTGATAATAAAAACGTGGAAATGTTGGAAAAGGGGGATCCATCCATGAGGAAAGCAGTCGTCTCAGGTGCCAATGGGTTTGTTGGAAGTTGGCTAGTCAAAGAATTACTGAAACATGATGTAGAAGTGATCGCTATACTTCGAAACGAACAATCAGATACTCGTTTTTTAGCAGATGAAGTCCGTCGTGTTTATTGCGAAATGAAGGATTTCAGTCAATTGATCCGGCTCATTCCAGATCGTGACATCGATGTTTTCTACCATCTCGCATGGAGCCGATCAAAAGATCAAGAAAATTCAATCACACTTCAAGAAGCGAATACAAGCGCAACGATGGATGCAGCTGTTATTGCAAAACAACTCAACGTAAGAAAACTCATAGTACCCGGTACGATCGGTGAACTAGGTGTCAACAAAATACTTGATCAGAAGCGAATCAATGATGAGGAACAGTTTGCGATTGCTAAACATTCGGCACACCTGAAAACCGATGAACTTTGTGCAAAAATCGGACTTCCTTATGTATGGGCGCGCTTTTGCGAAATCTATGGACCCCACAGTGCTACTCAATCGAATATCGTTGGATATGTTTTAAACGAATTTCATAATGGCAAGACGCCAACGGTTTACCAATCCAATCAACCTTATGATCTGATGTTTATTCGAGATGCAACGCGTGCTTTGTATCTTTTAGGAGATGAAAATACCTTAGAATCGTGCTATTACGTCGGTAGCGGCGAACCGCGCGTACTAAAGAGTTATTTGGAGAGTATCTTACAACAATTCGGAAAAGATTGTTCAATCGGGATGGGATTCAATCCAGAGATATCAAACCACTATAATATGGAGTGGATGGATATCAGTAGTATCAAGAAAGATGTCGGATTCACTACCTACTTTTCGTTTGATGAAGGCATCGAACTAACTCGTAAGTGGCCGCAACCGTTGAAATCTGATTCTGAAACAGTATCGAACTAAGTCATTCACTTACTCAATCAAAGAACAAAATAAGAATGTAAAACAAAATATCAAATTGTTGATAAATGGGTTGACATTTTTATTATATGTAATTTAAACATGAAGTAGAATTGTGGTTAAACAGACAGCTCTATTTTTAAAGTAGATTGATAAAAAACTCCACTTTTTTACCTGGTTTGTTATTGTCAAATTCACCTAAATGGGGTACTATTAGGCTATGAAATCGGTTACATTATGAACCGATAGGAGGAAACATGAAGAAGATTTTAAAATTCGCACTAGTAACATTGTTGGCATTAGCCACATTTACCGGATGCAGCACAAAGAAAGTCGGCGGCGGAACCTTAGTCGTTTATTCCCCAAATTCCGATAGTGAGATTACGAATATCCTTGAATATTTCGGCACCAAATATGACATCGAAATTCAGCTGCAATCGATGGGCACCGGTGAAGTTATTTCAAAACTAACGGCTGAAAAAGCCAACCCGCAAGCCGATGTAATGTTCGGTGGTATGAATCAGGGTACGTGGGTAAATAACAAAGATTTATTCCAAGCTTATACATCGAAAAATGATAAGAAACTTCCAGAAGGCTACCGCAATAAAACAGGATTCTACACGAATTATCTGTTATCGGGAAGCAACCTATTGGTCAATACCGATCTTGAAAAAGCATTGGGTATCACCATCAAAGGTTATGCTGACCTGTTGAATCCATTATTAAAGGGTAAAATTGCATCAGCTGATCCGACATCGTCATCAAGTGCTTGGGCTCAATTAACCAATATTCTATTAGTTCAAGGTGGTTATGAAGATACAAAAGCATGGGATTTTGTTAAATCACTAATCGGCAACCTTAATGGTAAATTGACATCAGGTTCTTCAGCTGTTTATAAAGGCGTTAGTGCCGGTGAATATGTTGTTGGTTTGACCTATGAAGATCCTTCAGTATCTTTATTAGAATCAGGCGCTAAAAACTTACGCGTTGTATATCCTTCCGAAGGAGCTGTTTGGTTACCATCAGCTTCAGCAATCATTACCGGAGCGAAAAATTTGGATAACGCCAAATTGTTCATGGATTTCTTGGATTCCGATGAATGTCAAAAAATCATCGGTGGTTTGACCAATCGTCCTGCGAATACTTCAATCCCGAATACCAACAAATTCTTACAACCGTTCTCATCAATCAAAATCGCTTTTGAAGATATCGCATACACAGCTACCAATAAAAAAGCAATGCAGGCCAAATGGTCGACATTATGGGCTGAAGTTAACAAGAAATAAGTTTACAACATAGAAAGATTCAGGGGACGACAACATGAGTGTAAATATTAAAATCAAAAACGCTGTCAAGCGCTATGGTACAAACACAGTCATCTCGGACATTTCGCTGGATATCAAGGAGGGTGAATTTTTCACCCTCCTTGGTCCATCCGGATGTGGGAAGACGACTTTATTACGTATGATCGCCGGGTTTAACACGATTGAAGGCGGAGACTTTTTCTTTAATGATAAAAGAATCAATGCCATCGATCCAAGCAAGCGAAACATTGGTATGGTTTTCCAAAACTATGCAATATTTCCTCATTTGACCGTTAAACAAAATGTGGCTTTCGGATTAAAAAACAGGAAATATTCCAAAGAAGACATCGAAAGAGAAACACTAAAGTTTCTTGAACTGATGCAGATTGAGCAATATAAGGATCGTATGCCGGACAAACTGTCTGGAGGTCAACAACAACGCGTCGCCTTGGCTCGTTCGCTGGTCATTCAGCCCGATGTTCTTTTGATGGATGAACCGCTCAGTAATCTTGATGCCAAGTTACGCGTCGAAATGCGAAGCGTCATCAAAGAAATCCAAAACAGAGTCGGTATCACAACCGTATATGTAACGCATGACCAGGAAGAAGCCATGGCTGTGAGTGATCGTATTGCGGTTATGAAAGACGGTGTTATTCAGCACTTGGGAACTCCTAAGGATATCTATCAGCGCCCGACTAATCTGTTCGTGTCGACATTTATCGGTCGGACAAACCTTATCGATGCGCAGTTAGTGTGTGAAAACAACATGACCTTCGTTGAATTTTCAAGCGGCTATCGGGTTGAAATGAATAATGTTATGGAAACACAGAAACAATCTCAAAAAGTTACGGTTTCCATACGTCCGGAAGAGTTCACCATTTCAACGGAAACCAAAGAAGGCATCCAAGCCGTTGTGGACAGCAGTGTCTTCTTAGGACTGAATACGCACTACTTTGTGCATCTGAGTACAGGTGAAAAAGTGGAGATTATTCAGGAATCAAAAATCGACAGTATCATTCCGGTCAAAGCCGAGATTTATTTGACGGTCAAGGAAGAAAAAATCAATCTATTCACGGAAGACGGAATGCGAAACATCCTTAAAGGCGTTCGTAATGATAATGAGCCAAGCGTAGGTGAATAAAATGAAACAGAAGAAGGTTGTGGACATATGGACATTAATGTCACTTGTCATTCTCGGTTTATATATTATATTCTTGTTGTTCCCCCTTTATTCTTTACTTAAAAGTGCGGTCATTGGGGAAAACGGAGGGTTCAGTCTTGAATGGTTTGTTAAGTTCTTTAGTCTCAAGTATTACTCTCAGACACTGATCAACAGTTTCAATGTAACTGTCATGACGACGATAATCAGCTTAATTTTGGGGATTCCATTGGCTTATTTCTATAATATGTATGAAATCAAATTCAAAGGTCTTCTGCAGATACTGATCATTCTCTGTTCCATGTCGGCTCCGTTTATCGGCGCTTATGCATGGATCCAACTGTTGGGCCGCTCCGGAATTGTAACTGTTTTCATCAAAAACCTCACGGGCATCACAGTTCCCAATATCTATGGATTCAACGGTATCCTTTTAGTACTGACCTTGCAATTGTTTCCGCTCGTCTTTCTATATGTATCGGGAGCACTGAAGAATATCGATAATTCACTTCTTGAAGCTTCCGATAACATGGGGTGTTCAGGCATTAATCGTTTCTTCAAAGTAGTCATCCCCTTATGCATGCCGACGATCTTGGCAGCCGCCCTCCTAGTATTCATGCGTGCATTCGCTGATTTCGGTACACCACTCTTAATTGGTGAAGGATTTAGAGTATTCCCGGTTGAAATCTACGTTCAGTTTTTAGGCGAGACTGGTACTAACTATAACTTCGCTGCAGCCATAAGTGTCATCGCAATCATCATTACCGCAATTATCTTTCTATTTCAAAAGTATCTCTCCAGCCGTTTCGCTTTTACAATGAATGCACTTCATCCGATCGAAAAGAAAAAGGCAAAGGGTTTGTTTAATGTCTTTATCCATTTATACAGTTATCTAATCGTCGGAATCGCTTTTCTTCCGCAAATCTATATCGCTTATCAATCGTTCCAAAACACTTCCGGGAAACTGTTCAAAGCAGGCTTTTCCTTTGACAGTTACACGGTAGCTCTAAAAAGAATGAGTAAGGCGATTCCCAATACGTTCATTATCGGTGGTCTCGCGTTGGTGCTGGTCATCGTGCTGGCTGTTTTTATTGCTTATTTGGTCGTTCGAAGAAGGAACTCAATGAATTCCGCAATCGATACGATGTCGATGCTTCCATACATCATTCCCGGATCTGTCGTAGGTATCGCTTTGGTCATGGCGTTTAACAAGAAACCGATTGTTCTGACTGGTACGGTCGCCATCATGGTCATCGCATTGATCATTCGAAGATTACCTTATACCATACGGTCTTCGGTTGCAACACTACAACAAATTCCACTGACAGTCGAGGAAGCTGCCATCAGTTTGGGTTGTTCAAAGCTTTCGGCATTCTTTAAAGTTACTGTTCCAATGATGTCCAACGGAATCATCTCCGGTGCTATTCTCAGTTGGGTCACAATCATCACTGAATTATCGACCGCCATCATTCTGTACAATACCCGAACCGTTACATTGACATTGGCTATTTATACATTTGTGACCCGCGGTAATTACGGTTATGCGGCGGCATTGGCAACGATCTTGTCCGGATTCACCGTCATCTCTTTGCTGATCTTTATGAAAGTATCAAAATCCAAAGACATCACGTTATAATTGGCTCCTCATAACTTACTGAATAAAAAGGACTTCTTGAATTAAGAAGCCTTTTTTTGTCTGAAAATGTCCGAAATGAGGTAATTAGGATGTGTAACTGACCGATACGATAGATACATTCAGATAGCACATTGCAACATTAAGTCATGTGATTTTTATTATCACCATCGCATGTTCTTCGAAAACTGCAGCAAACACGCACAATCATAAGGTTTCAATTGTTTTAAAATCGGCAATAAAATAATCTCGAACTCAAGATCATGGTTAATCTTCTAAATCAGTGTCGCAATGTGCCCCTATCTTCATCGCAAAAATCTACCATAAATCTCAGATTCTTATGAATCATTTTGCAACAGGACGTTTAAAGACATATTCATCTCCAACTTCATACTTATCATATGTTGTCTTATTGCTGATCTTTATCGTTGCCGTATATTCTCCTTCCGTTCCTTCAATCTTATAACTAACGTAAAAGTAATATTGATTCCCGTTTTGAATTTCTTTTTCAGTAATGATACTTTTCGTACTCTCATATTTATTCGAAACCCCGCATCCAGAAACCAAAAGAGAAAGAACAAGTATTGTAACGAAGATTGATTTACGCATCACTGAAACTCCTTTCTGGCCTATCTATATTATAACTTCGGTAGACATTTTCTCACATTTTTTTACACAAAACTTCATTATAAACTACCACTTACAAAGCTGTAATGCGGTTATTCTTGTATCACAAATATTGTTATTTTCAAATTTCTCACAAGTTTCTTTTAACGAAATGCCATTTTAGGTTAAATAATCGTTATAATATGTGTAGATTAATTTATGTGGATTGTCATAAGATACCTTTTCCGATGCCTTCTTCGAACTAATTGATTTTCAAAATCTTCGGTTAAACCAGAGGAATATGAACTTAAATCGATATAGTCATCACCATGGAGGTGTTCGCATAATGAGGAAATTTAAAAAGAAGCTTGTGCTTCCTATAATCTTGAGTTTTACTATTCTTGGAGGTGCCGTATTCGGCATCATCTATCTGCCTAACCGACTGCATAATAAAGTCACAATCGAAGCCGGAGAAATTTCGGAGTTGGATGAAGCCCAATTCCTTCTAGCCAATAATGAAGGAGTCTTCGAATCAAACGTTAAAAGTATCGACTTATTGGTTCCTGGCAAATATAGCGTCGGAGTAAAAGTCGGATTTATGACTTATCATTCCACTTTGTTGATCACCGATACAATCAAGCCTATCCTGAAACTACGCGAGATTGTATCTCCCGTCGGTAAAGCGATACTTCCTGAAGTTTTCGTGTTGGAAGCGAGTGACAAAACGAAGCTTACTTACAGTTTCAGCGTCGCGCCCGATCCTTCGAAAATCGGCGAACAAACGGTTGAAATCAAAGCCACCGACATGGGCGGAAATGCAACTATTGAAAAGACAACCGTTTTAATTTCGCAGGTAAGGGACAAAGTCACGATCGAAGCCGGCCTCCCTGCACCTTTGATTCAGGATTTTCTACTAAAAGATAGGACTACGGAGACATTCGTTACGAACATGTCATCTTTGAAACTCATCGTCGGCACCTATCCGATCGAAATTAAAATGGAGAGTCGAACCTTGTTAACACAATTGGTAGTGGTCGATACGATCGCCCCCACTGGAAACGCAGTAGCACTCAACGCTTATGTAGGAGATATACTCGCAGCGGCTTCTTTCGTAAAGGAAATTAAGGATGCATCGAAAGTTATCGTTACTTTTAAAGAAACCACCAACTTCACCGCAAGTGCAGGAACCTTCGCTCCTATTGTAATTTTGACTGATATCAGTGGGAACAAGACGGAAATCACTGGAAAACTAGTTGTCATAAGCGATACATTGCCCCCTGTTTTAAGCGGCTCAGGACTTACAGATAGGTCGGTCTTCATCGGTGAGTCATTTAACGTTAGGTCGCAGGTGTATGCGACGGATAACCGCGACGGAAGAATGACGGTGTACGTAGATGGTTCGGTCAATTTCAATAGAGTCGGAGCTTACTCCATTACATTCAGCGCAAAAGATAAAGCCGGCAATACTGCTTCGAAACACATCACGGTCACAGTTAAAACACATCCTCCCTTTGTGTCAAAAGGGGATACAGGGAATGCTGCGTTGAACACTCTTGTCGATAATCTCTTTCGCCAGCTGTTGCATGGTGATATGTCTACCTATCAAGTCACGCGCATTCTTTATGATTTCGGACGTACGATAAAATATATGGGAGGTGCCTTGGCAACAAATCCGTGGCAAGATCGAGCCATAAGCACTCTGACATCGCGAGTCGGAAACTGCTATGGAAGGATGTATGCCATGCAAGCCCTCTTTACCCGCGCCGGAATTACTAACCGCGAGCGAGAACAGTATAACCAGGCTCATTCATGGAACCAGGTGAATATCGGTAGCGGATGGCAGAATGTAGATATCGCTTTCTCCGATACCTTCTTGGTTACGGATGCCTCACTAAGAAACAAAGCGTTGACCAATTCTTATATTAAAGATGATAATTGGGAAACAGTCATGCCGGGGGAGGTCATAGTGAAATATGTTGATGGAAGCGATAATGAAATCGCGTCTCAATCGAACTTAACTGGATTTGTAGGGATCTCGTACTCGACAAGCGCGAAAACGATATCCGGTTACACATATGTATCGAGGACGACTAATTGGAACGGTACGTTTACTGATGGTAATTCTAAGGTCTATGTCATCTATACCTACCAAGCGAGTGCCCCATGAAACAACACAAAGGAGCTATAATGAAAAAAACAGTGCTATTTTTGATTGTCTTACTTCTGGTCGGATGTGGAAAACTGGGCGACAACGTTAAGAAAGATAACTACTATTTCAAGGCTGCAAAAGAAACGATCACGATGGGTCAAGCCGCCGAAAAGTTTCTCACTGCTGCTGGGACTCCTATGGATAAGTACTCTTCCCCTTCCTGTGCATTTAAGGGTGAAGACTCGGTCTATGACTATGGAAGTTATCAGGTCACCACGTTTCTTGCGGACGGGATCGAGAAATTCACCGGTTTCTATTTAAAGGATAATACTGTTACAACGTTGGAAGGCATTCATATCGGCTCCAGTTTTGCCGAAGTGGAAGCAGCTTATGGCAAAGACTACAAAGAAAGTTACGGCGCATACACCTATCGACTCGGTCTGACTGATTTATCCTTTGTCATCATCGATAATGTCGTGACTTCGATTTCCTATCTCTACGCCGTAAAATAGTCAGTTACAGGAGGTTCTATGGTCTTTAGCTCCTTGATATTTGTTTTTGCGTTTCTGCCCGTTGTTTACATCGTAAATATCATCCTTAAAAACAGAGTCAGCAATCTGTTTTTATTAGGATGTTCGTTACTTTTTTATGCATGGGGCGAACCGCTCTATGTTTTTTTAATGCTTTTCTCAGGTTTAGTCAACTATACCTTAACCTTGACGATGGATGCCAAACAAGATCGACGCAAACAATTCTTAATCCTGACCGTCGTTTTCAACCTTATTTTGTTGGGTGTTTTCAAATATGCTGATTTCATTATCTTAAGCATCAACAGTTTAACGGGTTCCGCGATTCCTTACCTGCATCTTCCTTTGCCGATCGGCATCTCCTTCTACACATTCCAGACGATGTCCTATGTCATCGACGTGTATTACCGCGAGACGCCCGTACAAAAGAATTTCTTCTCGCTATTGCTTTACATCACATTCTTCCCGCAGCTTATCGCCGGTCCAATCGTCAAGTATCACGATATCGCAGTCGAAATCGATCATAGGGCGGTGAAACTGAATGGCACAGTCCATGGATTGCGTCGCTTTGTTTTCGGACTATCGAAGAAAGTTCTACTTGCCAATACCATGGCGATCGTCGTCGACGGACTCTATAAATTGCCTAATAACGAAATATCGACTTCGATCGCTTGGGTCGCCGCAATCGCTTATCTTTTCCAAATTTACTTTGATTTCTCGGGCTATTCGGATATGGCCATCGGGATGGGGGAAATGTTCGGATTCCACTTTCTTGAGAATTTCAATTATCCCTACATCGCCTCTTCGCTGCGGGATTTCTGGCGCAGGTGGCATATATCGTTATCATCGTGGTTTCGACTCTATGTCTACATCCCTTTAGGCGGAAATCGCAAAGGAATACCTCGTGCGCTGCTTAACCAAGTCATTATCTTCTTCCTGACCGGATTATGGCACGGTGCATCCTGGACTTTCGTCGTTTGGGGACTCTACCACGGATTGTTTTTAATCCTTGAACAAACCATTCTGAATGTTGGCAAATGGCCGCGCTTCCTACGCCATTTCTATACTCTTTTGGTTGTCTTAATCGGTTTCGTGATTTTCCGGTCTGCTACGTTTGCGCAGGCATTGGTTTTCCTGCGCTCCATGTTTCTGTTTCATCCCACGACCGGAATCGGAGCTCGTCAACTCATGGTCCTTTTGACCCCAACGACTTGGTTTATGTTTGTGGTGTGCATCGTCGCATCCACTCCGATCGCAAAATTCATCCGGACCTACGATCAAAAACGTATTGGAAACTCCCTGTCATACGGAATCGCAATCGTATTATGGTTTGCCTGCCTTTTTAGTTTAGCTGCTACGGCATATAATCCCTTCATCTATTTCAGATTTTAGGAGGCCACATGAAAAAATTCGCAAAACTCGGCTTTTGTATCATTCTGCTCGGATCTGTTTTGATTCCGTTGCTAGGTTTTGTATTGGGTTTCCGTTCCCCGAGTTTAGAGAAAAGCACTCCTCCGCCCTTCCCGTTGCTCATCAAAGCAGGTCGATTTAACACTGACTACAGTACGGAATTCGATGCTTACTTCAAGAAGACTCTCCCTTTTCGGCCTTCCATGATTGCAGCATTCCATCGCATCAACGAAGTCCTGTTTCACCAAAGCGGTAGTTCGAAAGTGTTTCTAGGGAAAGACGGATATCTGTTTTTTGAAGAAACGCTGAATGATTATCTAAAAGTGGACACTTTATCAATAAACGATTTACTCCGATTAAACCAAGTCTTGCGAATCCAAAACGAGTATCTGAGTAGACTTGGGATCGATTCGCACTTTATGGTCGCCCCGAATAAAGCGACCGTCTATGGTGAAAAGATGCCTTCCACATTGAAAGTAATCGGAACTTATAGTAATCTAGATAGAATTTCTACGATGGATTTAGCGATGGATTTCATCGACATCAAAAAACCTTTGATTGACATAAAGGCCATTTCAAGTAGAAATCTATATCATCTGAAAGACACTCATTGGAATAATCTTGGAGCCGCGGTGGGTTATGAAGCATTGATGGATGCTTTAGGCGTAGAGAGTCTGCGTTTGTTAGATCAAGCTCCGGTCTTATCCAGCGATTGGCAAGGAGATTTGGCGACGATGCTTGATCCATCCAAAATCACGTATGACGAACAATACCATTTCGTTTTACCAGAAAAATTCACCTTTACACGGGCGATTCGCTCATTCGAAGACCTTGAAATCGAGTCGGTCACTGCGACAAAAGAAGAAAGTTTGTGGATGTTCAGGGACTCGTTTGCGAACGCATTGATCCCTTTCCTCAGTGAATCCTTCGGACATGTGGATTACTCAAGAGTCTTTCCATATGATTACCGTAAAATACAAATAGCTTCACCACATCATATCCTTATCGAAATCGCCGAACGCAATCTCAATTGGTTACTTCAAAGTACACCTATCCTCTTAAGCGACCCTTTGAAAACAAACACGATTGCGACGGACGAAATCAAATTGGCTTATACATTGACCCAACAGACAGCCAACGGCTATTTCTTTCTGAATGCTCGATATACCGACCAAGCGACAGGCGCCATTATCACGGCGGTTAAGATTGTGAACCAGCAAGGCGAGGTTGATGTTTTCCCTGTCTACCAAGACGGCAATTTCGAGGATGATCAAATAGAATACGGATTCTCCGTTTACACAAAAACTGTACTAGATATGACAAATAGCCATCTCCTTGTTCAGATTGACGGGAAATGGCATAATGTGCGTTAATCCAAAAAATGATTCTACAGGTTTTATCCAAGTCTACTTATAGAAAGTGATCTATAATTGCCTTATGATTAAGATTCCTAGTAGATAAAAAGTTCCAGTTGCTGGAACTTTCTGCTGATTAAGAGTCAATTACTAAAATGAGACTAATAGCCGGTGGAACTTGTAACAATGACCTTTCCGACCATACTGGGGTGAACTGAGCAATGATACTCGTACGTTCCGACTGTTGAAAACGCTTGGGTGAATGACTGACCGGTTTCCAGCATCGTGCTTTGGAAAGTTGTACTTACTATAGTATGTCCAACCGAATCTTTGTTGGTCCAGGTAATCGAATCACCTTTTTTAATGGTAATTTCGACTGGTGAGAATTGATTGCCTTGGATGTTCACGATGTTTTGATTTGCGGGTGTGTTTGACGTGCTACAAGCCGAGACAACTGCCAATAGAATAATCGTAAGTAATCCTATCATCAATGATCTGCGATTCCTCATAAGTTTGCCTCCTGTGGTTTGGTTACACTTCCATTTCAACATAGGAATATATAAAACAGTTATTTCTAGATCCATCTTTCGCTTTCGTTTGTTGAAAATTTGTTTATGGAATTCTTTTATTCGATGTGCAAATATTCTGAGATTCATCATATTCTTACATTGTACGTCTATAAGAAGAGTATAGAAGTGCTATCGCCCATAGTCAAACAGTACGCTTGACTTGCTAATCCTATTGTTTTTGATACATTATGCTCTGTTTTCGATTGATTCTGCGACATTGATCGTTAATCTTTGATTCAAGTCGGAATTTAACTTCAAAAAAAGAACGATTCCATCCTAAAGTTCAGATATCAGTTATGCTTTAGGAAACTCAATCATTCTTCAACATTCGTTTGATTTTTACGATCTCTAACACTTTTTAGAATGAGAATTAACAATAATCGAAGTTCATAGATCCTTTTCGTGTATCTGAAAAGAAATAAAAAAGGTCACATCAGCGACCTAAGATAAAGTTTAACGAAGGTTATGAATCCAACTGACTCTTGAAGTAGGCAAAAAGCGCATCATACAAGTAGAATTCCTTTTCGAGAGTCTCATGATCATCTTTTGAACTAAGTCTAAAGCCGGTAGCAAGAATATCCAATGCGAATGATAGAGGATTTTCCGCTTCGCGATCGGTATCCGCCAATCGCACAATCTCCTGTATTTTAACTAAGACCGGATTGTCATCCAACTTATATTTATGCATGATTGCATCAAAAGAGCATTCATCGCCATGATGTCCGAGTTCTACACCTTTCATATCAAACGGAATGCCTTCTGAGATCAGTAAAGGATTGGTATCCTTTGGAACAAACATAAACTCCGCATCATGATCGATGAAATTTTTAATCAGCCAAGGACAGGCCACACGATCCACATGAACTTTTTCTCTTGTTACCCATTTCATTTCAACGACCTCCTTCAGGTCTGTTCATCTGTACATATCTAATTGAAAGCATTAGCCGATCGTCGTTCTGTTTCTTCCGTTTGTTTTGCTTTGATACATAAGTGCATCGGCACGTTTGACGATTTCATCTACATTGTCATCGTTGATCGATAGCGTGGCGCCAAGTGAAATTGTGACATGCAGTTCTTCATCTTTTAACCGAAGTTTTGAAGACTCGACTAGAAACCTCATTTTTTCAGTGACAGCCGCCAGTTCGTTCGCATCGACATTGGAAATGATGGCAATGAATTCCTCTCCTCCCCAACGGCCTACTACATCATGTTTGCGAAGATTCGACTCCAATGTTTTTGCGACCAGTTTCAGGATTTCATCTCCGATATCATGACCAAAATCATCATTGACTCGCTTGAAATGATCGATATCGATAAACACCACCCCAAAAGAGATTCTGACTTCGTTAAACTCAATAATTTTAGACTCTAACACCGCTTTGACATAGCGGCGGTTGGAAAGACCGGTTAATAAATCCTCCGATGCTTCTTTGCGATATTGTTCTAGATTGCTGAGTATTTTGACCTCGTTCTTATCATCGATGAAAATCTCGATTGCGCCGGTGATTTCATTGTTTTCGTTAAAGACCGGCATCGTGCGGACGGTAACCGGAACCCGATGCCCTTTTTTATGCTGCAGATAGACTCGGGCTTCCCTCTGCGTTCCGTCATTGATGGTTGCATGTAATGGGCATCCGTTCATACAAAGGGAAGTATTATTTTCATCTTTATGATTCAAGATGTTTTCATAGCATTTCCGGTTGATCACTTCCTCGGAAGAATACCCCGTGATTTTTTCGGCACCTTTGTTCCAATAGTTTATGGTTCTTTCATTATCCACGAAATAAACACCTTCATATAAATATTCCAGCATTTCGATATAGTGTTTGTCGATAGTCATAGGTTCCCTCCGTTAATTCTTTGATGGTTCTAGCAATATAAGTATATCGTAAAAAGAATCGAATGATGCTTCAAACCGAATACATTTTGAAATTGGTCAACCCTTAGGCTAATCACATTTTGAAATCATTTGCTTTTGGTATCATAACTTTTTTCATGCAAATCAGTTACTACGTGTTCAATAAATATTTTAGCTAAATTCGGATCAAACTGAACCCCGGAACATTTTATAATCTCTTCAATCGCCGCAGTTTTTTTGAGTTTTTTACGATAAGGCAAATCGGAAGTCATCGCATCATATGCATCCGCCAATGCGATGATTCTGGCTTCCAGTGAGATTTCTTCACCCTTAAGCCCTTTTGGATAGCCGCTGCCATTCCATTTTTCGTGGTGGTCGAGGACGAAATTAGCTATTTCAAAGAACTCGTTTACGCCGATTAGGATGCGCCATCCGGTCTCGGGATGCTTTCGTATCTCTTGCCACTCATCTTCGCTTAATTTGTTCGGGTTATTTAGAATGTCCTCATTAATTGCGATTTTTCCGATATCATGTACCAACCCGGCCATCTTAACCTTGTTGATGCTTTCTTTGTCGAGATTCATCGCAATCGCGATTTTTTCGCAGATTTCACTGACTCTTTTCGCATGCTTCATTTCACGATGGCTTTTCTCAAAGAGCGTTGTCATGATGATGTCGATTGTTTTGCTTCTGATGCTATCCCTTTCATACAGTTTCTGGCGGTACATATGATTTTCCGCGCTTTCAAGTATCTTCAGAATGTCTTCATCGACGCTAATTTTTGTTTGACATCCATATGCAATGGACAAATCCAACGTTCCGGTGTTTTCTTCCGCTGTCTTTATTTTCAGCCGGTTGAGGATTTCGTTCGCTTCAGCAAAATCGGTTCTGATCAACAGAACGGCGAATTCATCCCCTCCGATGCGACTGACAATATCGTCAACACGGAAGGCTTCCTTAATCACATTAGCGGCCTTTTTGAGATGTTCGTCTCCTGCCGCATGTCCAAACGAGTCGTTGATCAGTTTAAGGCCGTTTAAATCTCCCATGACGACGGTGATCGGCAGATTCCGTTCGGTGTCGAGTCGCTTCATTTCCTCTTCGAAAAAGCGCCGATTATAGAGACCGGTTAAAAAATCATGATAACTGAGATAAACAAGGTTTTCTTCGGCTTTCTTGCGTTGTGTGATATCAAGGAAAGTCACCAAGCTTGCCCATGGTTTGCCTTGACTGTCTTTTACGGGAGTTCCGAAAACTTCAAGTAGGATATCCGAACCATCAGGCCGTTCAACAATCATGTCGTCGATATGCGAAGAAATTCCTTGCATCCCTAGGATAATTGGCATTTCTTCAGGCGGATATGCTTCGGATCTGCCGAGTTTATGCGCTCTGTATACTTCTGAAAGATTGTGTAAATTGGCGTCGGGGAGAATCCCCCTGCCAAGATAGTTGAGTGCCGCTTCATTAGCAATCAAGGGTTTTCCGTCGTTTGAATCAACCATGAACACGCCGACCGGAAGGATTTTGAGCAGTGAAGAAAACAGATTGATTTGCTGCAGTAAATTCCCCTCGATCAATTTCCGGGCAGTCATATCTATGATTGAGGTCACAAAGTATAATGGCACATGGTCTTCGTTTCTACGAATCGAAGAATGAACTTCGCCCCAAACGATAGAGCCGTCTTTCCGCAGGTATCTTTTTTCATATTTTGTTGAACTTTTCTGTCCGGATATGAGGGATTTCATCTCTTTTGCGGTTTCATCCATATCATCGGGATGCGTGATATCCTGCCACTTTTTCCCGTGAAGTTCTTCGGAAGTATACCCAAGCAATTCGCACATCTTTTGATTGACCTGGATCTCCCCGTTAGGAAGTGTCATCGATTTTGCGATTACGGAGTAATCAAAAAAGTATTTGAATCGATCTTCACTTTCCCTGATTTTACTTTCAATCGATTTCGTATATGAAAAACCTGCAATTTCCTTATTCTTAAGCCTCGCAAATGATCGTATAAGTGCCGCAAATTCATAATGTTCAAGCGGCAATGAAAGAATTGCTGTTGCATTGCTTTCAAATGCTACTTTATTACTCTTAGAATCAACCGATTTAATTGTTAAGAAGACGATTGGGATAACGGGAAAATCAACATCCCTCTTCAGCATGTCGCAAAACATGATCGTATCGTTAGATTGATCGTCGATTTGGACAAAAACTGCATCTGCTTTTTTCGTTTGCACTAGGGAAACAGCGTCTTGATAGGTTTCTGCTTTAATGACAGATATAGCAAGAAAATCTTCGCATAGCGGAGTTTGCATCTTGATGATCGATTTTGTGTTTTCGTCGACGACCAGTATCGTGAATTTTTGCTTTGTCATATGTGCCCTCATACATATATGGATTGTGCGTGGGGATTTCTACTCTATATTTATTATACCCTTTATAATGAAAATTGGTTAGAAACACCCATCGATTTCTATCTTATTTCTAATTTTCGCGTTTCACACTTTGATAATTTCAAATTGAGATTATGTGAGATTGGATTATCAATGGTTTCGCGATGGCTTTTATCAATTTCCCCAAACGCGACGAGCGTTATTAGAGAATTCCCCCACTTACTATGCAAAAAAAAGACTGATTCTTAAGAATTATCAGTCCTTTATATCACTCAAAACAACCATCAGTTATTCCAGCTCGTCCAAATGCTTGTGCTTCTTGATTTTATTGGCGATATAGATTAACAGAATCAGCAATAATATACTCAAAACGATA
>JBBQGS010000015.1:0-18618 GCA_038323255.1 Erysipelotrichales bacterium | reverse complement strand
TTCGTCTAATACTCGATATACATTCAATGCACGAAAGAAGTGCTTTATGCCGATAATATTGAGAAATCCGACATACTTGTCATTTGCATCGATTTTATGACTCCAATTCTTCGACTGAATTATCATTTTTTCATAATGTTTTGGATATGATCCAATAAAAACGGAACTGATCACTGTCAATATATTTTTATCGAGATTAGAATCAAGTCCGTCGACAATACTCCACTGCAGTAAATTTGCTGCAAATTGCGCAACAGATTTTGTATTGTTGAGAATTTGTTCTTCATCCTCTTTCGGGAATAATCCACCAATAAAGATATATTTCATAATCCTCCCATATGATAGCGCACTTCACGATATCACTCATTTTAACAAATTCGATATTTTTTGATTCTTTGATAGTATTGCGGACTTCCCGTCATTTTTATCAACACATCTCATGTCAACTTACTCTTCTTCATCTCTAGAAAATATTCTGATTGTCAGACAAAACGAATTTCTAGTTTGGAATCTCTTTTATTGTGGCAATAATGTCGTTATCTCAAAAAGAATCCATCTTTGATTCGTTATCATTTGCTTGCTGTAACTGATACATGGTCCGATTTGGGCAATCATAATAGACTGACCCTTGCAACAATTTGAAATGATACTATTCTCATTTGGAATGATATTTTTTACTGATTCTGGCAAAACAATAGATTGCCTTTTACAATATCGATATCTTCAATTCGTGTTTTCTTCACTCTGTTCCTTTGAATCATTCCACTAGAATGGTTTGGCCACTCCGTAAGCACCGTTGTTTTGCTTTCGTACGATGTTATTCTCTGTAAACATTTGTCGCACAAAACTTTTTTGGATAGTCATAATGGCAAGCCGCCCACTGTTCGTTTTTCTAATCCCCCCCATTAATAAGTCCTTACATTTGTTCTAAAAACGGCCTATAAAATAGGCTTACAATATTATATCACTTAATAGTACTAAATGGTCCCTAAGGAAGCAATTTCGTTTTCAGGCGAGATACCTAAACCTTCAACCTGCAGACGAGAGAATATCGAGTGGATATTGTCCGTACACTGTGAGATACATTCGCGCAATCATTATCTTCCAAGAACTTTCAAGTGAAAACACAATAAAAATCCCACCTCAATGTGGGGGGGAGGTGGGATATCTCTCGTGTTTCGGGTCGATCTTATGGGTGGGGGGAAGGATCGATCCATCCGGGAATTATTTTCCGGATTTTTGTATTCACAAGAGCAATTTAATTTTATCGTAATCCGCAAGTTATTTCAAGAGGAATAGCACATTCCCAGTGTAATTTTGATGAAATACTTTACTTTGTCAATATTTCTGTTACACTCGAAATTTTCCTTTGAGACAAAATGGAATGTTTCTAAGATTTGACTTTCGTTCCTTATCCATTTTTTCTTCATGCAAAATATGATTCGCATTTTCAACTCAGTCTTGCATTTTTCGGAAGTCATCTTCGCTGAATCTTGCTTAGCCAGATAGATAGTAACTGATCACCCGCATTCAGTTACCCAAGAGATGAATCAAATTCGCAAAATCGATTCTGTTCAAAATCACATAAATAAGCTTGTTTAACCATATCCTTTGGTCAGTGCAACGGCGTAATGAAAGTAAGGTTTTGAACTTGCTGAACAACATTTCTTTGGCAAGATTATTCTTTGAATGATCAAGAAGCCAGCTTTTAGGATAATCATGAGTACGTCAGCCAAACATTCAAACTTGAACTGAAGCGATAAGATTGTTCGCAATTTTATGGTATTTCTTACATAGGCAATGCTGTTTCCATGACCTAATGAAAGAAGATCGTGATGGATAGCAGTTACGATTCGTCCGCTGCTTCCTGCGTCGCATCGCAACTGATGGGAAGGATTCGGATTACTTGCTCCAAACACAACGGTTGATATAGTCGGTGTAGGAAATCAAGATACGGACAACTTTATCCGATACATTGGGCATACTGTAGTCATTGACCTGTCTGAACAAGGCTGGATCCTGCTGTTCAAGCATAGCGAGCCCCTGCAGGACGCGTTCTTTCTTCAACCCGACCAACATCACGCTCGCTTCTTCCATCGCTTCAGGACGTTCGTGTGCCTGCCGTAGATTGAGTGAGTGTAGCTTTAGAATAGATGTTTCTTCACTAATGGTTCCAGAGTCGCTTAATACGGCTTTGGAAGATTTCTGTAGTTTGATGTAATCGACGAAGCCCAGAGGTTTCAAAAGGCTAATCAGCGGATGGAATTTGATATTTTGTGCCTCAACCATTTTGCGCGTCCTAGGATGGGTCGAAAAGATAATCGGCAACTGATATGTTTCTGCGATGGTATTTAAGGTATCCACCAGGTTCGAAAAATTCTCCTGCGAGCTGATATTTTCTTCGCGATGGGCCGATACGACGAAATATTGCCCTTGTGTAAGACCGAGCCGTGTCACCACGTCAGATGCGTCAATCGCATCCATTTTAGAACGTAGCACTTCAAACATCGGCGATCCGGTTTTGATGATGCGATCGGCGGGTAATCCTTCACGCAATAAGTATTCGCGGGCGATATCGCTGTAGGTCAGGTTGATGTCGGAGATATGGTCCACGATCCTACGGTTCGTTTCTTCAGGTACACGCTCGTCGAAACACCGGTTCCCGGCTTCCATATGGAAAATCGGAATATGTTTGCGTTTCGCTGCGATGGCGCATAGGCAACTGTTGGTGTCACCTAAAATCAGCACGGCATCAGGTTTGACTTCATCGAGCACTTTATCGATCTTGATGAGGATGTGTCCGATGGTTTCAATGGCAGATCCGTTTGCGGCATTCAGGAAATAATCCGGTTTTCGCAGATCAAAGTCTTTGAAGAATACCTCATTTAGTTCATAGTCATAGTTTTGTCCTGTGTGGACAAGGATATGTTCAATGGCTACGGCTTCTTCCAACTTCTTGATGACTGCGGAGAGACGGATGATTTCCGGCCGCGTACCGACAATGGTCATGACTTTCAGTTTTGTTTGCATGTTAAACCTCCTGGTAATAGGTATCGGGGTGTTCCGGATCAAATATTTCGGTCGACCAGAATAGCGTGATCAGATCAAGCTCGGAAGTATTTGTGATGTTGTGGGTATACCCGGTCGGGATATCCAGTACTTGCGGGCTATCCCCGTCGACCGGATAGACGATGACTTCATCAGAGAAGATGTTGCGGAAGCGGATCTCTCCTTTTCCTTGAACTACCAGAAACTTTTCGGCCTTGGTATGATGCCAGTGATTTCCGCGCGTAATGTTGGGAAAGGTCTTTGAAACAAAGACTTGACCAAATTCCGGCGACTTGATGAATTCAGCCAGCCATCCCCGGTTATCCGTATTCTGTTTTAACTTATATCCGAAATTGTCGGTTGCCAGATAGGAAAGATAGGTTCCGTAGAGTTGACGATCGAAGCGCGACTGAAACTCAGGCAACCGCAGCGTGTCGCGAGTTGCACGAAAGGCATATAATTTGTCGGACAATTCTTGTAATGTGACCCTAACCGTGGCCGGTACGACGCAAAATTTGCCATTATAAATAGCCCTTCCTTCTAAAACTTCTAAAAATTCGTGGATTACATCGTCGATGTGGCAAAGTTCCACAGTCGTCTGCGGATTAGAAACCTGGATCGGTAAGTCATGGCTGATGTTGTGGCAGAACGTCGCAACCACCGAGTTATAGTTCGGACGCGACCATTTGCCAAACAGATTTGCCAAACGGTAAACATAAATCGGAGTGCGATGTGTTTCACGATAAGCGAACATCAAGTCTTCACCGGCTTTTTTACTGACTCCGTAGGGATTATCCAGTGCAGCCTGGATCGACGACGTAACCACAATCGGTGCTAAATTCTTATGTTTTACCATCAGATCGAGCAACGTGCTCGTGAATCCGAAATTCCCGTTCATGAACTCCTCTGGGTTTATGGGACGGTTTACACCCGCTAAATGGAAAACGAACTCACATTCTTGCGTGTAGCGGAAAAGTTCCTCTGCGGTCGTTTCCACATCCGCTTCGAAAATCTCATGGGTTTTCAGTGTTTTTAGGGTAGAAACTAAATTCTTTCCGACAAACCCTTGCGCACCGGTCACCAAGATTTTCATCGGTGATTCCAACTTTCCAGTTCTTCCTTGATATAGTCAAGCTGTAATAATTTCTGTTTGATTTCTTCGACATTCAGCCGCATTGTATTGTGGGAATTATATTCGTGATCTTGGGAAAGTTGTACATCCCCCTCCACAAAGAATTTTTCGTAATTCAAACCGCGTTGATCAGCCGGTACGCGATAGAACCCGCCCATATCCTGTGCGACTAGATATTCTTCTTTAGTCAATAAGGTTTCGTACAGTTTCTCGCCGTGGCGGGTGCCGATAACGCGAATATCCACATCCGAATTAAACAGTTCTTTGACTGCTTGGGCGAGGTCGCCGACGGTCGACGCCGCGCTTTTCTGGACCATGATATCGCCGGATTGCGCATTACTGAAGGCAAACAAGACCAGTTCGACAGCTTCTTCCAGACTCATCAGAAACCGTGTCATGTTGGGATCGGTGACAGTCATAGGTTTGTTCGCTTTGATTTGATCCACAAACAGCGGAATGACAGACCCACGTGAAGCCATGACGTTTCCGTAACGGGTTCCGCAAATGACTGTTTTTTCGCTGGTTTTTGATTTCGCCACGAAGACCTTCTCCATCATCGCTTTTGAAATACCCATCGCATTGATCGGATAAGCGGCTTTATCGGTGGAAAGGCAAATGACTTTTTTAACGCCCTCTTCAATCGCAGCCGTTAAAACATTATCTGTTCCCAAGACATTGGTCTTCACCGCTTCTAGTGGAAAGAATTCGCAGGAAGGCACCTGTTTTAGGGCCGCTGCATGGAAAACATAGTCAACCCCGTGCATCGCGTTCTTGATCGATGAAAGATCGCGTACATCTCCGATGTAAAACTTGAGCCGGTCACTGTTGTAAAGTTTCCGCATATCGTCCTGCTTCTTTTCGTCCCTTGAAAATATCCGGATTTCCTTGATGCTAGTATTTAGGAAACGGCGCATGACCGCATTCCCGAAGGACCCTGTCCCCCCTGTGATTAAGAGTGTTTTTTTGTCAAACATATTTCTCCTTCCGAGCGACAATCGTTTCGATTTGCGCTAAAATCTTATCATAGAATTGTTCTTTTGAAAAATGCAGCTCGTAATATTCCCGAGCGTTTTCACCATCAATCGCGACTTGGTCGCGGTGTTGGTAATAGTAGAGGATCCGCTCAGCCATTCCATTCCAATCGCCGCTTGCGACGCATCGTCCACCTCTGCTTTCGCGGATTACTCTTGCGGTTTCGCCGTTTACGGCAGCGACGATCGGACGACCGGATGCCATATAGGCTTGGACTTTCCCTGGTAACGTTAGCGAAACGACGGGATCGTCAAACAATGTCACCAAGAATAGATCAGCTGTCCGATAGAATTCAGGCATCTTATCCAATGGATAGGAGCCTTTGAAATCAACGTTAGTCAGATTGAGTGCTTTAGCAAGATCTTTCAGACGGTCGAAATCGGACCCAGTCCCGATTAAATCGAAATGAATATCCGTTGTTTCCTTGAGATGCTGAGCGGCATAGAGGATCGTATCGATATTCTGCGCTTTCCCCATATTCCCCGCAAACATACAGTTGAACCGTGCGTGGGGATTTTTTTCTGTCTGTTGGAATTGATCCTCGGCATACGAAGGTAAATGGACGATTTCGTTTCCCAACTCGGTCGATCGGTCTAAATAAGCGCGAAATGAATCGGAACTAACCCACTGCATATCGGCACGACGATAGATCCAACGACTTACGTTACTGACCAGTTTATAGAAGAGAGAATTTTGCTTGATCCCCAATGTTGTAATACTGTCGGGCCAAAGGTCGAGGGTATACATGATCATCGGGATTCCGTGTTTCCACTTGATAACAATGGCCGGGAAAGCCATCAGAATCGGGGAAAGCTGATACACGATGACCAAATCATATTCCTTGCGCAGCAACAATGCTTTACATGAGGCATTTAGCGCAAAACTGAGATAGTTGAGGGCAAGATACAGTTTGCCTCTTTTACGCCCGATCAGCGGGACACGAATCACATTGACTCCGTTGATTACCTGATTGCGGTTCTTTTTGTGTCGATAGTCCTTTAGGATTGTGCCTTCGGGATAATTCGGCAAGCCCGTTAGTACGTCGATATCATATCCTCGAACAAAAAGTTCCTCCGCAAGCTCGGTGACTTTGAAACGTTCGGGATAGTAATACTGACTGACCAACAGAATCTTCATTTATTTTCTCCCGTTCTTATACTCTTCGCACTGTATCCGTATACCTTCTTCAAATGTCAGCGGCGCATATCCGAAATCGCGGGTCGCCTCATCGTGGGAAAACACCTTGTCTTCCTGCATACGCTGAACCTGTTCCACCGAAATCAACGCTCGTTTGAAAATCAGATTGTAGATTTTTGCCATGAAGATGGATAAATTCAGCGGGATGTGGACGAAGCGGGTGTCTTTGTCCAGGTTCTTCGCAACCAGTTTCAGCATGTCGATGTACGCGATCGGTTGACCCCCCGATAAATTGTATTCCTTGTTTTGCGTCGTCTGCGGCGACGCCATAATCTGTGTATAGGCAATCGCAAGGTCTTCTCCCCTGACCGGCTGCATCAGGTTTTTTCCGCTTCCGAAGACGGGGAAAATGCGATGAGTATCGATATACTCGACTAAACGACTGATGTTTCTGTCCAACCGCGATCCATAAATCATCGTCGGGCGCAGAATCGTCATCGTCTGTTTCGCTTTCAATCCTAAAATCTCATCATCCACTTTGATATACATTTCGGCAGCCGATTTGAATTTGGAATAGCGACCGGTCGTATGAACCATGATCACCCAAGGCACTTTACTGACGATGGCGGCTTTGACCACAAAAGTCGATAGCATGATACCCGCAATATGCAACACGATCTCCGCTCCATCGAACGCCTGGATTAGATCGCCGACGTCTTCCGTATTCGTGATGCGATATTCAATGTCGAGATTAAAACGGTTTAATGCCTCGGTGTTGCTTGTTGGCCGGATCAATCCGCGGATTTTCCCTTTATATCCTTGTCTTTCAAGATGTTCCAGCAGATAGTAGCCGGAATGACCTGTAATGCCAGTAATGACTAACATTGTTATTCCTCCTTATTTGTGTTGCCGCCTTCTTTGACGCCCTCGGAACGAAGAACGCTGAAAATCGTTTTAATGAATATTTCCGCATCAAACAAAAGGTTCATGCGCTGAACATAATCCCCGTCCAATTTTGCTTTGATGGGGATCGGGAGTTCGTCGCGGCCGTTGATTTGCGCCCATCCAGTCAAGCCCGGCCGTACATCGTTGGCTCCATATTTGTCGCGTTCGGCGATGAGATCGAATTGGTTCCACAAAGCGGGACGCGGTCCGACAACCGCCATTTGGCCATATAGGATATTGAAGAGTTGGGGAAGTTCGTCCAGACTCGTCTTGCGCAGGAATGCCCCCGATGAAGTGATGCATCGATCGGCATTCTCTAATAAATGGGTGGGTGTGTCCTTCGGCGTGTCAGCCCGCATCGTACGGAACTTGTAGATGAGGAAAACGGTTTTGTGGATACCGATTCGTTTCTGTGTGAAAAAAACCGGGCCTTGCGAATCCAATTTAATCCAGACCGCAATAAAAATCAGCAAGGGAGACAGGACCAGAATTCCGCACAACGAGGCGATGAAATCAATCCATCGTTTCAATGTCTTGGGCATGGATCGCGACTCCTTTACGATTCGGATTGTAATTTTCGACGACTTTCGTCAATGTCTCGATGATTTCCTCATCGCTGACTTCAGCTTTCTCGATAATATCATGCAATAAAGCTAATTCCGCACTAATCTTTTTCTGGGAAATAGCGACAGGATGAGTGACAAAAATCAAATGATTTGGCGTCTTGGTAACATCTTCTTTATTCAGATGAAGTTCCTCGTACAGTTTTTCGCCAGGCCGCAGTCCGATTTCTTTGATTTCTATCTCACTGTAAGGAATATATCCCGCCAGGCGTATCATCTTTTCAGCCAGATCCAGAATCTTAACCGGTTGACCCATATCTAAAACGAAGATTTCCCCGCCGTTCCCGTAGGTAGCCGCCTGCAATACCAGAGATACAGCTTCTGGTATGGTCATGAAATAGCGGATGATTTTTTTATCCGTGATGGTGACTGGTCCACCGTTGGAAATCTGCTTTTTAAACAAAGGGATGATAGATCCGTTTGATCCAAGCACGTTCCCGAAACGAACAGCAACGAATTTTGTTTTCGAATGCGGATCCATCGACTGGATCATCTTTTCCACGAATCGTTTGGTCGCCCCCATGACATTGGTCGGGTTGACCGCCTTATCGGTGGAAATGGAAACAAATCGTTCGACACCGTATTTATCGGCGACCTCTAAGAGATTATGGGTCCCGAAAATATTGTTTTTGACGGCTTCGATCGGCATATCTTCCATCAGCGGAACATGTTTGTGGGCAGCGGCATGGAATACGATTTGTGGCCGATAAGAAGCAAACAGTCGATCGAGCGCCGCACGGTCACGGATACTTGTGATCAGGGGAAGATACATTATGTCTTCACGCAGTTGCCCGTCGCGCTGCATCATATTGAATTCTTGTTGGAGATCGTACAGCCCGTTTTCGTTGATATCGATCATCAGCAAGATCTTGGGATGACTGTGTAATATCTGCCGACAAAGTTCACTGCCGATCGAACCGGCCGCACCGGTCACGACGACGGTTTTGGTTTCGATGAGTGAACGGATAACATCGTTCTCAAGTTCGATGGATTGACGGCCCAATAAATCCTCAATGCCGATTTCGCGCAAAGAACGCTTGATGCCTTTAGAGGAAAGCATATCTAGCGAAGAAGTCAGGACGAGTACCTTGCATCCGGTTTCATAGCACTTTTCCAATATGTTTTTTTGTTCGCTTAGGGAAACGCTGGGTAGTGCTAAATAGATCGTTTCAATCTGCTGGCTGTTCACGATTCCCTGCAAATCTCCGGTCGTCCCTAAGACTTTGATTCCGTTAACCGATTTGCCGACCTTGGATTTGTCATCATCGAGAAAGCCGATAATCCGGTTCTTATATACTTTATTTGAGGCGATTTCTTTCAGCAACATCATTCCTGCGGCGCCGGCTCCGACGATGATTGTGCGGGAATAATCGGTCCCCATCGATTGCGCCTTGATTTGCATCATTGCGTAGATGCGGTAAGAAAAACGCAGGAATTCCAGAATCAGGATTACGATGATCGCCTGCATTAAATAGATACTACGGGGGACAGGTGTGAACTTCATCGCCAACAAGACAAGATAAGTACTCAGTGCACCAAGAACGCCTGCGAACGAAATGCTGACGGCTTCGTTGACAGAAGCTAGCATACGGATGGATTTATCGATTTTCATGAGTTTAAAGATGATGAAATAGATAATGACGATCAGCCAGATTTTCCCGATAAATAAATCGTAGAAATACATGACACGGAAGGAGAGATCCATTCGAATCCAAACCGCGATGAAATAACTGACCACCACGATCAACAGATCCAGCATCATGAGTAAAGCCGATTTTACTTTTTCCATTATTTGCACTCCTTTGGTACTAATTGCTTACCTTCAATGCGGTCTGAATTGCCGCTTTGGCGTCTGTTAAACTCTGTTTATCTAAAACTACCATATATAACAAGCGTCCGCCCATGGCATACGAAGGTTTCGAGGAATCCACACCGGTTACCGCAATCTGGTTGAATGTCCAACCTTGCATGCTCATAATCTGCATACGAATCAGTGAGAACATTTTATCTCCGCTCATATTGGTTTTGAACGTACCTTCAATGGACTTGAGGATACTTTGAATTTTAGTCAGAGAAGAGGGCTGGAGAAGTTTATTAATGATACCTTTAAGGACTTCTTGTTGGTTTTTTATGCGCTGTTGATCCCCGGTTTTGAAAGCATAACGCGCACGTGCGACTGTCAGCGCCGAGTACTGGTCGAGGATGTTCAATCCTTTTTTGAAGGTAATTGGTTCGACTACGAAGCCTTCATCGAGATTCACTTCGATCGTACCCAATGCGGCGACTAGGTTCGTGACGGTATCGAAGCCCACTTCAGCATAGTAGTTGACATCTACACTCAGCAAATTCTGCATGGTCTTGATCGCACAGTCCATCCCATAAACGCCGGCATGGGTGAGTTTGTCCATGGCTATCTTCGACTTGCATCCCAATTGGACATAGGCATCGCGCGGTACGGATACCAACGTGATGACATGTTTGATCGGATCCACCACAGCCAGCATATTCACGTCATGACGATTGGCTTGGAACTCCTCGCGGTTATCCAAACCGGCGATATAGACTACAAAGGGTTCTTTCGTTACGTCTACTTGATTCAGATTGATAATCTCATCTGTCTTCTTGATACTCCAAATGACTTTGTTTTCAGAAAGGAAGTTGGGGTCAAACGTCTGCACGGAAGAAAGAAACCCTTGGTCAACAACCAGAATTTTGAATGTTCCGTCTTTAAGCTTTGCGATCCCGTCCTCGATTCCCTGATAGGAAACCATTGAATCGGTGTACTGATTTAAAACGAGTTGATTTTCAATGAAGGTGACGACTTTATCGTCTAGCAATGTACTATAAGCAATATTCGATTTTAGTTTGATTGCGTTCTTAATCGATGTCACTTTTGAATTATTCGGAACGAAGAAAGAAATCGTGTTTTCGACATTGGGATCATAGTTGATGATCTTCTGCGCCACGAATTCAACATACAAGAGTCCGGATGATGTGATCAACATCAAAATCACAACGAAAACCTGGATGACTTTACGTCGCCAAACCAAAAACAAAAGCAGGATTTCGACCAATCCGATGAGTACTAGATAAGGTAAAGGCAAAATCCGGCTGGTCGCAAGCGTAAAGACAAGCAGGACAATGGCAAATAGTTTCATTAATAGACGAGCTGTTCTCATTAGATACCTCACATTTTTATAACCGATACATTATACCAAAGATTTTACCCTTTTCTGCTACAAATCCTGTTTTCACAAGGTTTTACACAATTTTATCAGCAATTTCCATGATTTTCGTGAATCGGTGTTTCATTCCCGACTTCGACATTACGGTTCCGGTGCGTATTTCGTACTCTTCACATAACTCATTGAGGCTGAGTTCGCTGAAGTCGATTCTAAGTTGAGCTACCTCTTTCAGTTTGAGTTCCAGCATATCCAATCGACCATGGGTTCTGAGTTTCTCAATGGCTTCAATTTGTTTACGCGCCGCTTCCTGGCTTTTCATTTCGTTCGCTACTTCGCAGTTATCCAAGCGTGTCAGTGAATTGTGGAAGTCGCGCTCGATGCGAATCTCCTCAAAATCAAGTACCGCGTTGTTGGCACTGCAGAGTCGCAGAAAATCGCTGATTTTGTCGGAGGCTTTCAGATAGACTACGAATTGTTTGCGGCGCAGAATCGTTTTAGCCGGAAGATCGAAACGCCGCATCAGTTTTTCGATGAATTTGGCATGGTCCTCTTCCTGAGTGACGATTTCCAGATGATAGTTGGATTTCTGCGGGGAGTTTACACTGCCCGAAGCAAGAAATGCGCCGGCGAGATAGGCTCGTGCGCCGCTTTCTTTGACGACCAGAGAGCGGGCGGGATGCGCATGCAGCCCTTTATCCGACAACAAGCCCAAGTCTTCCAACACTTCGCGACCCAAAGCGACCACCGTTAGAGTATAGATATTGTTTTTCTTCAGTTTCATTTTACGGATGACCGAAAGTTCGGTCGTAACTTGATAGAGTTCTTTCAGAAGTTTGAAAACCCGTTTGGCAGTCGCTGCGTTTTCAGTTCGTATGATGAGTTGCATCCCTTCGCTGCTAATCGAAATGGAAGCACAAAGTTGAATCAAGGCCGCGGCCTGTGCGCGCATCGCACCGGCTTCCAGCGGCGTCTGAGCGATTTCCGCCTTTACATCGGTGGTAAAAGACATAACAACGCCTCACTTTGAAGAAGATACTCCATAATCAACTGAATCTTTTCGCTGTCGTGCCGCACTAAGCCGCCATCAAAGCGCAACAGATGCGCAGCGACAACGACATAGTCATGTTCGGTTTCACGCATGGCGACCCTCTGTGCGTCGGTATCTTCGTAACGGTCGATGACTTCCGGCGGGATCTCATCATTTGCGAAGATGACGATGTCGACCGGGTTTTCACCGTGTTCCTTAATTGCTTCCACATGTTCTTCCATACTATAACTCGCGGTTTCCCCTGGTTGGGTCATCGCATTGCAGAAGTAGACTTTCACGGCTTTGCTTTCGCGGATCGTATCCGAGATTTCCTTGATGATCAGATTAGGAAGAATGCTGGTATATAGCGAGCCGATGCCGTAGAGGATATAATCCGCGCTTTTCAGCGCATCAAGTGCCTGTTGGGTCGCTCGCACCTCGCTCTCGTAAAAGACGTTGCGGATACGGTTGCGCAGTTTCGGGATGTTGGATTCGCCTCTGACGATCGTCCCATCTTCCATTTCCGCAAACAAGGTGATGACTTGGCTGGTCGAAGGAAGAATATCCCCTTTTACATTGAGGACTTTCGAGATTTGCGAAATGGCTTCCATGAAACTCCCACTGGTCTGCGTCAGCGCGGTCAGAATTAGATTGCCAAGATTATGGCCATCGAGTTCGGATGTTTCACTGGATTCCTCGAACCGGAAGCTCATCAGATTGGATAAAACGCTTTCGCTTTCGGCCAACGCGATCATGACACTGCGCAAATCGCCCATCGCCGGAATGTGAAAACTACGACGCAATCGCCCCGTACTCCCTCCGTCGTCCGCGACCGTCACGATTGCCGTCAGACAAATCCCGTCGATATTCTTTAAGCCCCGCAGCATGGTCGCCAAACCGGTGCCGCCGCCTAAAACCACGACGTGTTTCTTTTCGTCCATATTAAGGTCTCAAATCCCGGTGCTCTTTATAGACATGATAATCTTTCCCATAATGTTCGAACAGCCAATTGGCGATGACGACTGAGCGGTGTTGCCCACCGGTGCAGCCGATACCGACCGTGAAATGGTTCTTGCCTTCTTTTACATACTCTTTGAACGCATAATCAAGGAAATCAGTCAACTTTCCCAGCAGGATCTGCGTTTGGTCGGACTTCAGTACATATTCCAATACACAGGCATCGTTGCCTGAAAAAGGTCGCAAATCTTCAACCCAATACGGATTCGGCAAAAAACGTACATCGAACAACAAATCCGCATCCAACGGGACACCGTTTTTATATCCGAACGAAATAAAGCTAATGGAAAAAGAAGGTTGGTTGGACATCGCAAAATACTGATTGATTTTCGCTTTCAGATCGTTGCTTTTCAGGAATGTGGTATCAATCGCAAGATACGCCGTATCTTTGAGGTCCTTCAGCAATTCGCCTTCAAAATAGATGGCGTCTTCCAAGGTCGTCGCTTTATTTGACAGAAGCATCGGATGGGTGCGTCGCGTATATTTGTAGCGGCGTAATAGTTCATCGGGATTACAATCTAGAATCAAGACGCGAACATCCATGTCCATTCCGTCGAACTTACGGCGGAACTCGCTGAACTCGCTGAGATTGGTCGCCATCGCGATGAATTCGTAGCGGGGATCGCTTTCTTGTCCCAACATAAGGGCGAAGTTGTTTAAAAGTTTGACCGGGAACTGGTCGATGCAGTGGTATCCCATATCTTCCAGAATCCCCATGACGCTGGTTTTCCCTGCGCCGGATCTTCCTGTAATGAGCAGTATCCGTTTCTTATTCATGGTTTTCACCTCGTGTTTATTCTACCACGCACCCGGGTGTTTCACAACCGATGCAGGCAGTAAAAAAGGCGACGGTGTCGCCTACTGTTTCGGATGATCGAGATTGAATAACATCGCGTTTTTAAGCGGTTCACTGTCTAGCCCCAACGCATCGACCAAGGCATACGCGAAATGCAAGACCGTACCGACACCGCGGCTTGTGATGATATTGCCGTCAATAACAACGAAGTCTTCTTTGTAATGCGCATCCCTGAAAATTTCATGATTCTTTTCGTTCGGATAAGAAGTGACGTTTTTACCTTTCAGGATGCCCGCTTTCGCCAACACCAAAGGTGCCGCGCAGATTGCGGTAACCCATTTACCCTGTGAATAAAACTCATGTACGATACCTAAAACGCGCGGGTCGGCCGCCAGATGGTTGCTTCCTGGTTGGCCACCCGGTAAAAAAAGCAGATCATACTCAAGCAGATGCGGATCCCAGGTCCGATCCGCAGTCAACATGATATTGTGCGAACCGGTTACGATACACGAATCATTCATCGAAACAAGATCGACCGCACATCCTGCCCGACGCAGGACATCGATGGTCGCGACAGCTTCCGTTTCTTCAAATCCGTCAGCAAGCAAACAAATGACACGTTGCATAAAATTACCTCTTTCTTACTGTTATGTCTCTGTAAATCAATTATATTTGATTTACAGAGACATAACTGTCTTCATCATCTAAATTTATCTTTGAGCGATTGATCTGTTTTGCTTTTGCAACCGTAACTTTTTTCGTGCTCTACCTTAAATCTGTCTCATCGTAATCCACTAAGCTCGTAAAACAAGAAAAGAATCCCGAATAACTCAGGATTCTTTGATGTAACTGAAAGCCATCTGGGCAGCGACTGCTCCATCGGCGGTTGCGGTTACGATCTGACGCAACGGTTTGACGATTACATCGCCGGCCCCATAGATCCCCTTAATACAAGTTTCCATTTTTTCGTTGACCTGGATATATCCGTCTTCCTGGCAGATACCTAAACTGTTGATGAATTTCGTAGAGGCTTTTGCGCCGATATACGGGAAGATACCCTCACAAGGCAGATCGATGGTTTCTTGTGAATCTACGCTCTTCAAACGAATGCCTGTCACTTTTTTGTTTTCATTGAGGACTTCGATCGGAATATGCTTGCGGATCACGTCGATTTTCGGATGAGCAAGAACAGCCTGTTGAGCCAACAAGTCCCCTCTGAAGACATCGCGCCGTATGACGATCGTGACTTTGGAAGCGAATTGGGTCAGATAGAGCGATTCTTCCAGCGCGGAGTTACCTCCGCCGATGACGACGACCTTTTTGTTTTTATAGAAGGCTCCATCGCAGACAGCACAGAAACTGACTCCGCGCCCGACGCTTTGTAGCTCGCCTGGAATATTCATCATGTTTTCGACGGTGCCGGTCGCGACGATAATGGCACGTGTCTCAAATGTGCGGCCGTCTTCGGTCAGTACTTTTTTGATTTTTCCATCGATAACATCTTTGACACCGGTATATTCGGTGACGATTCCGAGTTTCTCGGTATGCGCCAGCATCTGCAAGGCTAAGTCGACGCCGGATATATTGGGGTCGCCGGGCCAGTTGTCGATTTCAAAGGTTTTTACCAATTTTCCACCAGGAGCCGAGTTTTCAAAAACTACGATGTCCAATCCGGCTCGTTTGGCATAAATCGCCGCGGTCATTCCGGCCGGCCCTGCCCCGACGATGATTATGTCGTAGATTTTGTCCATGAGATATCCTCCTTTAGTGCGGAAGGGATTTCCGACAGTTTTTCGATGATTTTGTTGGGTTTGGAGGCGATCAGCGTTTCTTTGCGCTCCGCGTTGAAGATCAATCCGATCGAATAGACCGCGGCGTTTTGCGCAGCCAATACATCGGTCGCGGAATCTCCCACATAGACAACATCGTCGTGTCCGACGCCCATTGCTTTGCATGCGCTGAAGATGCCTTCCGGATCCGGTTTGTGTTTAGCAACCTCATCGTGTCCGATGATGGTTTCAAATTCATCTTGCATACCAAATAGCGATAAGCCCAAAATACAAACGTCTTTTTTCTTGGAGGAAACGATCCCAACACGGTATCCGTCTTGTTTCAATTGGTCGATAACTTCTTTGGCGCCGTCGATGATCGAAACATGAGTTGGATGAAGGCTGATATTGAGTTCGCGGTAACGTTGGATCGCACCTTCGACTTCTTCCGGTTTCAGATACTTGGAGAACCCGCTGCTTAAGGTAGGGCCAAGCAATGCGAGTAATTCTTCCTGCGTGACATCCATCTCAGGACGGTATTCCTTCAAAACTTGGGAGTAACTGGCGATGATGGCTTTTTCCGTATCGAGCAGCGTGCCGTCCAAATCGAAGAGAAGGATAGGCTTCTTGGGTTTGAAGAATTTACGGTAAACTCCCAACATACCCAGCGTTCCCAAAAGCAGGAAGGCAACCGAGGTGACTTGCGCCATCCGCAGTCCCATGAACATCAGACTGTCGGTACGCAATCCTTCGACCCAGAAACGGGTGATGCCATACCACATCAGATAAGCGTAGACAAGATCGCCGCGTTTGCGGGATTTTGTGTATTTCGCATAGATAAAATAGATCAGGATGAAACCCAAAACGTTAAGGACGCTTTCATAGAGAAAGGTCGGCATGCGGTAGGCTCCGTCGATGAACATCATGTTTTTGATGAAAGACGGGAAATATTTATAGAAGCTCTCCGTGACGACACCGCCATAGGCTTCCTGGTTCATGAAGTTGCCCCAACGACCGAGCGCCTGCGCAATCAAAATCGAGGGGACGACCGCATCCGCAAGACGGAAAAAATTGACTTTGCGGCGGCGCAGGAACCAATAGGCAAAGAGGGCGCCCAAAATCAAACCACCCTGGATCGCTAAACCACCCTGCCAGGTCATCAGGATTTCCAATGGATGCGCCAGATAATAGGAAGGATTATAGAATGCGACATACCAGAGACGTGAACCGACAACGCCGGCTAGAACGGATCCAAAGAAGAGATCATCGATCAGCGTATCAGGATAGCCGAGTTTCTTTATATTGTGACTGGAGATGAAATAGGCGGCGAACGCGCCGGCCAGAATCAGGACAGCATACCATTTAATGGCGATCGATCCGATTTCAACTACGGTCGATATATCAGGGAAAAATTTCATAGCGGTTTCCTCCTACTTGTTTTGGCTTGCGATGAAGTTATACACGCGCTTTTCGAATTCTTTCGCGTTATTGATACCTTTGGCTTTTAAAGTGAAATCGATGACGGCGGATTCGACCAGGACGGCCATATTGCGGCCTTCCTTGACCGGGAAGATCAAACGCGGAACATTAAGGTCCAAAACAGTGATGACACCGTCGTCGTCGATACCCAAACGGTCATATTCGATCTTATCGTCCCATTTCTGCAAATCAACAATGAAATCCACTTTCGTACGCTCCAACAGCGCCGCAGCGCCGAACATGCTGGTGACGTCGATGATGCCGATACCGCGTATTTCGAGCATGCCTCTGAGTAATTCAGGGGCTTGTCCGAAGATGGTGTTATGGATACGGACTACATCGACCCGGTCGTCCGCAACCAAGATGTGGCCTTTGCGAATGAGTTCCAATGCGATTTCGGATTTACCCATTCCGCTTTCACCGGTGATCAATACACCCTTCCCAAACACATTCATCAGAACGCCATGGATATTATCCGCGGGACTTAGCTTTTCGTCAAGGTAAGAGATGACGTCGACCATGACCCGATAGGTCGGTAAATTGGAACGAAAAATCGGAAAATTCTTACTTAGCGCTATTTCCATCAGAATAGGCGGACAATCCAACTGGCGGGATATGATGATGGCCGGTGTATATTCATCAGTCAAGCGATCGAACACATGGTATTGATCGGCCTGTGACATCAGGCGGATAAACGTGATTTCCTTGTTGCCGAGGATAACGACACGTTTAGGTTCGGTGTATTCGAAATATCCCGTTAGTTCAAGTCCGGGGCGGTTGATGTCGGGAACGACGACCCACCGGTTCAGCGAATCCTCATTCCCTGAAAGTTGTTCAAAATCGAAAAACTTCTTCAGATCGACCATCAGTGCTTTGCCTTCGTATTCCATGTTACCTCCTTTTTATCAATACCTGCTTAAGATATTGTCCTGTATAGCTGTCATTGTTTTTCATCAGTTCTTCCGGGGTTGCACTCTGAATAAGCCAACCGCCTTCATCGCCGCCCTCCGGTCCCAGATCGATCACGATGTCGGCATTCTTGATGATGTCGAGGTTGTGTTCGATGACGATGACGGTGTCTCCGTTGTCCACGATATGCTGCAGGACGATCAGAAGTTTCCCGACATCGTAACTGTGGAGGCCGGTGGTCGGTTCATCCAGGATGAACACGGTTTTACCGGTTGCTTTACGTTGGAGTTCCGACGCAAGTTTGACACGCTGCGCCTCCCCGCCGGAAAGCGTGGTGGCCGATTGACCCAATTTGATATAGCCGAGGCCGACATCGAAGAGTGTCTGTAACCTATGTTTCACTTTGGGAATAGGTGCGAAGAACGCCAGTCCCTCTTCCACTGTCATCTCCAGGACTTCGTGGATATTCTTCCCTTTATAGTTTACTTCCAAAGTCTCGTCATTGTAACGTTTACCCTC
>JBBQGS010000014.1:0-19967 GCA_038323255.1 Erysipelotrichales bacterium | reverse complement strand
AGGCTTATTATGGTAAAATAAATGCAGCATTCGGAGGACCTATGGAAACACTGCGTTTGGAAAAACACCAATTAAAGAAAGTGGCTGAGATACTCAACCGCGGAGGCGTGGTTGCTTTTCCTACCGACACGGTGTACGGCGTCGCGGTACGTTCCGACATGCCTAGCGCAATCCAACGAATGAAACAGGCAAAGCAGCGCCCGGAATCGAAACCGTTTCCGATGATGGTTAACTCACTCGCCCAGATCGAAGCCGTAGCTTCACTGGATGAAAGGGACCATCGTCTGATTCGCCATTGGATGCCGGGCGCTTTAACGATTATTTTCGCGAAGAAACCGGAAGTACCGGAGATACTCACCAACGGATTCGACACGATCGGCATTCGCATGCCCGACGATCCTTGGATCTTGGAATTGATTGGGAAAGTGGAGTGTGCCCTACTTGTACCTAGCGCCAATCTTAGTGGAGAAGCACCGGCTACCGACAGCGATGAAGTCCTAAGACAGTTGGATGGACGAATCGATGCGGTTGTCCTTGGGAAAAGCGGAGCACAATTAGCTTCAACCATCATCGATACAAGAAGTGAAATCATTAAGGTTATCCGCCAAGGAAAACTGACCTTGGACGAAATACAGGCATCACTCAATGAAAGCGAGGAGAGACGATGAAAATCGCATTGGCATGTGACCATGGAGCGTATAACCATAAAGAAGCAATACGCGAAGAACTACTGAAACACGGCTTCGAGGTCGAAGATTTCGGGTGTTATTCCTCGGCCAGCGTTGATTATCCTGATACGGTCTATCCCGCGGCGAAATCGGTTGCTGAAGGGAAGAATGATTTCGGAATCGTACTGTGCGGTACCGGAATCGGAGCATCGATCGTCGCCAATAAGGTAAAAGGAATTCGTTGCGCCTTGGTGTATGAAACCAAAATTGCCACGATTGCCCGCGAACATAACAATTCCAACGTTTTAGCCATGGGAGGTCGATTAGTGACAACCGAAGAAGCCGTCGCAATCGCACTTACATGGCTAAATACCGAATTCCCGGGTGATGAACGGCATGCACGGAGAATTGATAAAATAGCAGCGATTGAGGAAAAGGAAGGTGAAGAGCATGATCGATGTTAAATTAGCCGAAGCGATTGCGCGGGAAGCCAAGCGCCAACAAGACAATATCGAATTGATTGCGTCCGAGAACTATGTCTCCAAAGACGTTCTTGCGGCGGTCGGTAGTATCCTGACCAATAAATACGCAGAAGGGTATCCTCATAAACGCTATTACGGGGGATGCGAGTTCGTGGATGAGATTGAAGAACTGGCCCGCAACCGGGCGTGTGAACTCTTCGGTGCCGAACATGCCAACGTCCAACCGCACAGCGGAAGTCAAGCCAACATGGGAGTTTACCTAAGCATCTTAAACTATAAAGATAAAGTATTAGGTATGGATCTGAATGCGGGCGGTCACTTAACCCATGGTCATCCCCTGAACTTCTCAGGGATGTTATATGAATTCCATGGTTACGGCGTCGACCCGATCACCCATCGCATCGATTACGAAGTCGTTCGTAAACAAGCGATTGAAATGCAGCCTAAACTGATCGTTGCCGGAGCCAGTGCCTATCCCTTTATTCTTGATTTCAAGAAATTCAGGGAGATTGCGGATGAAGTCGGGGCGTATCTGATGGTCGACATGGCCCACATCGCAGGATTGGTCGCCACCGGGCATCATCCTTCGCCGATACCCTACGCCGATTTCGTCACCACCACTACACATAAAACTCTTCGCGGTCCGCGCGGAGGCATGGTCCTCTGTAAGAAACAGTATGCGGAACTCTTGGACAAGAAAGTATTCCCTGGTATGCAGGGCGGTCCGCTCATGCATGTGATCGCCGGGAAAGCGGTTTGTTTTCAAGAAGATTTACAACCTGAATTTGCTGATTACAGCGCGCAGATCCTAAAGAATATGCAGGCCATGTGCGACCAGTTGATTCAAGAAGGATTCACCTTGGTCGGCGGCGGCAGCGAAAACCATATGTGTCTGGTCGACGTGAAACAATCGGTCGGACTGACCGGTAAGTTCTGTGAGAAACTGTTGGATGCCGTGGGGATCACCTGCAATAAGAATTCGATTCCCTTTGATACCGAGAAACCGTTCACGACCAGTGGAATCCGCTTAGGGTCGCCAGCCATGACGACACGCGGATTAAAGGAAAACGAGTTCAGAAGTATCGCGGTTTTCATTGCTAAAACTTTAAAGCATCCTGAAGACAAGGTATTACATGCGGAAATCCTTGCGGAAGTCCGTGCCATGACGAAGAAATTCCCGTTAGCTGACTAACAAGGAGGAAGAAACATGTTAACCGTACTACACCACCCCCTGATTACCCACAAACTGACGCAAATGCGCATGGTAAGCACAGGAACGAAAGATTTCCGCCAGAACCTCGATGAAATCGCCGGGTTGATGGCCTTTGAAATTTCCCGCGATTTACCTTTGCAGGATGTTGAAATCGTTACGCCTGTCGCTCCCTGTAAAACCCAGGAACTCGCAAAAGATATCGTATTAGTTCCGATTCTGCGCGCTGGATTGGGTATGGTCAACGGTATCCGCGATTTGATTCCCACCGCCAAAGTTGGGCATATCGGCCTGTATCGCGATGAAGAAACCTTGGAACCGCACGAATACTTTGCCAAATTCCCTTCGAATATGCCTGAATCGATCGTTATGGTGCTTGATCCGATGTTGGCGACCGGGGGATCGGCCTCCGCGGCGATCACCCTGCTTAAGAAAAGAGGCGCAAAACTCATCAAGTTGGTTTGCCTGGTCGGGGCACCGGAAGGGGTCAAACGTATCGAACAAGATCACCCTGATGTCGATGTTTATCTGGCAGCATTAGACGAAAAACTCAATTCAAAAGGCTATATCGTGCCAGGTTTGGGCGATGCCGGCGACCGGATTTTCGGTACGAAATAAGTTTGTGAAAAAATTCGTATATTCTATCCAAAGTTCGGGATATATGTTATTATGATGAAAGATTGAAACGAGGTGTCCTCTGCGGAATGATGGATGAATTCATGAATCGCCACAGCATGATCACTTGGGGCATCGGACTGTTGATTACATTCATCTTATTTTTCTTCGGACTGCGTTATGCGGTCGGAATGCTTGCGGGTTTGTCATTTAGTTATGTTCACCTTCGTTTGAAAGCGAACTATATCGGAAACATGTTATTCTTCCGCAATCACAGTCCATTTGGCACGTATGTTTTCTTCACACTGGGTATGCTTCTCTTGTGTATACCGCTACTTCTTGGTGCTCTTTATCCGCAACGTATCAATATATTCACCGCTGCTTTTGGAATTCTATTCTTTAAATATGAAATTTTCGTAAAAGAAATGTTCTTTCGAAGGAAGGAGGAATGAGATGATTCCACTCCATATCGGGGCTGTCATCACACTGCAGGTCGAAGTATTTTCGATTCTCATCATCGGTTCTGCTCTGCTTGTGTTCTTCCTACTAGCGAACCAAGCATTCAAGACCGTCGATCCATTTGAAAAACCGAAAGGGTTGGTACTATTCTGTACGATCCTAGTCGGGTTCATCGAAAAATTGACCAGCGACAATATGGGTGTGAAGGCCGCTAAAGTCTACGCTCCCTATATCGGGGCACTTGCATTGTTTATGGTGGTCAGTAATTTATCCGGTTTACTTGGGCTGCCTCAGCCGACCGCTAACTATAGTGTTACGTTTACATTAACCTTAATTTCCTTTTACTTAATTCAGTCTACCATTTATAAGACTGTGGGGCTCAAACAGTTCTTCCACCGGTTCATCGAACCGTTTCCACCGTTTATCGTTATGAACTTCTTCGGTACAATCGCTCCGCTGATCTCGATGTCACTTCGTTTATTCGGGAACATCACAAGCGGTACCATCATCATGACGCTGTTCTACACCTTCACAGGATTTCTCTCCAGTCATATTCCGCTTATCGGAGGATTTGACTTTATAGGAGTTGCAGCTGCACCTATCTTACACGCCTATTTCGATGTTTTCGCAGGATTTATTCAAACGTATATCTTCATTATGCTGACGACGATTTTTATCGGGAACGAACTTCCCCAAGAATAGTTCAAAGGAGGACTAAACAATGGATGTAGGAAGAGGATTAGTGGCCATCGGTGCCGGAATTGCTGTTATGACAGGTTTGATGACCGGAATCGGACAAGGATACGCGGCTGGTAAAGCCGTCGAAGCGGTAGGACGTAATCCAGAAGCGGAAAACAAAATCCGCGCAATGTTGATCTTAGGGGATGCGATTGCGGAAACATGCGCTATTTACGGAATGTTGATCGCCTTCTTACTGATTTTCGTTTTCAAATGAGCCGATAATACACTAGAAAGCAGGTGTATCCATGGATTTTGAAATCATGGGGAAATTATTCCCTAATCCCTTGACGATGCTCATCCAGCTTGCGGCAACCGGCATGCTTTTTTACTGGTTTAAACGTTTTTTGTGGGTACCTACAAAAAAATATTTAGACAAGCGGGCAGAATTGGCAGCCAGCCAACTTCTCGAAGCAGATCAAGCCAATGTTGAAGCGCAGCAACTGAATGAACAAGCCAAAACCAAATTGCACGAAGCTGCGATCGAAGCACATGCTTTGATTGAACGTGGAAAAGAAGAAGGTCAACGTGTTCGGGAGAAACTCTCGAAAGACGGAAAAACGGAAGCCGACCTCAAACTACAATCCGCTTTGCGTGAAATCACGTATCAGCGTCAGCAAATGCAGGACAGCATCCAGACCGAAATCGTCGATGTCGCTCTTTTAGCGGCACGAAAACTGATCGAAGACAAAGTCGACGACACCTTCGACCGTGACCAAGTGGAACGGTTTCTTAAGGATGTCAGAAGCTAATGGATAAGACTTCCGCGATTTATGCCAACGCGGTTTTCGAATTGGCACAATCAGAGAACCGCGAAGACCTATGGCGCGATCAAATCGAATCGCTAAATACGGCATGGAAAGATTCTCCAGAGATTCTCCGGTTTTTCGCACGTACCCAAATCAGTAAAATAGAGAAGAAAGAAGTGTTGAGACAGAGTCTGACCAAGATTGATCCCTTGTTGATCAATATGCTCTGTTTGTTGGTGGATAAAGACCGCATGTCGCATTTCTTGGATATCGCAAAAGACTTTCGCCACTTGTATAACATGAAAAACAATATCAACGAGGGAACCGTCTACTCCGTACGTCCTCTGGATGCCAAAGAGATAGAAACCCTGAATCGCGAATTTTCGAAACGCAACAAACAGATCGTCCGTTTCGAAAACCGTATCGATCCGACGTTAATCAGCGGCATCAAGATCCTTCTCGATGACACCATCATGGATGGTTCGATGAAAGCCCGCATCAGTAATCTCAGAACAGAACTAATCAAAGGAAACAGGTGAGGATATGGAACTACGCCCCGAAGAAATCAGTGCGCTGATTAAAAGCAGGATCCTGCATTATGAAGAGAAGATCGAAGAAAACGACATCGGCGTCGTCATTCGTGTCGGTGACGGGATCGCTTTATTGCATGGCTTGAACGATGCGATGGCCGGCGAGTTGCTCGAGTTCGAGCACGACGTTTTCGGCATGGTATTGAACCTTGAAGAAGATCATATTGGTTGTGTACTATTGGGTAGCGAACGGGAAATCAAAGAAGGCGATCCGGTCAAACGTACCGGTAAAATCGTCGAAGTGCCGGTCGGCGATGGGATGCTGGGTCGCGTCGTCAACTCATTGGGAGTCGCAATCGACGGCGGACCTGCGATTGAATATAAGAAAACCCGTCCGATTGAACGCGTCGCGCCTGGTGTCATGACCCGTCAAACTGTCAATCAACCGGTTCAAACCGGATTGAAAATCATTGATTCCATGATCCCGATCGGACGTGGACAGCGCGAACTCATCATCGGTGATCGTCAAACAGGGAAAACCGCCATCGCCATCGATACTATCATTAACCAAAAAGACCAAAAGATGATCTGTATTTATGTCGCTATCGGACAGAAAGCGTCGACCGTCGCACAGATCGTTGAAAAGCTCCGCCAACACGATGCGATGAAATATACCGTCATCGTTTCTTCAACCGCCAGCGAACTTGCTCCGCTTCAATTTATCGCACCCTATGCCGGTTGTGCGATTGCGGAAGAATGGCTGGATGAAGGGAAAGACGTCCTTATCATTTATGACGATCTGTCGAAACACGCGGTTGCTTACCGTGCCATGAGTCTTCTGCTACGCCGTCCGCCAGGGCGCGAAGCCTATCCGGGCGATGTATTCTACTTACATTCCCGTTTATTAGAAAGGGCTTGCAAACTCAATAAAGATAACGGCGGCGGTTCATTAACCGCATTACCAATTATCGAAACCCAAGCCGGCGACATCTCTGCGTATATCCCGACCAATGTCATCTCCATTACGGACGGACAGTTGTTCTTGCAGACCGAACTCTTCAATTCAGGCGTTCGTCCTGCTGTCGACAGCGGATTGTCGGTATCGCGTGTCGGTTCAGCCGCACAGACAAAAGCGATGAAGAAAGTCGCCTCGTCGCTAAAACTTGAATTAGCCCAATACCGCGAACTCTTGTCGTTCGCTCAATTTGGGTCGGATCTCGATGCCAACACCAAGTCGATCATCGATCATGGGGCTAGGTTGACCGAACTGCTGAAACAAGGTCAGTACATGCCTTTGGATTTAGCCCACGAAGTATTAGTTCTGTTTAGCGCTAAATACAAATTCATTAAAGACATCGCAGTGGAAGACATCCATGAGTATGAAGTTGCCTTGCTGAGTGATTTCGAAAACGATTATCCTGATATCCTTACCGAGATCAATGAAGAGAAAACCATTTCCACTGAGTTGGAAACATCCATTAAAGCCGCCATGACTGAAATCACCCAGCGTTTTATCAAGATGAGCGTGAAGTAACATGCCGGTCAACAAGCAAGCGTTAAAAAACCGCATCCGTTCCGTCAAGGCGACCAAAAAGATTACCAATGCCATGGAACTGATTGCCACAAGTAAGCTCCAGAAACAAAAAAGCCTGATGGAAGCCAACCGCTTGTATTCATCCACACTCCACAAAACGATTCACAAGGTTATCGGAAGCGCAAATGTCGAGGATATCCCTTATCTCAAGCCCCAGAGTGCGAAATCAGTGAATGTGGTCTTTGTTTCCGATATGGGACTGTGTGGCGGATATAACAGTAATATCGTGCACTATCTTGCTGAAACATTAAAGCCGGGCGATCCATTGATCGTCGTCGGCAGTAAAGAAAGAGCATGGTTCGCACGCAGTCCTTACCCGATTCTCAAGCAATTGCCGCAAAGCGATAACTTAGCGTTTCGGGATCTGGCGAAATTGGGCGACTGGATTATGGATCAATACAAAGCAGGCGTCATCGGCGGTATCAACGTCGTTTATACTAAATTCGTTAACTCCATGACCTTCACACCGTCAAGCATTACCCTACTTCCTATTATTCCGCAGGTCATCGAAAAGGATTCCGGAATAGGACAAGATACCATCTTCGAGCCCGATCCCGTAACCTTGATTCATCAATTGGTTCCGATGTACATGCACTCGCTCTTGTTCGGGTTGTGGCAGAAATCCAAAACCGCCGAACAGGCATCGCGGCGCTTAGCCATGGACAATGCCACGGACAATGCGGAAGAATTGATTGAAGAATTGTTGTTAGAATACAATCAGAGCCGCCAAGCCGCGATCACTCAGGAAATCACTGAGATCGTATCCGGCGCGGAAGCTTTATAGGAGGTACACGATGGCACAAAACATCGGAAAAATCAGTCAAATCATCGGTCCGGTCGTCGACGTCCGTTTCAACGAGGGTGAACTTCCCATGTTGCACAACGCAATCGATATCCAGATGGGTGATCGGAAACTGGTTGTAGAAGTCGCGCAGCATATCGGGGACGATGTCGTCCGCTGTATTTCTATGGGATCCACCGACGGACTTGTCCGCGGTATGCCCGCAGTCGATACAGGCAACTGCATCATGGCTCCGGTCGGAAAAGAAGTACTTGGACGTATGTTCAATGTTTTAGGCGAAGCCATCGATGGCATGCCTGAAATGGGACCTGAAGTCGAACGTATGCCGATCCATCGGGAAGCCCCTAAATTCGAAGACCAGCAAACCACGTCGGAAATCCTGGAAACCGGCATCAAAGTCATCGATCTACTTTGCCCTTATGTCAAAGGCGGCAAGATCGGTTTGTTCGGCGGTGCAGGTGTAGGGAAGACCGTGGTCATGCAGGAACTGATCCACAATATCGCCATTGAACACGGCGGTTTATCCGTCGTCGCCGGCGTGGGCGAACGTACCCGCGAAGGCAACGACCTGTATTACGAAATGAAATCCACCGGTGTCTTACCGAAGACCGTCTTGGTTTATGGTCAGATGAATGAAAGTCCGGGCGCCCGTATGCGCGTCGGATTGACCGGATTAACAATGGCTGAATACTATCGCGACCGTGAAGGACAGGACGTTCTGCTCTTCATCGACAACATCTTCCGTTTCACCCAAGCCGGATCCGAAGTTTCCGCCCTGCTCGGACGCATTCCGTCCGCGGTCGGTTATCAACCGACCCTAGCGACCGAAATGGGACAACTTCAAGAACGCATCACATCCACCAAACGAGGTTCGATTACTTCGGTCCAAGCCATTTATGTACCGGCCGATGATCTGACCGACCCTGCGCCGGCCACCGCGTTCTCGCATCTAGACGCCAAAACCGTGCTTGACCGTAACATCGCCGCATTGGGCATTTATCCCGCCGTCGATCCGTTGGAATCCGGCAGTCGCATGTTGGATCCGCTGTTGGTCGGAGACGAACACTATCAAGTCGCCCGCGATGTCCAACAAATCCTCCAAAGATATAAAGAACTACAGGATATCATCGCGATTCTCGGTATGGACGAACTGTCTGACGTCGATAAAGTCATCGTCAATCGTGCCCGCCGCATCCGTAATTTCCTTTCACAAGCCTTCCATGTCGCCGAACAATTTAACGGCTTCCCGGGTATCTATGTGAAACGCGAAGAAACCATTCGCAGCTTCAAAGCCATCCTCGAAGGCAAATACGACACATTGCCCGAGCAGGCGTTCATGTATGTCGGCACCATCGAAGAAGCCGTCGCAAAAGCCGAAAGTCTGAAATGATATGTTCACGCTGAACATGATCACACCCAATGGGAAACCGCGCGTCGTCCAAACCGAAATCTGCAATTTGGTGACTCCACAAGGACAGATGGGGATCCTATCCAATCATATGCCGATCGTAACGATGATTGAAATCTCAATGATGACGACTATCGAAAATGGGACGCGCAAGGAATATGCGATTGCGGGAGGCTTGTTTTTCTTCAAAGACAACGAAGCTACGATTCTCAGTGACGCTATCGAGAGCGAAGAAGAAATCGACATTCAACGGGCCATTGCGGCCAAAGAACGTGCCGAAACACTGTTGAAATCAACCGACCCCGATATCGACATCAAACGTGCCGAGATCGCGATGCGTAAAGCAGTCAACCGAATCCATGTATCTGAATAGGAAGCTTCGGCTTCCTTTCTTTGTCCAATTTTTTATACAATTGAATTCGTCAAACCAAGATACTGTCTGCTATAAGACATAGGTATGTTACTATAATGAATATAGATAGCTTGAATGGATACTTCAGACTGCTGAAATGGGGGATGCTTTATGAAATATTATCCTAAGTTCAATAAGAGAATGCCTTCCGATGCTAGATCCTATTTTGATCCGAATTATGACGAAAAATTCAAAAAGGCGAATCCGACTACATATGCACTCATCGTCACGTTAGGAATAACCGCACTTATGCTACCAAACGTACTTTTCTTCATCATTCTCAGTAATAACATCAATTTGTCCGATAGTAATTTATGGCCATTATTGGGAATGTTCGGAGCATTTATCATCGGGATTGGCTTATTTAATATTGTGGCCGCGTTTTTGCAACAATATTTGGGTCATATAGTCACACTCATCTGTTTGTCGTCAGGATTACTACTATGCATGATTTCATTTATTCTATCTGCCTGATTGAATAGTACGGAGAGTAAACATGAACTTAAAAACGTATATTCAACAATACCTTTCAACCGTTAACCTCATTGATGAGGAGAGTTTGCGCAACGAACATTTCAAGGCCGTGGCACGGTATAATACCTATCGGTTATTTTACTTTCGCCCTGATAGGGTCGAAATGATTCTGCAAAAAGAAGTCGTCGATATGATTGAAGGTCGCAAGAACACGGGTGACATCGAGATTGTGGAATACTTCATGTGGATACAGGATCTCTTTCAACAAGCCGCCGCAATGAGTAAAGAAGAACTGCTTCATCATATTTGCGAGTCTTTCATTCTCTATAATGTTAGCGGGACTTTTTTCGAAGAACTGGAAGTACGCGGTTCACAGTCAATCCCTGCCATCCAACGAGAAGTCCTGAGCGAAGCATTCCTTGCGAAAATAACTTTCTATCACGAATTACGTTCCAACGATATGGAAGCACTTAAAGATGGGTTTCCGATTGAAATCGCCGAATTCGACAAAAACGAATTCGTGGATTATGGGGATGAAGAAGAGCAGTTCTCACCGGAGGAACTAGATGAAATCATTGCCCGGATGTCAAAAAATGTCTCCGCAATCCCTTCGGACATCAAGCATGAACTTCAGACATTCGAAGATGATGAACCAGATCTTAGGTCGCAAGATCAGCGATTAGCTGACTATATGCTGGATATGGTACGGCATGTGGAAGACACCAAAACAAGGCATACAGCCCATGGACATTTTCCGTTCGACTTCAAAGTCAATAATATCCGATGGTTCATCGACTATGAGTCATTACTGCTCGATGAAGAACATATCGAAAAATTCATCGATCAAATTGAAAAAAAGAAAGTGCCTGGATTTACATTTACCGTTCGTTGCGAAAGAACCGAATTAGGGATATTTTCGGATATCAAAATAAACAGTTATACGGACTTAAGTAAAAACTGACGTCACGAATTATCTAACGTGGTAGTCTTGTGGTATAGTTTATAAGGATCGAGGTGGAATCGATGATAGAACAATTGACGAAAATGTTTGTCTACTTTGGCGGATTCGCAATCAGCCTCTATGCGCTGACCGCGTTGGATTTCAATCGTTTCTTGCGCAAAAACAAGACCATGCAAGCGCAGATTTTGATGTTTTTGCTTGCGATGGCATTGGGAACATTGGTTGCGGAATTCCTTTTGGCTTTGCGTTTGCGACTGAGTTAAGTTCATACGCCTTTCACATCACCAAAATCCGAAGTGTGCTATAATATGATTTGCCTATTGAACGGAGGTTGAATTCATGTTCTTTTCAAAACAAGTAGGAATCGACTTAGGGACTGCGAATATGCTGATTTATGTCAAAGGCGAAGGGGTCGTTCTTGATGAACCATCTGTCGTCGCTTTAGACGCCGAAACAAAAAAATGTCTGGCCGTCGGTACGGAAGCCAAAGCAATGTTGGGCCGTACGCCTGGTCGTGTATTAGCGATCCGTCCTCTAAAAGATGGAGTTATCGCAGACTTCGAAGTCACAGAAATCATGTTGAACCATTTTATCCGTAAACTAAAATTGAAGGGCATGTTTTCACGTCCTGAGATTTTAATTTGCTGCCCCTCAAACATCACTTCGGTTGAACGCAACGCGATTCGCGATGCCGCATACCGTGCCGGTGCCAAGAGAGTTTACATTGAAGAAGAACCCAAAGTCGCCGCGATAGGCGCCGGGCTGGATATTTCGAAGCCGACAGGCAACATGGTATTGGACATAGGCGGGGGTACGACGGACGTAGCGATTTTATCGCTTGGTGAAATTGTTACCAGCACATCGCTGAAAGTCGCCGGTGATCGTATGGACCGCGACATCATCAAATATGTCAAAGACTCCTATAAACTTCTAATCGGGGATCGTACCGCGGAAGAAATCAAGAAACGTATCGGGACTGCCTGGAAAGGTTCCCGCAGTGATACCCTCGACGTTGCCGGCCGTGACTTAGTCACCGGACTGCCGCACTCGATCACCATCAATTCCGACGAAACGGAATTGGCGATGCGCGAAAGTCTGCAAGACATCGTGCGTGCCTGCCGTACCGTCCTCGAACAAACCCCGCCTGAACTTTCCGCCGATATCATTACCCGCGGAATCGTATTGACCGGAGGGGGCGCATTGCTTCACGGAATGGATCAACTGCTGACCAACGAACTCAACATCCCTGTCTATGTCGCTGAAAACGCACTGCGTTGCGTCGTCGAAGGCACCGGCATCATGTTGGAAAACTTACATCTCATTCGCAGATAAGACTACCCGCAAGGGTAGTTTTCATTTTTTAGGAGAAACATCCAAATCAACGTAAAAAAGAGGGAGGTGAACCTATGAAATGCTCACGACTCCCGCTTTTATTGCCTTTTCTTAGCGATGCCAGTCTTCTTTCGACACGACCGGAAGCTTCACGCACGATTTTCTCCCTGTTTGATGACTTGAAGAACTATCTCTCCGATCAAAGCGTTTCTACGGCTGCCAAGTATATGCTCAGCCACAGTAACTTCCTCGACCGATCCAACTTACTTTCCTGCGAGCAGATGTTTGTGCGGGTTAGCCCAGGTGACATCTGTTTCATCGATTTCGGTTGCGCTTACCGCAATGAAGCGGGGTATCAGCACTTTGGGATTATCATGTCGATCGTCCATAGTAAGGCTTTCGTCGTTCCGATGACGTCCAATCCGTCGACGTTCGCCCAAGCCTATGACGAAGTGTTGCTTCCAAGCGGGAAACGTCATTTAATGCGGATTGGTAAGCAAAACGGGATGAATAAGGAATCCGTCCTTTTCCTCAACGACTGTAAATTCATCAACACATCGCGCATTATAGAGGTGAAGGGGCATTTGGATACTGAGTGTGCATTGTTTTACCGAATTAAAGATAAGGTGAAGGAATGCCTCTTCAATCCGCATGCGGACTTGACGGAATTCACCTGAACGCTATACTGAATTTGAGGTGATTACGCTGAACCCTTTATTCCATTACGCAAACCAATCTTGGGTGATCATGGTATCAGGCGGACCCGACTCGATGGCGCTTTTAGAATTGTGTCATCAAGCGAAGGTTCGTCCTTTTGTGTTGCATGTGAATTACCATGCACGAGTGAGTGCCATGCGCGATCAGATGATTGTGGAAGACTACTGTCGAAAGTATGACATCTACTATTGTATCGAAGACGGATTATTTCCCGGGAAATCTAACTTTCAGGCTTGGGCGCGCAATTTCAGATATAAATGTGCGATTGATCTTTTCCATCGCTTCAACTGTGAGGGAATCATGAGTGCGCATCATCGCGACGATGTATTGGAAACATATGAAATGCAAAGACGGGCGAAAAAGAGCGTAGGCTTTTATGGAATCAGAGAAGAAGGGAAAATGTTCGGGGTTAAGATGATCAGACCTCTTCTTTCTCTCGACAAGAAAGATTTGATCAACATCTGTCAGGAAAACGATGTGCTTTTTGGAATCGACGAGTCCAATGCGAAACCCGATTATCTGCGGAACCGTATCCGCCAAGAACTGGTCGACCTGAGTAAAGAAGAAAAGAATAAAATGATAGTTGAAATAAACTGTAAAAACGATGAAATCAAAAAACATAATGATGCCAACGAATCTCTCATTCAAAAAACAGAAATCAATGTTGAAGAAATAGGCGGTGATCGTCGAATCCTGCGAAATTGGCTGACACTCCACAGTTCGCGTCAGCGCTATGCGAGTACTTTTCTTGAAGAAATCCTTAAACAGGTTCATAGTGATGAAACCTTCGAAATTGATCTGAATCAGCGTGAGAAACTGTTGGTTCAATATAGAAAACTGAGAATTATTGAGAAGACGGAAGATTTCAAGGTAACCATCACATCACTCCAATATCGTGATTACGGAACATTCGCTTTCAAAGAAACAGGTGAAATCAGGGAAGCAATCGAGATAAATCAAGAAGATTTCCCACTGACTGTGCGGACTCTGCAAGCCAGCGATGCCATCAAACTCAGCTTCGGAAGCAAAAACATCCTTCGTTGGTGCATCGACCGCAAAATTCCGCTGGACCAACGCCGAAAAATCCTGGTCATCGTGAATAAAGCTGGCGAAATCATTTTCGCTTCCGGAATCGGAGCCAATGTGACGCATACCTGTGCACTTCCCAGGGTCTTTGTGGTAAAATAACCTTATTATGCAGGAGGAACCATGACATGCATACCAATATTAAAAAAGTTCTGGTCAGCGAAGAAGATATCCAGACACGTTGCGCCCAGTTAGGCAAACAAATCACGGATGAATATTGCGCTAAGAACCAAATTCCAATCTGCGTAGCCATCCTGAAAGGATCCGTTCCTTTCCTAGTCAACCTGATCAAATACATCGATATGAATGTCGAGTTTGATTTCATGGCAGTATCGAGTTATGAGGGGACCGAATCGATCGGCGACGTTAAAATCATCATGGATCTAAACCGCTCCATCAAGGGTGAACATATCCTATTGGTCGAAGACATCATCGATACCGGACGAACCCTCAAAGAAGTCACTAAATTATTATTCAACAAAGGTGCTGCGTCGGTCAAAATCGTCAGTTTACTTGATAAACCCTCCCGTCGTGTCATCGATATTTCCGCGGATTATGTAGGGTTTGAGATTCCCAATGAATTCGTCGTGGGATTTGGACTGGACTTCAACGAAAAATACCGCAATCTGCCGTATGTCGGAGTGTTAAAAGACGAATGCTACATGTAATTGTACCGTTTTATAAAAGGAGTGTGACCATCTGTGCGTAACAACAGAATCATCAGTTTGATCCCGTATCTGATCGTAATGTTAGCCATTTTCAGTCTGCTGACCCTCAACATGAGTCCGACTGTCGATAAGCTGACTTATTCTTCGTACCTGGATCTCTTAGCAAAAAGCAAAATCACCAATGCAAAGGTGACGGTCAGTAATGTGGTCGTCAATGTTTCCGGCTCCTACCTTAACAGTAAGGGTGTCGCAACGACATATTCCCTAAGCATCCCAAAAACAGAAGTGCAAACCGATGCTTTGATTCAAGCCATCTATAGCAGCACTGCGACGTATGTAGTCGTCGATGCCAATGCGAGAAACGTTCTATTGGATTTTTTAGGATCGGTCGTACCTTTTCTTATATTAGGAGGGTTCGCCTTCTTCTTCTTAACGCGAATGAACGGAGGAGGGGGTCAAAACAAGGCCTTCGAATTCGGGAAGTCAAAAGCGCGTCTTGAAGGCAACATCAAAGTAAGATTTGACGATGTCGCGGGTTGCGATGAAGAAAAAGAAGAAATGAGCGAGTTGATCGAATATCTCAAGAACCCCAAGAAGTTCGCCCGTATGGGTGCGCGAATCCCGAAGGGTGTTTTGATGGTCGGTGCCCCAGGTACCGGTAAAACCTTGTTAGCCAAAGCGGTCGCCGGTGAAGCCGATGTACCGTTCTATTCCATATCCGGTTCAGATTTCGTCGAAATGTTCGTCGGGGTCGGAGCCAGCCGGGTTCGCGATATGTTCAAACGTGCTCAGCAAACCGCACCTTGCATCATCTTCATCGATGAAATCGACGCTGTCGGCCGCCAACGCGGAACCGGCGTAGGCGGAGGTCATGATGAACGGGAACAAACCTTGAACCAATTACTCGTCGAGATGGATGGAATCACGGATAATGCCGGCGTTCTGATCATCGCAGCTACCAACAGACCTGATGTTTTGGACCCTGCGCTGTTGCGTCCGGGTCGCTTCGACCGTCAAATCACCGTTTCGCTTCCCGATCGTAAAGGCCGCCGCGCCATTCTTGCCGTCCATGCCCGCAATAAAAAACTGGCTGACGATCTCGATTTGGATGCATTGGCGAAACGCACCCCGGGATTCTCGGGAGCCGATTTGGAGAACGTTCTCAACGAAGCCGCTATATTAGCCGTCAGAGACGGTGCCGAACTCATCACCATGGCGCATTTGGACGAAGCGATCGACCGCGTCATCATGGGACCGGCCAAGAAGTCACGTACTTATTCGGATAAAGAAAAGAGACTTGTCGCTTATCATGAATCCGGACATACGATTATCGGATTGAAACTAGAAGCATCCGACATGGTTCAAAAAGTTACCATCATCCCGCGCGGAACGGCCGGAGGGTATAACCTCATGACACCGCGTGAAGAGAAGTTCATGAAAACGAAATCGGATTTGATGGCTACGATTACCGGCTTGCTAGGTGGTCGTGTCGCGGAACAAATCGTCTTCAATGAGATTACGACAGGAGCATCCAATGATATCGAGCGAGCGACACAGATTGCCCGCGATATGGTTATGCAGTATGGAATGAGCGAATTGGGTCCGATCCAGTACGAACACCGCGGCGGCAACGTCTTCCTCGGTCGTGATTACGCAGCCCAAGCCAACTATTCCGGGCAGGTTGCCTTCGAAATCGACCAGGAAGTCCGTCGCATCATCGATAACTCATACGACGTAGCGCATAAGCTGATCACCGACAATCGAGAACTGATGGATAAAATCGCCAGTGCACTGATCGAGTTCGAAACGCTCACCAGCGAACAAATCGAAGATATCGTGGAGGGTCGTCCCGTTACGGAGCATCTCGCGAAAGCAGTCTTGGAACCGGTTCAAGTTTAATCGCAACACCCCTCACAAGGGGTGTTTTGCGACATATACGGAGGAAGAAATGGATACCATTCTCAAAGCATTGGCGCGCAACGGCGCCATTCGGATTTTCGTTGCGGATACGAGTGAACTTGTGCGTGAAGCATCCAGTCGACATCAGTGCTATCCTACCGCAGCCGCGGCACTCGGCAGAACAATGAGTGCAGGCGCTCTTTTGGCTGCGTTTCTTAAAGGCAATGACGAGAAAGTCACGATCACGATCAACGGAGGCGGCCCGTTGGGAACCATCATGGTCGATGCCAACGGAAAAGGGGAAATCCGCGGATTCGTTGCGAATCCCGAAGTGCACTTCATCAATCCCATCACCGGTAAACTCGATGTCGGACGCGCTGTCGGACATGACGGAGCGCTTAGAGTCATTCGCGATATGAGCCTGCGTAGTGATTTCACCGGTACCGTCGAACTGCAGACGGGCGAAATCGCCGAAGATTTCGCGTATTACTTTACCCTCAGTGAACAAACGCCGTCCGCCGTTTCACTCGGTGTTTTAGTGGAAAAAGACGGAAATGTAAAAGCATCGGGAGCCCTTATGATCCAAATGATGCCCGAGGCTTCCGAAGCAGACATCAAAGCAGCCGAACAGGCGGTCGCGAATCTGCGCCCTATTTCTACTTTGATTGCCGAAGGTCTTACCCCGGAAACCATCGCATTACAACTTTTCGAGGACACGAAAATCCTAGATAGCCATCCTTTACGTTTTGCCTGCACCTGTAGTAAAGATCGTATGGCAGATGCCTTGAAAACTCTTGAACAAGAAGAGCTCGATGCGATGATCAACGAGGACCACGGATGCGAGATTACCTGCCATTTCTGTAATACATCCTACGCTTTCGCAGAAGCGGAACTTTCCGCTCTGAAGAGATCATAAGCATGTCATCCTGGAAGATCCGTGATCTGACGATCGCTAATCAAGTTGTCATCGCGCCCTTGGCCGGTATCTCCAATCCGGCTTTTCGCACGATCGCCAAAGAATTCGGCGCCGGTCTGGTCTATAGCGAGATGATCAGCGATAAAGCAATCGTCTACAGAAACAAAAAAACCTTGGAAATGTGCAAAGTGGAACCAACCGAACATCCCATCGCTTTGCAATTATTCGGCGAAGACATTGATTCGATGGTCCAAGCCGCGATCTATCTCGATACGATGAGTGACTGCGATATCATCGACATCAATATGGGCTGCCCTGTACCCAAAATCATCAAAGGTTCCGGGGGGGCTTCCTTGATGAAGGATCCACAACGCGCTGAAGACATCGTTCGGGCCATTGTGCATGCCGTGAAAAAACCGGTGACTGTCAAGATACGTATCGGATGGGATAACCAACATCTCACTGCACCGGAATTCGCCAAGCGACTCGAAGCCGCCGGCGCCAGCGCAATCGCTGTGCACGGGCGCACTCGCGCCGCTATGTACGGAGGGCAAGTGAATCTGGATGAGATTGCCAGAGTGAAAGCCGCGGTATCCATTCCGGTCATAGGTAACGGGGATATCACCGATATCGGTAGCGCTCAAGAAATGTTAAAGAAGACGAAGGTCGATGCCATCATGGTCGGCAGGGGAATCCTCGGGAATCCCTGGCTGATCGAAGAACTGGTCGCAGGCCTTGAAGGCAGAGAATTAACCGGTCTTATCACACTGACCCATAAGTTCGATACGGCACGCAAACACTGCCTCAGATTAATTGCATTAAAGGGTGAAAATATTGCCATGAAAGAGATGCGTGGACATTTTGCCTGGTATCTGGCCGGTCTTCCGCGCAGCCATGCGGTCAAGAACTTGATTTCACAGATGACGGAATACGTACAATTTGATAGAATAGTGAAGGATTATGAGAACGCCCTCGTCAACGACGTGTGGACGTTCTTGGAAAAGGATGACTAACATGAACGAAATCGAATTCAGCGAACAGGAACTTGTCCGCCGCAAAAAAGCCGAAGACCTCGCAGCCATGGGGATTGATCCCTATGGGAGCGCATTTAAACCGACCTTCCACAGTAAAGACATCTTTGAGATGTTCGGTGATAAAACCAAAGAAGAACTCGTAGAACTGAATGTATCCGCCATCATCGCCGGTCGCATCATGACAAAACGCGACATGGGAAAAGCCGGATTCATGCATATCATGGACCGTGACGGACAGATTCAAGTCTACCTACGCAAGGATACACTCAGTGAAGAAGAGTACACTCTCTTCCTGAATGCCGACCTTGGGGACATCGTCGGCATCGACGGGACGATCTTTCGTACCAACCACGGAGAACTCTCCATCAAAGCGCATAAATACACCCATTTAACCAAGGCGCTGCGTCCATTACCGGATAAATTCCACGGGTTGGCTGATGTGGAAGAACGGTATCGCAGGCGTTATGTCGATTTGATCGTCAATGAGAACTCACGCAAGATCGCCATGCTTCGTCCGCGCATCATCCGCGCCATCCAACATTATTTCGACGGCATCGGTTTGATCGAAGTCGAGACACCTGTTCTGCAACCGATTCTGGGGGGTGCAGCGGCACGTCCTTTCACCACACATCACAATACCCTGGACATGGACTTCTACCTGCGTATCGCCACCGAATTGCCCCTGAAGCGTCTAATCGTAGGCGGCATGGAAGGTGTCTATGAAATCGGGAGACTATTCCGCAACGAAGGTATGAGTACCCGGCATAATCCCGAATTCACCACAGTTGAAGCGTATATCGCCTATTCGGATATGTTGGGCATGATGGAGACGGTTGAAAACTGTTTCGAATCCGTTGCCATGGAAACTTTAGGATTCACCGCGGTTCCCTGGGGTGAAAAAACCATCGAACTGAAAGGTCCCTATCGCCGTATCCATATGGTCGATGCAATCAAGGATGCCTGCGGAGTCGACTTCTATACCGTGAAATCACTGGAAGAAGCACTGGAACTAGCCAAAGCTCATCATATCGTCGTTGCCAAGCACCAGCAATCATTCGGTCACATCGTGAACTTATTCTTTGAGGAATTTGCCGAGAAGACCTTACAACAGCCTACGTTCGTCTATGGACATCCGATTGAAATCTCGCCCCTAGCCAAAAAGAACGCTAGCGATCCCCGTTTCACCGACCGTTTCGAACTGTTCATCGACAGC
>JBBQGS010000013.1:0-21070 GCA_038323255.1 Erysipelotrichales bacterium | reverse complement strand
GATCGATATCGTTGCGGATTCCACCAACGGAGATCCGGCATTCCTAAATAACCTTCGCATTTCTCTAACCGCAGCAATTGGCGAAGAATATACCGTCGTCTATCCGGCTAGCCAAGGAGATCGAATGGCACAGATGCTGAGTGGTTATCAGATCGGATTGAATTTCATGGCGGGTATCGCACTCTTTGTCGGGTCTTTCCTTATCTATAACGCTTTCTCCATGACTGTAGTGGAACGGACACGGGAACTGGGTCTCTTGCGTTCCGTGGGAATGACACGTCGTCAGATCACTAGCCAGGTCATCTATGAAGGACTTATCCTTGGTTGCTTAGGTGCGATCGCCGGAGCCGGACTGGGGATTGCGATGTCGCAGGGTCTGATGGCACTGATGTCGCAAATTCTTGGTCAAACATTGAATGCCGGTGAAATCCAACCAGGTATTCTGGTCGGAAGCATGGCGATCGGCATCGTAGTGACATTATTGGCTGCTTTTTTGCCTGCCTATCAAGCCGGAAAGATATCCCCTTTGGAAGCTCTCCGTCTTCGAGGCAAACAGGATGATGGCTGGCTGATCACCTATGGTTGGATACTGGGGATCGTCTTACTGATCCTCTCTGCAGGCGTCCTGATTTGGAATCCTTTCCCTTACGATATTCAATTTCGATTAGGGACCGTGACTGTCTTCGCACTTTTCTTCGGAGCGATGTTGATTATCCCTGTGACCTTGAAATTCTGGCAATTTTTGACCCGGTTACCTTTCCTTTTGATTTTCGGTCAACTGGGCGAGATCGGATCACGCAACCTGGACAGGGCACGTAAACGCACGATGCTTACTTGCGCGGCCCTACTGATCGGAGTCTCCATGATCGTTGTTACCCAGGGAATGACGGCGTCTTTTACCGCTGATTTATTCGCATGGATGGATGCTTATATCGCTGGCGATGTTTTCGTGGGGGCCGCAGTTCCGCTGACATATGATTTGAAAGAAAAATTGGAATCTCTGCCAAGTGTCGAAACGGCGGCCCCGGTCCGATATATTGAAGTCGGTTGGATGAGGGAAGGCGCAGAAGAGAAAATCAGCTTCATGGCAGTGGACCCTGCATCTTATACGGCCGTTACCCGTTTTATTTTCAGCGATTCGACCATTCAAGTCGATGCGACGATGAAAGAATTCAATCGAGGCGGAAGCGTTTTCGTCTCCAGCGTGATTTCGGAGAAATATGGAATTCAGCCAGGTGATTTTTTGAAAATCAAGACGTTGAAAAACGAACAGGAATTTAAGGTCGCTGGAGTAATTCTCGATTTCTATAATCAAGGTTTAGTGGTAACCGGAAACTGGTCCGATATGAGAGAGTTCTTTGGGGTTAATGATGTCAGCACTTTCTTTGTGAAAGCAGTAAAAGCCGCTAGCGCAACAGAGGTGATTCAACAAATCAAAGATCAGTATCAGTCGAACTATCAGTTGATCATTGAGTCGAATGGTTCTATTCGGGAACGGGCGGACCGATTGATGCGTCAAGCGTTCAGTATGTTCGATGTCATTGGCATTCTCGCGGTCATGGTGGCTGCCTTAGGTGTGATGAACACCCTCTCGATGAGCGTCGCCGAACGAACCCGCGAAATCGGGATGTTGAGAAGCATGGGCATGACGCGTTTTCAAGTCATTCGCATGATTCTCGCCGAAGCCGGACTTCTAGGGATTATCGGTGGAATACTTGGTCTAGTATTTGGTGTTCTATTGACGCGCATCTTCTTGTCAGCTATGGGTGCCATGTCCGGGTATGACCTTAAATTCATTTTGCCTCTGAGGGCGATGTGGCTTAGCGTGGTAGTCGCATTGGGAACATCCCAACTAGCCGCTTTACTGCCCGCTATTCGTGCCTCACGGACACCCGTACTAACAGCGATTCATTATGAGTAGAGAAAAATCAAACCGTTCATATTGGTTTGTCAAAATTGTACTTATGTGTAATAAAGATAACGGTGGTTAAATCTATAATTTACAAAAAAACGCGGTTTCCCGCGTTTAGTCTTCTACGACAACTTCTGTGACACCGACAACTTCATCCAACAAAAGGGCTTCGACGCCAAGTTTGATCGTGCTGTCGATGGCGCTGCATCCGATGCAGGCTCCAAACACACGCACGACGACTTTCCCGTTTTCTTCCAAACGGACGAATTCAACGTCGCCGCCATCCCTTTGAAGATAGGGCCGAATCTTTTCGATGACATCGATGATTTGTTCTTCCAGTGTATATTCTTTTTCCGTTTCCATGGTTTTTCCTTATCGCATGAAGCTCATCAGGCCAGCGATGGTCAATCCGACCGCCACGCCTCCAATGACTTCAATCCATTTGTGACCCAATACTTCTTTGACTTTCAGCAGATAGATCGGATCATCCAGTTTGGTTTGGGTCAGAATCTGAATATCCTTGATCAGTTGCTGCGTAATCTGAATGTTTTGTCCTGCGTAGTATCTTACGTTGGCTGCGTCATAAGCGACAATAAAGCCGAATATCAACGTAATCGCGAACGACGTCGACGCGAATCGATCCTGAATCCCGACCGCCAGACATAACGCTGTCATGGTCGAGGTATGGGAACTCGGAAAACCGCCGCTGTCCGTGGCCAAGGATGGTTTCCATTCGCGAAGATGGAGATACACAAGTATCGGTTTCAATGCCTGAGCGACCAGATTTGCGACGACTGCCGCCCAAAACGGATACATATTTCCTAACATATCTTCACCTCGTGAAACATTATACCATAAAAAAATACACCATGTTATAATAACACCGTCGGAGGAAAACATATGAAATACCGTATTGGACAGACCGTGGAAGGCACTGTTACTGGGGTTCAATCCTATGGCGCCTTCGTGTCAATCGACGCTGAAAACGCGGGATTGGTCCATATTTCGGAACTTTCGGACGGCTTTGTCCGCGACGTTACGTTATTCGTCAACATTGGCGACAAAATTAAAGTCAAAATACTGGAAATCGACGAGAAGACCAGACAGATGCGTCTTTCCCTGAAAGCACTCAATCCGCAAACCTTACGTAAAGAAAGAAAGCATATGGGAAGCGCGAGTCGCATCCCCACCGCAAAAATAGGCTTCACATCCCTGGCTGAAAAGCTTGAGGGTTGGATCGAAACCGGGAAAAAGGAGATCAAACATGATTAAATTCGACATGACCTATGCCCACTGCGACAATCTATCCGATTATTCGAAAAAAGTCGCTGTAATCCACGATTCGCTCGTACACAAGACCGGAGCGGGAAACGATTTCTTGGGATGGAGAGACTGGCCAACTTCTTTTGATAAAAAGGAATATGCATTGGTTAAGAAATTAGCTAAGGAAGTTCAGGAAAAAGCCGAAGTCTTCATCGTTTGCGGTATCGGCGGATCCTATTTGGGGTCACGTGCCGCCATCGAAATGATCCAAGGTATCTTTCCCCACCGCTCGGTTGAAATCCTATTCATGGGAAACACGTTTTCGGCTCCGTATGTCGCCCAACTGATGGAGAAAATCAAAGACAAGAGCGTCGTTGTCAATGTCATTTCGAAATCCGGCACGACCACCGAAACCGCGATGGCCTTTCGCATCCTGAAACAGTTCATTGAAAAGAAATATGGCAAAGAAGAAGCGAAACACAGAATCATCGCAACAACCGATAAAGCCCGCGGAACCTTAAAGGAACTTGCGGATAAAGAAGGGTACGCAACCCTGACGATCCCCGATGATATCGGCGGACGATATTCCGTCCTGACTTCGGTCGGTCTGCTGCCGATCGCGGTGGCAGGCATCGACACCGATGCACTCATGGCCGGAGCTTTGCAGGCATCCAAAGACTTCGACAATCCTGATCTACTCACTAATCCGGCCTATCAATATGCGGTCTGCCGTAGAATCCAGGAAGCAACGGGAAAAACCGCCGAAATGTTCGTCACCTATGAAACCCAACTCAGTATGGTGGCGGAATGGTGGAAGCAATTGTTCGGCGAATCGGAAGGCAAAGAAAGCAAAGGATTATTACCGGCCAGCGTTAATTTTACGACCGATCTACACTCAATGGGCCAATTCATCCAAGACGGCGGTAAATGCTTGTTTGAAACCTTGTTTCTGGTCGACAAACCGATGTTGGATCTCGTGTTCCCAAGCGATCCTGATGATCTTGACCATATGAATTATCTCGCTGGAAAAACGATGGACGAAGTCAATAAGAAAGCCTGTCTTGGTACATTGGAAGCGCATCACGATACAGGCAATGTCCCCAATCTGATCATTACGGTGGAAGATACTTCGGCCTATACCTTTGGTTATATGACCCAGTTCTTCTTCACGGCTTGTGCGATGTCGGTATATCTTTTAGGTGTCAATCCCTTCAATCAACCGGGGGTCGAAGTTTATAAGAAGAATATGTTTAGATTGTTAGGTAAGAAGTAAACAGAGGTGCCGGGAAATAACCGGCACCTTTTCATACTAAAAAAGTGAAACTTGCATTTCATTTTTTGAAGAGTCTAGAGAATTGTTTGATATTTTCTGAATGGACCAAGGTGAATTTTCCAACGTTCGTTCCACTCGCTCCGGCTGGTTGTTTGCCTAGGTCATAGACCCAAACGGCTCCTAGGAATTCGTCCGGATGATCTTTGTTGAATTTTTCAAGGAAGGCTAACGCTTCTTTATAAGGAAGGATGAACAAGGGTTTCGCTAACGTGTCGGCTAAACCGGAATCGGAAACCAATAAAGTGACCGCGCGGCTTTCACGCGCCGGTAATAAAGTGGCAGGGTCGATGATGTGATGATAGATTATCCCATCAACACCTTCATAATATCGCTGATAATCACCCGAAGTGACAACGGCCATCGATGTGGTCGCATAGAGGGTATCCAGGGAATCACTGTCGGCCATGTCGGGCGATTGGATGCCGACCGCCCAAGGTGCTTTGTCGGGTTTAGAACCGATTAGTTTAACATTTCCACCGGCATTGACAATGCCCGATTTCAATCCGTCTTTTTCCAGTGTTTTCGCGACGAGTTCGGTTGCATACCCTTTCGCGATACCACCGACATCGATGCTTGAACCTTTCGTGGTAATGAACACCGTTTTAGCGGCAGTATCGATTACGATTTTATCCCATCCGGAGAATTTGTCGGCGGCTTTCAGTTCAGCAAGGGTCGGAACAGCTCCACCTTTCCCGTTGGTATTGTCAATCATTCCGTTAGCCCGATAGTTGTGCCAGACTTCGAAGACGGCCCCCATCGTAATGTTGAAGGTCTTGCCGGAAGGGATATACCATTCTTTGGCCAGCATCAGCATGTCGATGATCGATTGATCAACGACGATCGGAGCGATCCCCGCATTATCGTTGATGGATTTGATGTTGACGACGCCCGGATAATCTTTATAGCGGTCGAACAACGCATTGTATTTTGTGAACTCTTTTTTTGTGGTTTCGAAGTAAGCGTCGAATGTCGTTTTGTTTTTCGTGTATCCGACCAGGGTAATGATCGTATCAAAACCAGCTTCGATCGTTTGATTTGAGAATTTGGTCATGGTTTCAGCTTTTTTGCATCCTGATAAAACGGATAAAACCAAGAGAAATATAAGTGCTTTCTTGTACATGTTATCACCGCGCATTATTATAACATACAATCTTTGAAAGTTAATACATTTGACTTGAGCAATGTACTTGCTTTTAGATAATATGCTATAATAGTTCAGGAACTTGGCCAAAGTGTTTTGGTTGAGGTTGCGTAGGAAAGGGCAAGGTAATCTATGTCATTATGGATAGGATCGATGCGCAAGCATCTTGAAGGACATAAAAATCTGAGTGATCATCGTGATGTCGTCCGCGTGAATGCGGGCAAATTCGTATATATTCCTCTGATGAGCATGTTCTCCACGAATATTGAGGTCCTCGTCAACGAGGGTGACAAAGTAAAAGTCGGAACGCTGATTGCGCGCCGCGTCGATGGGATGATCGTCCCGTTTTTCTCGTCTGTATCAGGTACGGTCGTTGGGAAACAAACGATCATGCATGCCGTTTTGAAACCGTTGGAACATTTAGTCATTGAAAATGATGGTAAATACGAGACGATTCAGTCATTTGAGCCGATCGATTATGTAAAAGCGACCCGCGAAGAGTTGGTTGATTTTATGATGAACGCCGGTATCGTCGGTTGCGGCGGAGCGGGATTTCCTACCTATATCAAGTACAAGAATCCCAAAGGGATTTCAACTTTGATTATCAACGCAGTCGAGTGCGAACCGTATATCACTGCAGATTACCGTATGATATCCGACAATATCGATGATTTAGTGTTAGGTACAAAAGCGATGCTGAAACTTAGCACTGCGAAAGAAGCCTGGATCGCCATTAAATCGCCGAAAAAAGAACTGATTGCCAAAATAAAAGCCGCGATTGCCGGTATCAACGACATAAAAGTCAAAGAAGTCCCGGATGTTTACCCGATGGGTTGGGAACGTACCTTAGTTTGGCAGTTAATGAAGAAACGCTATGATCGTCTGCCGTCTGAAATCGGCGCGATCTGCAATAACGCGACAACAGCTATCGCGTTTGCGAAAGCAATCCGTACCGGCATGCCGATCACTGAAAAAATGATTACGATCAGCGGAACCGGAATTTTGAATCCGGCCAACGTCAGCGTGCCGGTCGGCGTTAAAACAAGTGAAATCGTCGCTGCTTTGGGCGGATATGTCGGTGAAGATGTATTGTTAATCGCCGGCGGTCCGATGATGGGTAAAACCATTCCGAGCGACCAGTTCGTCGTTACCCCCTACGGGAATGCCGTAACCATCATGAAAAATGAAAAAGTCACTTCAATTGCTTGTCTGCGCTGCGGTCGTTGCAACGATATGTGTCCTGCAGGGATTCTACCGGTGCGCATCAATAACGCCGAAGAAGCCAAAGACGGTGATATGATTGAACGTCTGCATGCGGAACAATGTATCGAATGTGGTCTTTGTACCTTTGTCTGTCCGTCCAAGTTGGATGTCGCCGAAGGGGTTCGCCGTGCTAAACGCATCCTTCAGTTGAGAAAGAAATAAGGGGGAACAAACATGAAATTCTCATTCCGTGTATCTCCGAACTATCGTGATCAATTGAGCACCGGTAGGATTATGCGCGAGCTGACTTTAGGATTGGCTGTCATTTATGCTTTTGCCCTCTATTATTATTTCACTTCATACGGCAGTGCTTATGGTATACATGCCATCATTTTGATGGCTGTATCGTTGATCGTAGCCTTCGCAACTGAAGCAGCGTGGTGTTTCTTCGTTAAAAAGAATATTGGTACATTCCTATTGGGTTCCTTCCCGTGGGTTACCGCCATCATCCTTACGTTGATGGTTCCGATCACGACCACGTATTTCGCTCTCGGGTTCGCCACATTCTTCGCAATTTTCTTCGGAAAACTGCTGTTTGGCGGATTCGGCCAGAACATCTTCAATCCGGCGGCTGCTGGGCGCGCCGTTATCTTCGCTTCGTTTGCAGGTAAAGCCGCGGTGGATATCACAACCGCAGCTACACCGACCACTGTCATTAAGTCGTTAGGCTGGATGATCGATAAACCGGAAGCGGTCACCGCGTTCTTAGGTAAATTCGGTGGACTGACGAATCTGTTTGTGGGATTCTATCCCGGTTCGTTGGGCGAAACGTCCAAACTTCTGATCCTAATCGTTGCGATTATCCTTGTTTGGCGTAAAGTCATCGACTGGCGCGTACCTGTTTTCTATGTCGGTACGGTCTTCGTGCTTGCCAGCATCATCGCCGTATTTAAAGGCATGGGGGCGTGGTATCCTCTGTTCCATTTAGCAACCGGCGGATTGATGTTCGGTGCCGTCTTCATGGCAACCGATCCCGTCACCAATCCTACTTCCGCCACCGGACGCATCATTTTCGCCATCGGTTGCGGTATTCTGACCATCTTAATCCGGGTTAAATCGAATTTGCCGGAAGGCGTATTATATTCTATCTTATTGATGAACATGATGACACCTTCCATCGAGTTATTGACGGACGGTTGGCAGATCAAGAATGTTAAAAAATATGTTATCTCTGCGTCATCGTTGGCGCTCATCGGAATCTTGATGGTTTCCGGCGTCACGTTCGCCATGAGTTATAAAGCACCGGTCGTTATCCCTGATAAACCGGTCGTTACCTTAGGCAGACCGGTGTTGATTATCTCACCGGAAACCGCACTGACGCCCGCTGTTGTCGACAGTAAAGTCGCAGCCGGGGATTTCACAACCTTTACCGTTTTGTCGGCAGGTTATGCAGTCAAAGAAGGGGAAGGCGGTCCCAACATCTTTACGATTCAAATCGATACCGTCAAGAAACAAGTCGTGAGCGTTGCATTTGCGACCTTTAGCGATACCAAGGGAATCGGAGACAAAGCAAACAACGAGACCTTCCTGAAACAGTTCGCCGGTCTGTCGATCGTCGATGCGGCTGCGAAAGTCGATGTTGTCAGTGGAGCGACGTACACGTCCGTTTCCACAGCCCGAGGAGTCCGGGCGGCGATCACTGCCGTCGCGGCCAAATAGGAGGGCACGATGAAAAAAGCACTATATCTGGCATTGTTTCTGGCGCTGACCAGCGCGTTGGCGGGAGCCATTTTGGCAGGGGTCAATTCGATCACCGCCCCGATCATCAACGAGCGCGCCATCTCAACTGTCAAAGCGACTCTGAAGGAATTCTATCCTTCCGCTACCGAATTCGCCGAATTGAAGTTCGAGGATTCGACCGGTTTGATCGTCAACGTTTATGAAGCCAAAGGCGCGGGTTATGCCTACAACGTTAAAGTCCAAGGCTATAAAGATGTCATCACATTCATCGTTGCGATCGCAGACGATGCCAAAATCACCGGATTCAAAGTCACTTACATCAACGATACGCCAGGCATTGGGATGCGCGTCAAAGATGTGGAATTCTCAGGCGGTGTCACTGGTAAGAAGAGCACCGATGCCATTGCGACCTTATCCGGCGCAACCATATCATCGGCTGCTGCGGTTAGCGGTATTAATGCTGCCAAAGCCCATTTCAATAAACTCAAAGGCATTAAAGACGATGGCACATCGACACCGATTCCCAACGAACCCGTGATCACTTTGGGTGCACCGTTGTTGATTTTGTCACCTGAAACCGCTTCTAATCCGGCTAACATTATCGACAAAGTTGCCGCAGCAAACATCACAACTTACCGCGTATCTTCCAAAGGTTATGATGCGATTAAAGGGGAAGAAGGCGGAAGCCCCAATATCTTTGTCATCAAAATTGACACGACCACAAAAACGGTGGTTAGTGTAGCGTATGAAACGTTCAGCGATACCAAGAATATCGGAGACAAAACAAACTCAAAAACTTTCTTGGATCAGTTCATCGGATTATCACTGAGTGATGCGAATGCATCGGTCGATGTCGTGAGTGGCGCGACCTATTCGTCAACCAGTGCGGCCCGCGCTTTGCGTGCGGTCATCGGGAAATAGGAGGACAACATGAAATTCAAAAAATTCCTCACGAGTCTGATATTGGATAATCCTGTCTTCGGTTTATTTCTGGGTATCTGTTCCACCCTCGCGATCACCATCAATTTAAACAATGCATTGGGGATGGGCTTCTCCGTCATCATCATTCTGACCGTTTCCAACATCGTGATTTCGGCAATTCGCAAGATTACACCGGATGAAATCCGTATCCCGGTCTACATCGTGGTCATCGCTACCTTAGTGAAAGCCGTTGAACTGTTGATTCGTGCCTATGCGCCGTCGATCGATATCGCACTTGGCGTCTTTATTCCGCTGATTGTGGTAAACTGCATCATCTTGGGTCGTGCGGAAGCATTCGCTTCCAAGAACGGCGTCCTGGCTTCTGCTTGGGACGGCATTGCGATGGGCATCGCCTATACTTTAGGCTTGGTTGTCATGTCGCTGATCCGTGAAGTCGTTGCGACCGGAATGATCACCATGGTCAACCCCTTCAGTGCCGCTACGATCTTCAGCATCAAATTGATTCCCGCCGAATTTAATATCAGTATGTTCAGCCAGCCGGTCGGGGCATTCCTGACCTTCGCTCTCTTGGCAGCGGCCGTCGTGGCTTATGGCGACCATGTCAAAGCGCGTGAAAATAAGGAGGCTAAGTAACAATGGATAAACTATTCGCCCTCTTCATGACGGCATTCCTCATCAATAACATCATTTTGACGAAGTTCTTGGGGATGTGTCCGTTCTTAGGTGTTTCCCGCCAACGTAGTTCCGCTATCGGGATGGGCTTGGCCGTTATCTTCGTCATCCTAGGCGCTTCGATCTTTACATGGCTGCTCTATTATCAAGTGTTGGTTCCACTCAAACTCGAATATATGGATCTGATCACCTTCATCCTGGTCATCGCGGCGTTTGTGCAATTCGTCGAAATGTTCCTAAAGAAATATTCAAACGCCCTGTATAAATCCTTGGGCATCTATTTGCCTCTGATTACGACCAACTGCGTCGTTCTGTACGTCACCCTGCAGAACATCACCAACAAATTCAATTTCATCGAAATGATCGTCTACTCCATCGCCGTTCCGGCGGGCTTCGCGCTGATGCTATTCATTTTCTCGACCATACGCGAACGCTTGGATATCGCGACGACCCCGAAGCCTTTCCGCGGTAACGCAATCGCGCTGGTTCTGGCTGCCATCATGGCGCTGGCATTCAGCGGATTGGCAGGACTTGTCTAAGTGATCGTCCCCATTCTGTATCTTGCGGCGTTGGGTGGACTCTACGCCGTCGCCTATTACTTCAACCATAAAACACCGGTTCCTGCCGGGTGCGAAGATTTACGAGCCGGATGTAACTCCTGCATTACTTCATCGTGCGGAAGCCATCCTACGCAACAATACAAGGAGGAGAAACAAGTATGATTAACGCAATTATCATGATGAGTGTAGTCGGCGGACTACTCGGTTTACTCTTGGGCGTCGCGGGGATCTATTTTACCGTCGAAGTCGACAATCGTTTGGAAATCGTAACCGGGATGTTGCCGGGATTGAATTGCGGAGCCTGCGGTTATCCTGGTTGTGCCGGGATGGCTCAAGCTTTATTGGACAAGAAAGCTCAATCGGCAAGTTGCAAACCTTCGAAACCTGCGCAGCGTGAGCGCATCGATGCTTATCTGACAACCGGGGAAGACATCAGTGTCACGCCCGTCGCACAAAACGCATAAAGAGAAGATATAGGAAATCCCTATATCTTTTTTTCCTAATTTGCGTTAATTCCATTCTAAATCGATTATTCGTATGACTTCAAAGGAGACAACATGTTACAGAACATTCTGAATAATATCATCGTAAATATTGCAATTCTGATGATTATCGGATATGTTTTACCTCGATTTGCGCGTTTCCGCAGAACGGTTTTCGATCACAAGAAGAAGTGGACCGATATTCTGGTCCTGTCTGCGGTCTTCGGCGGAATCGGCATCCTATCGACCTATACCGGTATTCGTATCAATGGCGCTATCGTCAATACGCGTGTCATCGGCGTCATTACCGGCGGAATCCTGGGCGGACCTTGGGTCGGCCTGTTTTCCGGTTTGATCGCAGGTCTGCATCGCTGGGCAATCGACATTAACGGGTTCACCGCGATCTCCTGTGCCATATCTACAATCATTGAGGGTATCATCGGTGGCCTGATGTATCGCGTGATACGTTCCTCCAAGAAAAAATATTACCTGATCTTTTTAGGGACCTTTATGGCTGAAATCATCCAGATGTTGGTCATTCTAATGATAGCGCGGCCTTTTTCAGATGCAGTCGAACTAGTCAAAGTCATTTCGATTCCGATGGTATTCTTGAATTCAATCGGCGTTGTCATTTTCATCAGCGGCATCTTTAGCGTAAAGGAAACACTGGACCGTCAGAATGCCCGACATTTGAAACTGGCATTCGAGATTGCCGATCTATGTCTGCCATTTCTTCGCAAAGGCATGCATGACGTTGAAAGTATGAATGCTGCCTGCAGCATCATTTTAAAGAACATCGACTGTACTTGCGTTATGATCACCGATAATATGAGTGTGATTGCGAGTGCAGGTACGGAAGTAGCTGAGAATCCATCGTTTGAACGTTGCTTCCATCTCATCTATAAGCGGGTTAACGAGCGAAAAATAAGCATCATACTTTCTGAAAAAGACGTCGCTCATTTCGGATTGGAAAGTTATGCGAAACGCATGATGTTTGCGCCGATTCTGCATAATGAAGAGTGTATCGGAATGATGATTATCTGCGATAACCGATTTAAAGATAATATCGGACCGGATCTGGGATTCATCAACGGATTATCTCGCTTGTTTTCCTCGCAACTTGCTTTAGCCGAAATGGATAATCAAGGCAAATTATTACAGAAAGCAGAATTACGTGCCCTGCAATCGCAGATCAATCCGCATTTTCTCTTCAATGCCCTCAATACCATCAGTGCCTATACGCGTGAGAATCCTGAACGTGCGCGTACACTGTTGTTGTCGCTGTCGGCCTATTTCCGCAACACTTTGTCTACGCATACCGAATGGGTCGATATCCAAAACGAAATTGAACAAGTCCTCTCTTATGTAGAAATCGAAAAAGCACGTTTTGAAGAGCACTTATGCGTGCGTATCCACTGCCTGCCGACCCTGCGCTGGCGCGTACCTAACTTTGTCATCCAACCGTTGATCGAAAACTCGATTAAACACGGCATGACCAAAAATCAGCTCTTGATCGATGTAACGATCGAGGAGAGCCGCAACGGACTGACCATCATGGTCAACGACAATGGTTGCGGGATATCACAGGAGAAAATCGATATCTTTTACCAAGGCAATGCGGATAAAGGGAAAATCGGTTTGGCCAATATCCATCAGCGGTTGAAAAGCATCTACCCCAACAATCCCGGATTGGAAATCCAGCGGTTGCCCGATCATGGAACAAGCATTAAGATGTTTCTACCGAAAGGCGGATTAACCGCATGAAACTTCTCGTTGTCGATGATGAACGCATCGCCCGCAGCGAATTGAAATTCCGCATCAAAGAAGTCGACCCTAGCGCTGTCGTATTTGAAGCGGACGGGGAAGAGAGCGCCCTTGAAATGATATCGAACATGGAGTTTGACGGTGCGTTTTTAGATGTCCGGCTGAGCGAAAGTTCAGGCGTCATTTTAGCGAAAAAAATCCGCCTGCTTAAACCTGATCTTCCCATCGTATTCGCAACCGCCTATGACAAGTATGCCATCGATGCATTTGCGCTCAAAGCGATCGATTATATCCTGAAACCGTTCCGTAGCGAAGACATCGCTCGCGCGCTCGGACGCTTTACGCCGTCGCAAACCAAAGCACTATTACCGATTTGTCCGGCTGATAAACTGTCGGTCTGGATGGGGGAAAAAGCGGTTGTCGTCAACATCAACGATATCTACTTTCTGAAAAGCAGCGATCGGCAGACCTTGCTGATCACAAAAAACGGGGAACTGTCGACCAGTCAATCCTTGGATACGATGGAGAAACGCTTGATTGCCTGCGGGTTCTTACGGGTGCAGCGCGGCTACATCATCAATCTGAATCATGTCGCGGAAATCATTCCTTGGTTCAACAATACCTATGGCGTGAAGTTAGCCAACAATATCGGCGACGTCATTCCGGTGAGCCGCCAAAAAATCGCCATCCTACGCGGGATCTTTGATTTCTAAGACCTATAACTCTCAACTCACTCTCGAAACTGAGCACTTCAACCCATATGTAAGCGATTGCATTTGGGTTTTTGTTACACTTTGCTTATTAAAAGGAGGAATGGAAAACTATGTACAGTTTCTTTATCGCATTAGCGTGCCTGTTCGCCGGTTACTACTTCTACGGAAAATTCGTAGAAAGAGCGTTTAAACCGGACGATCGCGTGACACCAGCGGTACTTGTCAATGACGGTATCGACTATGTTCCAATGAAAAAATGGAGAATCTTCTTAATTCAACTCTTGAATATCGCTGGTCTTGGTCCGATTTTCGGAGCCATCTCCGGTGCTTTATGGGGACCAGTCGTCTTCTTCTGGATCGTCGGCGGTTCAATTTTCGCCGGAGGCGTCCATGATTATCTTTCCGGCATGATGTCGATTCGTCATAACGGAGCCAGCATTTCCGAAATCGTGGGGATTTACCTCGGTGATGGAATGAAGCAAGTCATGCGTGTATTCTCCGTGATCCTGCTTGTCTTGGTCGGCGTCGTCTTTATGGTCGGTCCGGCCGGTCTGTTGGCGAAACTTACACCAAGCGTAATGGATGTACGGTTTTGGCTGATCGTTGTCATGATCTACTATTTTGCGGCAACTGTTCTTCCAATCGATAAACTGATCGGAAAAATCTATCCTTTATTCGGTATCGCTTTGATCGTCATGGCGGTCGGCGTTGCCGGCGGTATCTTGCTTCAAGGCTATCAAATTCCTGAAGTTTCGTTTGCGAATCTGCATCCGGCCGGAGCACCGATTTGGCCGCTGATGTTCATCACCGTCGCTTGCGGAGCTGTTTCCGGTTTCCATGCAACCCAGTCGCCAATGATGGCACGTTGCATGACATCCGAAAAACAAGGCCGTGACATTTTCTACGGGGCAATGATTACAGAAGGCGTCATCGCATTGATTTGGGCAGCTGCCGGCGTTGCGTTCTATCAAACAACCGGTGGACTAGCCGTTGCCATCAAAGATTTCGGTGGCGCAGCCGGTGTCGTCTATAACATCACCTTCTCATTGTTGGGTCCGATCGGTGGCGTAATCGCCATGCTCGGCGTTATCGCTTGTCCGATTACTTCCGGCGATACTGCGTTCCGCTCAGCGCGCTTAACGTTAGGCGATTGGTTCAAATTCGATCAGAAGCCGATGAAAAATCGTCTGATGCTAGCCGTTCCTCTGCTGGCCATCGGTTATATGATCACTTTCCTCGATTATAATGTGATCTGGCGTTACTTTGCCTGGTCAAACCAGACATTAGCCATGTTTGCCTTATGGGCAGGAGCGGTTTATCTGAAGAGAATGGGCGCAAATCATTGGATCGCAACCGTTCCCGCAACCTTCATGAGTTGTGTCAGCGTGACCTATATTCTGCAGGCTGCTGAAGGATTCAAACTTCCGATGTCGATTTCCTATCCAGGCGGTATTATATTTGGAATCATCTGCCTTAGTATCTATCTGGTGAAAGTCGGACTCAAAAAACAAACGGCATAGATTGAAAGGTTGGAAACAACCTTTCTTTTCTATGATAGTCAGACGGATTTCAGTGTGAAGAGTTGATTTAGTCTGTACTTCAATTCAAGGTAGGTATCATTGTTGAAGCATGGTATACTCAGTGTCGTAACAGGGAGGTAAATGATGAATATCAATGAAGTCAAAGATTCTGCGAAATCGCGTATGAGTATTTGTAAGATGTGCCGTATATGCAACGGGGAAGCCTGTCGTGGTATGACACCGGGTCCGGGTGGAAAAGGCAGCGGGCAGACCTTTGTCCGCAATGTCGCAAAACTCAAAGAAATCACCCTGAACATGCGGGTCCTGCACAGTGACGAAAATGTCGACTGTAGTACGGAATTCTTCAAAACAAAACTGAAAGCGCCGATCTTCGCCGCTCCTATCGCGGGCGTATTGATCAACTACGGATCATCCGTTTCAGAGTCCGATTATCTGGAAGCACTGGCGACCGGTTGCGAAGCGGCCGGGTTATTGCCTTTCTTCGGTGATGGCGTCAAGAGCGAATTCTTCGATCAACCGTTAGAGACGATTCAAAAACACAACGGATTCGGGATACCGACCGTTAAACCATGGATCAACGATATCACTATCGAAAAAATCGGCCGTGCAATGGAAACGCATCCTAAAGCAATTGCGATGGACGTCGATGCAGCCGGACTAATCGCCCTGAAGAATACGCCGACGCCGATTGCATTTAAGACGTTAAAGGATTTACAGGAAATCCGTTCCAAAGTCAAAGGCCCCTTTATCATCAAAGGTATCATGACACTTAAAGATGCTGAACTCGCGATTTTGGCGAAAGCCGACGCAATCGTGGTTTCTAACCACGGGGGAAGGGTTATGGACGATGGTATCTCTACGATCGAAGTACTATCAGACATCGTCGTGTTCATCGGGAAAAGGGCCTTGGTGTTGACCGATGGGGGTTATCGCAGTGGCTATGATGTCTTCAAAGCGTTGGCGCTTGGGGCTGACGGTGTCTTGATCGGCCGGCCGTTCTCGCATGCGGCCATCGGCGGTTTGGCGCAAGGGGTACAACTCTACGCTCAACAACTGATTTTTGAACTGGAAGACGCGATGCGTATGACAGGGTGTTTTACACTCAAAGATATACAACGCTCTAACATCAATATTCCATTCTAAGCAAGATTGAAAATCTTGCTTTTTTAATAGGAAACCATCCTCTCACCCCATAACAGAGAGCGAGGTGAGTCAATGAAATCCATCGTCCTCGCGGCAGCTTTCTCAATCTTAACCTTTGGAGTCGGATTGGGTATGGTCTATTTCATCCTCTTCGACCAAGTCAACTCCCAAACAAGGACACTGTTGAAACGCGGTCTGCAAGAAACGATTCTTGAAGTGTCCGCATTGCCCATCGATCAGCGCCGAACCCAAGTCCTGGGCTTGTTCACAAAATTTATCACACCGGACTTAATTGATGGGTATTCGACCAAGGTCGATCTGATGGATCTCAACGAGAATCCTTTGGCAATCCGCATCCGTATTACGGTTAGCGGCGGAAGTCTCTTTCCGATTATTGTCCGTAGCGAAGAAACCATCGTGGAGGTAGCACAATGATTAATCCGTTGGACTTTGGAATCCTACAACCGTTTGTGGACGATGATAAAGTCACCGACATCAATTACAATGGGATCCAATGTTGGATCGACCATTTAAAACAGGGCCGTTTCACGGTGGAACCCTTCACGGCCCATGAATTCATGAATCAACTTGCTTTCAAACTGGCGAATCGTGTGAACCTACCGTTTAACACATCTTCGCCTGTCGTCGAAGCGGAGTTCGGCGACCTGCGTATCAGTATGGTCCATCCCAGTGTTTGTCCCCACGGGTTGAGCCTGTCACTACGCAAAACACCTGCGACCTGTCGACTCAACGATAAAGAAATCCTGAAATCGGGCTATTGCGAAGCTTGGGTCATCCAGTTTCTAAAAGATGCGGTGCAGCGTAAACGGAATATTCTGGTGAGTGGATTACCCGGAGCAGGCAAGACCGAACTGGTAAAATACATGATGCAGTTCATCCCGCCTTCGCAACGCGTCATCACGATTGAAGATACGCTTGAACTACGCTATGGCGATCTGTATCCGCATAAAGACCATGTCATGATGAAAATATCCGAACACTTCGACGTACCCCGTGCGATACGTACCAGTCTTCGCCAACGCCCCGATTGGATTTGCGTCTCGGAAGTCCGCGGCGTCGAAGTTGTTTCATTGATGCAGAGCGTATCGACCGGCGCGAATCTTCTGAGTACCATTCATGCTGAAAGCGCCGCGCAGATTCCCCAGCGCATCTTGCATATGATGCCAGGTTTGCATCTGACCGATACGGCGATGCGGCATCTGATCTATGAAGCGATTGACATCGGCATCCACTTGGAATGCAAAGTGAGCCCCAACGGGATCAAACGAAGAATCAGGGAAATCGTTGTTTATCACGTGAACGAACAGGATGAATCGATGATCATTCCGATCTATTCAAGTGAAAAACGAGGACCTTCCATTAGCTTGGACGATCTTCCGAAAAAGGGAGGACGGCAATGAATGCTTGGATGCTTGTCCCTTTATTCTGTATTTTTTTTCTGCTTATCTTCAAACGATGGATCTCGCGTAGCGCGTTCTCACTGAAAGGAAGCAATCATCTCAAGCGCGAACTCTCGATGTACGGCACGAAACTGAACGTCACATCGTATTATATGTGGCATATCGGAGCATTGAGTGCGGTTGTATCATTCTCGGGAATGTTTCAACTTCAACCAGTGTATGTCCTTATTTTGGGGATCGCGGCTTTCCTGCAGGTTCCGGCCGCATTGACCTGGCATGCGATTTACCGCCATGAAGAATACCGATTCTTTCAACTCACTTCTTTCCTTCAGCAATTCTTAGCCGTCTTCAAAACCCATCCCAAACTCTATCGAGCACTGCAGGAATGCCGCGTTGGCATCGATGGACAACTCGCACTCGACCTTGACGAATGGATCGCCAATTTGGATGCCGGCTGTCCCCAACAGGCTAGCGTCGAACCATTCTTGAAACACCAACCCCATTTCATCGTCGGGAATCTGGTTCGGCTCATGATGTTTGCGGAAGAATTCGGGGGGGAGCGTCACATGGAGGGATTGGAGATGATACAGGACGATATCGAAGACTGGATCGACGACACAATCGCAATGAAAAAGAATCAACGCGGATTACGCGGCAGAATCCTGCTGTTGTGCGGATTGGCGATGGTGATCGCTATGATGAGTCAAAACATGTTGCTGCGAACTGGACTTGAAATCGATGAGCCCTTTCGCGAAACCACTGTTTTTATCTTCTTGATGAGCATACAACTGACCATCCTGATGGCGCAAAAACTGGTTTCCGTGCCGTGGATTTCCAATGAGGAAAAACTATGGCAATCTTGATCTTCAACCTTAGTTTGATTACAGTGTCGATCGCCTATCGCATAAAAATCCGCGACTGGATCACCAACCATTTAATGGAAGCAGATTTCAAGAAATGTTGTCGGATTACAGGCCAAAAGAATCCGACCGCTTTGATGGCAAAGCGGTGGGACAAAGCACGCAAAACCATGCCGATTCTTCTGTTGGCAACCTTCCTGAAAAATCCGTTCCAAACGGAAATCGTTCTAATTTTGGCGGTGGTCTATCAATATGAATCTTCGTTTCTGCGCATGCGGATCCAAACCCGTAAATTGAAGTCGCAAATCCGTTATCAGTTTCCCATCTATCTTCGCCAAATCCAGGTGTTGCTTCAAAACAACACCGTCGTTACATCCATCGAGCGCTCTCTGGCCTATGCCCCTTCGCTTTTTCAAGAAGAAGTGGCACATCTAGCCGAGCAACTGCGCGACAGACCACAGGATCTCGATCCCTACCTGGATTTCCTTTCGTTCTATGAACTGCCGGAAATCGCCAGAGCCATGAAGTTATTGTATCGCTATAACACGGTCGGTCAGGCCGATTCCTATCATCAACTCAACCGGATGATCCAGTCGACATCCAAATGGCTACGCGAAGAGAGAGTCTCCCGCAAGCAAAGCGCTTTGCTTGTTTACCAGTGGTGGGGGATGGTTCCGCTTTTCGGTGTCACGCTTTTGTTTCTGAGTGTGATGATGAATATCTTGATGACTATGTTTGGAAAGGGGGTGAGCGGATGAAAGCATTCTTTGAGGAATATGGTTTGGTATTGGTCGTTACCGTTATCGCTACCGGTATGATTCTGTTCTCGGAAGGGTTTAAAACTACGATGCAGGAAACGTTGACGAATCAATGGACCCAAATGACCACGTCGACGACTCCGTAATATGAAAGGGGCTTTCGAGACGGGAATCACCATCCTGTTCGGCATGATGTTTCTCTGGATGGGCATCAGCATGATCCAAGTTATGTGGGCGTATAACCAAGCCCGCTTCTTCCAGGAATATGTCCTTACGACGATAGAGCGTCAAAACCGCTATGATACCAATGTGCATGCCTTGATTTTGGCCGATGCGCCAGCCTGTGATGCATGTATCCTGAATATCACGTCGGATACACTCGACCCTCGTCGCATGAAGATCACGATCGTGTTTCCTGTCAGAATCTCCGTTTTTGGAATCGACGCTTCGGCTACGACCATGGCGACGACCCGATCCTTATCCTAGTGCAGCGACGCTGCACTTCTTTGCTTGCTTGGTTTGATATTTACTGTTAAGCATACTATAATGATTGAGTTAAGCAGATAAATCAGTTTCCAACAATTAAAGTATCCTGGAGGAACGAAATGCTACTGACCCTCGATATCGGCAACACGAACGTGGTCGCCGCCGTTTTTAATCAACAGAAGGAGATTATATACAGCCAACGCTTCGAAACCGTGAAAAAAGATGCGTTACTTTTCTATTCACGATGGCTGAAAGAGAATATATTGCCCATGCGAAAGAAAGTCACAATCGACGCATTCTGCTTAAGTTGTGTTGTACCATCAATTACTAACGATGTTGTCGCATCACTGAAGCAAGTTTTGAATGTCGACGGAATTAACGTTTCGGTGAAAACCGTTCCTGAATTCATTGTTCATTTGGATAAACCGGAAGAGTTAGGGGCTGATTTTATCGCGACGAGTTACGGCGCGATGGCGAAATATCCTTTGCCGATCATCCTCGCCGATCTTGGGTCCGCAACAAAGATCAGTATACTTAATCTGAAAGGGGAGTTTGAGGGGGGAATCATCAGTCCCGGTGTCGGTATTTCGATCGATGCCCTCAACCGCTTTATCCCGCATCTGCCCGAAATCAAAATGGAAGTACCCCAGCACATCATAGGCAAAGACACCGTCTCATCCATGCAGTCGGGATGGCTGTACGGAACGATCACTTCGGTGGAAGGAATGGCTAAAAAAATCGAACAGGAACTGGGCATGCAGGCAACACACGTGCTGACCGGGGGGTATTCCATCTCGTTACACCAAGCCTTCACAGGCTTTGTCTACGATGAATATCTACTGAACGAAGGCTTATATGAAATCTACCTTAAACATCCGCCAATCACTAATATTGGTTGATTTTGGTTAGATGCAGAAATAACTTCCTCTTTCAGATTCGCATAAGTTACTTCCGTATTGATGCGGAATTTACTTTTGCAATTGAGGATTGGTTGATTTTGGTTAGATGCAGAAGTAAGTTCCAGTTTGCAGAAGTAAGTTCCACATTGAAAACACAAGGATCCAAGGGAACGAAAAATACACCTTAAACAAGGGGAAATCAGAACGAAATCCCCTTGTTTTTTCACGGAATGGAGG
>JBBQGS010000012.1:0-21096 GCA_038323255.1 Erysipelotrichales bacterium | reverse complement strand
CTCGGCAGCCGTGATCGGCTTCTTAGCGACTTTTATCTGATTTATCACCGAAAACTGAGCCGCGGTAAGATCGAACTCTTGTAAAGCTTTATCCAGTTTATTCTTGAGTTGTCTTGATGCTTTGATTAATAGATACGATATGTTCTCCATGGGGTACCTCCAATGTAGTTAGCGTGCTATCTATGTGGTAAGTATACGAACATGTTTTGCATCTGTCAAAGCTTTTGCATTCTAATTTTTTAGCATTGAAATGGGAATAACTAAAAATAAAAAAGTTTTCCGCAAGTAATCCGGAAAACTTTTCATGATTATGGGAATCCCCAGAAGTTATTGCGTGCGAATTTGAATCTTATCCAGAATGGTTGTCAGATCTTCCATGCATGCATATACATCCGCAAGAGGGACTTCAGGTTCCAGACTATAAGCGCCATGGTATCCTGCATGATTGAGTTGAGTCAATATCGCTGCATAGTCGAGATCGCCTTTGGTGAGTGAAGTGTGAATGAACGGCTTGGATGCAGATGCATCAAAATGATAATTCTTTAAGTGCGTATGCCGGATATCATCGCCGAATTCGCTGATTTCATCACGCATGGATTTGCCTAAATACATGGCGGGAACGCGCTCCACCACGGCGCGATAACTGTTGGCGGGATCATACAACAGTTTCAAGTTGGGACGATTCACCATATTTACCAGCGTACTTGTCATTTCCAGTTTCGGGCAATGTGAATACGGGCAATTTTCCACGACTAACGTGACGTTATATTTTTCCGCAATCTTGGCGGCTTTTTTAAAGTTCGTCGCAATTAAGTCTAAATCTTCTGTGGTGCCGACTTCAATATGGTTCTCGGGATAACGGAAGGGGAAGATACGGATATTGGGGCAGTCTAATCGTTCAGCAATCTGACATGCTTTTTCCAGCGACATCAAGTGTTCGTCGAGTGTTACACTGTTGGTCGTTTTAAAGTCAGGGTTAAACAACTCGATGACATAGTCTTCCTTTAACTTGCACATAAAGAAGATCGTCGTGGCCAGATTGGTCACTTTCATATCATATTGATTCAATAAACGCTTCACTTCGGACACTTCATCAAATGAACAGTCTTCAATCGTCTTGCCCCAAACACCATGGAGTTCGACACTGTTGAATCCATATTTTTTGGCCGTTTTTAGCGCTTCTTCCAAATCCATACTGATTTGATCGGTAATGATTGACTTTAACATTGATATTCTCCTTAACGATTTTTGCATCGATTTAACTTTGATCTTCTATTTCTGAATGCCGTACTCTTCGTCATACCCTTCCAAAATCTTGAAACCGCTGCTAGTCCCGATTCGGGTTGCACCGGCTTCGATCATCGCTTTGCAGGTAGGCCAATCACGGACGCCTCCGGCCGCTTTGATTTGGCAAGCACCTTGCACGGTATCACGCATCAATAGCACATCTTCGACCGTAGCACCGGCACTGCCGAAACCGGTCGATGTTTTGATGAAATCAGGTTTGACTTCCTTTGCGATCAAGGCTAACGAAACGATTTCTTCTTTTGTCAGATAGCAAGTTTCGAAGATGACCTTCGAAAGCACATTATGTTTTTTACATAAAGTGACGATGCGATGCATCTCATCCTTAACGTAATCCAAATTCCCGGCTCTCATTTCAGTCAGGTTGACCATATAGTCGATTTCGTCCGCACCGTTTGCGATGGCGTTCTCGGCTTCGAACACTTTGCTTTCGATGGTCGTTTGACCCAGTGGAAAGCCAATCGCGGCACCGACATGGACCGGGCTATCGCCCAACAGGTCGCGGCAAAGCTTTACCGGGTACGAGTTGATCGCCACCATTTTAAACCCGTTCTCATCCGCTTCCATGCATAATTTCACGAAATCTTCCTTTGAGGCAAAGGGTTTCAGATAGGTGTGGTCGAACATATTCGCAAGCTGTTTACGTGTGATCATTTTTTTTGATCCTTTCAACGGAAGGAAACCTTTCGTTCAGATTGAATTTAGTCTTTCAAAAGAGAAGTGAGATAGGTTGCGATCTCGATCATACCGAAGTTGCCGGGATGGATGAAATCGGTGGTCAGATTTTGCATCGACAAGGCTTTCATCGGATCCCCGTATAGGATCAATGGATTCTTGCGATCTGCGACCATTTGTTTCAATGCGGACCGATATTCATCCGCACTGCTAACGATCTGATCGCGTGGACTTACCATGCCGTAATCGCCATAAAAAGGCAATGTTCCAAGGCAGACGATTTTTGCGTCGGGTTGATGGAGAATGAGTTGATCCAATAGATAACTTACTTTGGCTGTGAATTCTTCCGTAGTAAATCCGGCCGCCAACATATTAACGCTCAGTTCCAGGACGATCCTGTCGTAAGAACCGCTGGTCGCCAAGAAATCGGCGACTTCTTTCTCACACAGACAATTCCCGGCTAAGCCGAAGTTGACCACATCCGCTTTGAGGCTTTTCGCCAAAATATTCGGATAGGTCAGATCAACGGAAGTGGGGAAGAATCCTTGCGTGATGCTAGTTCCGTACGTCATCATTTTCGATGTCGGAACTTCATTTTCCAAAGGCAAACGGTATTTCCCGCTGATATGTTTAATCAATACATTCTCCGAGAAAATGCAGATGCGCACCACATTGAACGAAAAAGAATGGGGTTGCGGGAAACGCTCGGATAGCGTGACTTCGTTTAGTTTGGCGATTGAAACAGGAATTGTCACTTCCTTTTCAAAGGTGAACTCTTCCGGATAGGGCATATCGCCGTAATACACCATGATTTTAGTGGCATGGCGGCGCCCCAATGATTCCAGGGTGATGGAACAGTCTTCCAACGGAACCAAACGGATTTCGTTGCCATTGAGTTGATAGGCAGTCAAATGACCGATTGCCTGATTCACTGAATGGGGGTAGCGCGAAAAGATGTTGCGTCCCCGCACATCGACCAATTCTGAAATCCCGTGCAAATCCAATCCCAAGTATTGCATGATGTGTCCTCCGATGTCTGTCTATTTATGATAGCATAGTCTATGCAAGAAAATGCTAATATATTGCGATCAAATCCGGATGACTCACGGAAATAACCGTTATATGTAAAAAAAAGGGACATTTATGCGTGATATTGACAGATAATGAGATTAAATGTAGATATGAAACAAAGAAATAGGGGAAATTTGTTAAGAAATGTGGACTTTCTTTCTGCTTTTTATCTTGTAGTGCTATACTTATGAAGTAAGATTGAGAGGAATTCACATGATTCACTATGAATTGGATATCCATACGCACACACTGGCTAGCGGCCACGCCTACAGTCCCATCAAAGAAATGGTGCAGGCGGCCAGTCGTCAAAAATTGAAACTATTGGGCATCACCGAGCACGCCGAAGGCGTACCGGGAACATGCGCCTACATTTACTTTAATAATCTGCAGGTCATTCCCCGCAATCAAGAAGGGGTACGACTTCTGCTTGGAGTCGAACTAAACATCTTAGATTACGAAGGAACACTCAGCATGCCACAGAGCCAACTTGAACGCATGGAACTCCGCATCGCAGGCATCCATCAATTCTGCTACACACCCGGCAGTATCGAACAAAATACCAATGCGGTGATCAAAGCGATGCAGAGCGGATGGGTCGATATCGTCAGTCATCCCGACGATGGGTCGGCACCCTTAGATTACGATAAACTGACGGATGCGGCGAAAGAATGCGATGTCATTCTCGAACTCAACAACAATTCCTTGAATTATCCTGATTACCGTCCTAATGTCCGTGAAAACAATCTCGAAATGTTGATGAAATGCAAAGCCAAAGGCGTAAAAGTATTGGTCAGCAGCGATGCCCACCATGAATCCCAAGTCGGAATCATCACCAACTGTATTCCTCTTTTGGAAGAAACGAACTTTCCCCAAGAGCTGATCGTTAATACAAGTGCGGAAGAATTCCTGGCACATTTACAACGGAAACATGCGATGCCGAAGAAACCCAATGTCTATCCGATTATCAAAGAAAGAACGGTGGAAGCATGAACAGGGAAGAAAAAGCGATTGAACTATTCAACCAGGGATATAATTGTGCGCAGTCCGTTTTCTGCGCCTACGCTGAAGATCTCAAAATCGACATCGACCAAGCCGCTCATATCGCCTCTTCGTTTGGCGGTGGTATGGGGCATTTAGGGGAAGCCTGCGGAGCCTTAACGGGTGCTTTCATGGCACTCGGATTAGAACTTGGTTATGGACATCCGGTCGACAAAGCGGTGAAAACGAAATTCTATGCGGACATCAAACAAATCGGTGAAGCGTTTCGAATAGCGAAAGGCTCGACGCGCTGCGACGATCTGATGGAACTGAATAAAGCGATGCCGAAACTTTTTGTCAATGAGAAGCCGGTGAAGGAATGCGAACATTTGGTCAGACAGGCCATACGGCTTGCGGAAGAATACCGCCAGAATCAAAGTGCAAAACAATTGCAGAATACATAGAGACGGTCAATCCGTCTTTTATTCTCTCAAATCAATAAAATAACTCTCAAAATCTATCATAAACTATCGTATAAATGCAAAATCTATCGTACAATAAAAACAAAGGAGGCGATATGTATGTCTCTGACCATCTATCATGCAGACCGCATCGTCACCGGGAATGGACCTACCCTTCAACATGCAATTTTGGTGGAAGAAGACGGAAAAGTGGTTGCGGTTACCTATCCGGATGACCCTGCGATCAAGAAGTATCTACTTGACCCTTTAACCCACCATCTTTTTTGTAAGGATCACCTGATTATCCCGGGCTTTATCGATATCCACACCCATGGCGCAATCGGCCATGATTTTGTTGAACCTGATCAAACGAAACTCAACGAAGTCGCTAAGTATTTCGCATCTGAGGGAACAACCTCATTCAATACGTCGACGATGGCGAAGCCCCGTGCCATCGAAAAGGACATCCTGAAAGCGTATGGTAATATGGCTAAACCCATTGGAGGGGCGCGCTGGATCGGCGTCCACAATGAGGGGCCATATCTCAACATGAAATTCAAAGCGATGATGGAAGCGGAAGGCATTCGTCCCATCGTAGCAAGTGAAATCGACGAAGATGTCAAATTATCCAAAGGGAAACTCCGTATGATCACCGTAGCACCAGAGTCTGTTGGGATCGAAGCACTGATTGAAGAATGTCACCGCTACGACATTGCAGTCATGTTCGCGCATACCGATGCTACCGCAGCAGAGACTTTACATGCCCTTGAAGCCGGAGGAGACGGATTCACCCATCTCTATAACGCCATGACCCAACATACCCACCGCAATCCGGGCGCCGTCAGTGCCGCCTTACTAAAGGGAGATAGCTTTTGCGAACTGATTACGGATGGATATCACATCGACCCATTGGTCGTGAAACTGACCTACCAAATTCTCACAAGCAAGCGCTTGATTCTGATCACCGACTCCAATCCAGGCAAAGGATTGGGTGATGGCGAATTTGAGTTCGGCGGCATCACCTGTATGAACCGTGATGGGAAAGCCTATGCGAAAGATACCGGACGCATTGCCGGCTCAACGATCGGGATGATCCACTGTTTCAAGAACATCCTTGAATTCACAGGGTGTACGATCGAAGAAGCGGTCGAAATGACCAGCCTCAATGCGGCGAAACTCTTGAAACTCGATAAAGTAGGGAGTCTTAAAAAAGGGAATTTCTGCGACTTTACGGTGTTGGATTCCAACTACGACGTCGTTTCCACGCATGTGAGCGGCAAGCAAGTCTATGTACGTCCTGCATCGAATCGATTGTATAAAATTCTTCCTGTTTTCAATTATCGTGTTTGGGGCGGCAATCGCCTCAAAGAAAAATACGGTTATGTAAGTGACCTGCCCAATATTGGGGAGTGCTACAACGTGATTGCGATGAAAGGCCATCTTGACTGCACGGTGGAAGAAACCAACGAAAAACTCTCGGATTTCTTTATCTCGCATAGGGATCTTTTCCAAAGTCATACCTCACAAATGCCGATACGAGCCGCAATGGCGAACCCGATCATCCCGATGTCCATCCAACTTCATCCCAATGACGAATACGCGATGAAACACGACGGGAGATTAGGCAAACCTGACGGCGTCTACTTTATCGAAGGGGAAAGCACGATGGTTTTGGGACATACGGCGCAAACTATCGAAGAATTCAAGGCAAAAGTTGAAAACGAAGACTATGACACATTAGTCCGCAAGATCAAGGTCAAAGCCGGCGAGTTCGTGGATGTGCCCTTCGGTACCCTGCATGCCTTCGGCGGCGGGGTCACGCTGATCGAGTACTCCCAAAATGCCGACTTGACCTATCGCCTTTATGACTACAAGCGTATCGACCCCATGTCGGGCACGACCCGACAACTGCACATCCAAGCAGTGTTGGATAACGTGATCATCCCCAATAACGACACCCATATTGTTGAGCTGCATCCGGTCGCAATGAACGGCTTGATGCATACGGTGTTCCACGATGAACCCGGTGTGTATACCGCAGGGAAACTGGATGTTTCCTCGCTTGGAAGATTCAGTTTGAATGAATTCTATTTCCTGACTGTCCTGGAAGGACAGGGGAAACTGAATAGTACCATCGTAAAAGCCGGCGAAACCTGGTTCGTTCCTTGTAAATTTGGGGAATTGACCATCGCAGGCAAGATGGAAATCGGTTATGTAACCTATCAAGAAAAGGAACCATCATGAAAAAGCAAATCGTACACGTAGAACCTATCTTCAAAGAACGTATCTGGGGGGGCACCCAAATTAGAACACGCTTCAACGGCGCGAGTGATATCGAACGGTTGGGAGAAATGTGGAATATCGCAGCCTTGAAAGGCAATGGCGACAATCCGTTGACTGAAATCAACATGACGCTAAGCGAAGCATTTGAACAGCTTCCCGACTGGTTCGCCATTAAAAGCGCGAAGTTTCCAATCCGTTGTACCTTGATGGATCCAATTGACGATTTATCCGTCCAAGTTCATCCGACTGAGACCTATGCGAATCAACAACTTAATTCCTATGGAAAACCGGAGGCTTGGTATGTGATTGAAACCAAAGGCAATCATGCCATTCAATACGGACACAAAGCTCAAACCAAGGAAGAATTCCTGCAACTCGCCGATGCGGACCGTTGGACTGAACTGTTGGATTATGTCGATGTAAAACCAGGCGATTTTCTGGATGTCCCGGCCGGAACGATCCACGCCGTCGGTAAGAACATCCTGACCTTTGAAATCTCACGCAACGCGGATATCACCTACCGTATCTATGATTACGGTCGTGTAGATGCGAAAACCGGCTTATCGCGTGATCTGCATTTGGATGAAGCGATGAAAGTCCTGACGATTCCGCAAGCAAAAAAAGGACCGATTCATCCTGAACCAATCCTGATTGATGGCTGTAAAATCAGCGAATTCATCGATGAACCAGGGAAATTCACCCTGCGCAAAATCGAAACCGATACGCTTGGAACCTATGATTCCCCGCGTTTCTATTTCATCACCACCCTCGAAGGCAACGGCAGCGTAAACGGAATCTCCGTACAACCCGGCACAACCTTACTTGTACCTGATCATTTCGGCAAAATCGAACTCAAAGGGAAACTGACCGCTGTCCTGAGCTCCTACCGCGACTGACTATCGCTCGCGTACCGACAGGGCATTCATCTCGTTATCGCCTTGCGTTTCGATGGTAATCTGAGCCAGAATCGATTTCAGAAAGTATACATGATGGGTAATCTGCAGACTCAGACGATCCGCATCTTTACGGAGATGTTTCGCTTTATAGGCATCCAGGTTAATCGCACGGATGGTCTTGAAATCATGGCTGACCACATAACCCTGATCTTCCATAAATTGCATAATCGAACCCAGTAGAGCTGCCTTATTCAAGGTCGGAAACAGTTCGACCGGCATCCACGTTTCTTCGATGACCAACGGCTTCTTCTCACTCAAACGTAGTCGTGTGTAATGGACCAAACGTTGGTCGCCGCGCAGACTGAACTCTGCAGCTTGTTCGGTTGTCGCTTCTTCGATAGAAAACTTCAGTACTTTGGAATCAAGCCGTGTTTTACGGAAACGGTCGGACATCGTAAACATCAACCGCTCCTGATAAAACTCCTCTGGATTCACATAGATACCCGATCCTTGCCTTGAATGGATATAGCCTTGTTCCTTCAATACATTCAATGCTTTACGTATCGTCGCACGGCTACATTGGTAGCGTTTCGCAAGCATGAATTCGCCTTCCATGGCGCCCCACGGACGATAGGTACCGTTTTTGATTAAGTCCATCAAATTTTGCGCAATTTCCTGAAATTTCGTCATCGTCCATCCCTCTTCTCTTATAGTATACTTTACGGTTTATTCACATAAGTTTCAATTGTTACTGCACAATTAGGAGGTAAACATGCAAAAAAATCTTTATCGCAACCATCCCGTGATTCAAATCGCCGCAATTGGAGAAATCATCCGTGTCGGTGCGGACACAATTAAGCGTGAACTTGCTGAAATCCTTGTCCAACATCCGTTGATCGCGATTGAAACGTACCCTGGTACGGACAAAGCAGCACTCGTTCAGCACTTCGGCGATCTCTTCGACCATGTCTTTGATACGGACATTGCGAATCTCAACGGAAAAGAACTGGACGCTTTTCTGCAGAGTGATTTGACCGACGACCGTGTGTTCGGACATATCTCGTATAAAACAATCACCGATCTGAAACATCCCGCACGATCGGCGCAGCTTCAACAGGACATCGACCATGCATCGGGCAAGATCCTCTTGATCGGATTGGGCAGTTCGCTCTATCAAAGCGATGCCTTGATCATCATGACCAGTGTAGCGCGTTGGGAAATCCAGATGCGCTTTCGCAGCGGAGCCTCAGATAACTATAACGCCGGCAATTTCAAAGAAGACCCGCTACGCATGTTCAAACGGGGCTACTTCGTCGATTGGCGCATCGCGGACAAACACAAGATCTCTCTGTGGCATAAAATCGCGTATGTCCTGGATGATAACCTGGCCGGTACGCCCAAACTTTTATCCAAACCCGCGGTCGACCGCTTGCTTTCTGAAACCGTAATGAAGCCGTTCAGCATGGTTCCGTACTTCGATATGGGACTCTGGGGCGGTCAATGGATGAAAGAAACATGCAATCTGCCGCAAGATAAACCTAATTATGCCTGGTCGTTCAACGGTGTTCCCGAAGAAAACGCACTCTGTTTCGTGCTTAACGGAGAAACATTCACCCTCCAGGCGATGGATGCGGTATTGTTTGAATCGAAAAAACTGTTGGGAAGCCGTACTTTAGCCCGCTTTGGCCGCGAATTCCCGATCCGTTTTGATTTTTTGGATACCATGGCCGGCGGCAACCTTTCGTTACAAGTCCACCCTCTGACCGATTATATCCAACGCAATTTCGGCATGAACTATACCCAGGATGAAAGCTATTATATGCTGGATGCAAAAGAAGATGCCACGGTTTATCTAGGTGTCAAGACAGGCACCCGACTCGCCGACTTACTCGCCGATCTGCACAGTGCCGCCCTTGGTGATAAAGTCTTCGACGATGCACGCTTCATCAATAAACTGGCTGCCCATAAGCACGACCATTTCCTGATCCCCGGTGGAACCATCCACTGCAGCGGCACGAACGCGTTAGTCTTGGAGATCAGTGCGACACCGTATATCTTCACGTTCAAGTTGTGGGACTGGGGCAGAATGGGTCTGGACGGACGTCCCCGCCCCGTCCACCTCGACCATGCGAAAGAAGTCATCCAGGTCAATCGCGACACGGAATGGGTCCACCAGAACCTTGTAAACAATGTCCAGCTTCTGCATGAAGAAGAGGGAGTGAAACAAGAACGCACCGGTCTGCATGAACTGGAGTTCATCGAAACCGTCCGCACCTGGTTTGAGAAACCCTTTGAAATCGATACCGGAAACACCGTCCACGAACTGATGTTGGTGGAAGGGCAGAGTGTCCTCATCCAAGATCCAGAACACAAATTCGAAGATATCCTCTTCCATTATGCGGAATGTTTCATTATTCCGGCATCGATCAAACGCGTCATCGTCCAACCGGTTGGCGAGGGCAAACATGCCCTCATCCATGCCTATGTACGAGGCACAAAGGAGAATGACTATGGAAATTCGTAACACCCCGACATTTACTTTTCCTTCACCGGTAACATTGGAAGGGAAAAACACCGAGTTCTATGAAAAGAAAATCGGTGCTTTAAGCGCATCCTATGCGCAGGCGATTCCTGCAAATCTAGCGGAAAACATCGCCTACAAAGTCGTATCGATCCCCGCCCCGACGCCTGCGCTCGCCGGAACGCTGACCTTTGGGGTGACCTATCTGAACGCGTATACGATCGCGGGCGAATATAGCCTGACACGCGGGCATTTCCATTCCGATCTGCAGTATGACGAATACTATTTCGGCCTTAGCGGTGAAGGTTTTCTGCTTTACTGGGATGGAGCGGACGAAGTGTTCGCCGAGCAGGTGTTCCCCGGATCCGTCCATTACATCAACGGCAAATATGCCCATCGCCTCATCAATACCCACAACAACGATGTCATGGCCGTCGCATGTTGCTGGAACGTCCGGGCCGGTCATAACTACGCAACCATCGATCAAGCGGGATTCCCTATCAGATGTTTCAGTGTCGATGGAAAACCTGTTTGGAAATAAAGAACATGAAAAAAGAAGCGCTCCTTGAACAGTTAAGAGATGGCCTTATCGTATCGTGCCAAAGTTACGAGGGGGAACCCATCCATGGGGAAGGCATCATGCTGAAGATGGCGGAATGCGCCAAATGGGCAGGTGCGGTCGGATTGCGTGCCAATGATCCCAAAAATGTCAGCGAAATGAAAGCAGCCACCGGATTACCCGTCATCGGAATCTGGAAAAAGATCATTGAAGGTTGCGATGTCTACATTACACCTTCGATGAGTGAGGTCGATGCGCTCATCGAAGCCGGTGCGGACATTATTGCGCTCGATTGCACAGACAGACTTGCGCCGACTGGTGAAAAGGCTTATGCTTTAATCAACAAGATAAAACAAAAATATCCACATGCGCTGATTATGGCCGATTGCTCGACGTTTGAAGAAGGAAGCAATGCAGCTTCTTTGGGTGCCGATTTCATCGGGACGACCTTATGCGGATACACGGATTACTCGATCATGTTGGAAGGACCTAGTTTCGATTTGATTGAGAAACTGTGCATCGCTTTCCCGGGACAAGTCATTGCCGAAGGGAAAATCAACACCGTCGAAGAAGCGCGGAAATGCATCGAACTAGGTGCGTTTTGCGTTGTCGTAGGCGGTGCCATCACACGCCCCTATCAAATTGCACAGCGTTTTGTAGAAGCTCTGAAAAGGAAATAACATGGCACAAAAAATCAATCCACGCAAGACCGCCGGAAGGCTGGTATTGGACACATTCAAAGAAAAAAGGGCATTCTCCGTGAAAACCGCCCAACCGGCGGAAATCTGTAAAGATCTCCCGCTTTCAACCAACGTCATCGCCTACACCATCACCAACATGATGGCAGACGGCATCCTGATCCTGACGGAAGATAACAAGTATTATTACAGCGAAGAAAACTGGAAGAAATTTCAATCGAAGTTTAACCGGATTTATTGGGTCATGATCGGAATCCCTATTTTCGTCGCCATCCTCTTTTATGTAATCCAGCAATTCGGAATCTTCAAATAATGTAGTTGAAATTGATAATGTATAGTATAATATGTCTAAACAAATTATCGAATTTCAGTAATGGACAAAATCGATAAAAATATTCCAAATAGTTACAATTTATTCCAAATGCATCTTGCAAAGCATAAAAAAAGAAGTTATGATAAGTTAAGATTGTTGTAAGCCCTTACCACAGAGGAGAAAACAAATGAAATACGTAATTCTGGTCAGCCACGGAACATTTGCCCAAGGTCTGCAATCCGCCGTTCTTATGATGACGGGCAAACGCGATGATATTCTCAGCACATCTTTGGAAGATGGCATGGGAACCAATCAGTTCGCAGACAACTTCAAAAAACTGGTTGCACATATCACCCACGATGATGAGATATTCTTATTCAGCGATATATTAAGCGGTTCTCCGTTCACAACGTCGCTCGACATATTGAACCAACTTGAACTCTTCGACAAGACGACCGTCTTCACCGGCATGAACATGCCGATGGTACTGACCGCCGTATTGATGAAAGACAATCTCGAAAAGGACGCTATGATCGAAGCTACGCTTAGTGAAGGAAGACTCGGTGTCACACTCTTCGAAGTGGGAGCCGTAAATTTTGAAGAGGAAGCACTCTAAGGAGGAGTTATATACATGGCAATTTCATTTCTACGCGTCGATGACCGGATCATCCATGGTCAAATAACCACCCGCTGGTCAAAAGAATACCCGTGCGACGCGATTGTGGCAATTAACGACCTAGCGGCCAACACATCGTTCATCAAAGCTTCGTTCTTATCCGCAACAGGCAAACCGACGTATATTTGGACGTATGCCGAATGGGTCGAAAAATGCGATAAAGTATTGCAAAGCCAAAAGAACTATTTCTTGATTACGAAAGAACCGATGCTGATGGCAAAGATTCTTGTCGATGACGGATTCAAAGCAGGACCTAAGATGATTTGCGTCGGTCCCGCCAATGATCGTCCCGGTGCCGTTAAGATCGGGAACAACCAATCCTTGATGCAGAATGAAGCAGATGCTTTCGAGAGGTTACACCAAGCCGGTTATGAAATTCTGTTCGCGCTTGTCAAAGAAGACGCGATCGGTTACTGGCCCAAATTCCGTTCAATGTTCGGCTACAAGTAAGAGTGACTTGTGGATCCGATATTGATAGATAATAAACCTGAAAGAAAGGGAGGGTTTTTATGACGATTAATATCTTTCAAGCCTTGCTGTTAGCGATCATGGCATCGCTGACATCCGTCATCGGCGCGCTGGGAACTACGTACTCATGGTACACACTGTCCAGACCGTTGGTCGCATCATTGGTTGTCGGTTTAATCTTAGGCGACGTTAAGACGTCGATCATGGTCGGAGCCGCGATCCAAGTTGTTTACATCGCGCTAGTTACTCCGGGCGGAACTGTATCCGCTGACTTGCGTGCAGTATGTTATATCGGTATTCCGTTGGCTGTCGCTGCCGTTAAGGGCGCAGGCATTGGAGCTGATACTGCAGCAGGTGCCGGTTTAGCCGTTTCTATCGGTGCGTTAGTCGGTACGATCGGAACAGTCATGTTCTACTCCACCGCTACGATGAACTTGATTTGGCAACAAATCGGTTGGAAAGCCATCGATACGCTAAACTACAGAACGATTTATCTCACAAACTTCATTTTCCCGCTTATTTCTCACTTTATCATTGCATTCCTTCCGACGTTCTTCATTACGTATTATGGTACGGACGTAGTTACCAACCTCAAAACTTGGTTACCTATGGACGGTATCCCAATGAAGACGATGTTTACCCTCGGCTCACTATTACCGGCCGTTGGTATCGGGATCCTGTTGAAACAAGTTGTTCAGAATCCTATCGACCTTATCATCTTCTTCTTCGGCTTCACTCTGGCCGCAGCATTGAAGATTAACTTGGTCGGAGCTGCTTTCGTCGGAGCGATGATTGCGTTCTTGAACTACAAGATTATGATGGTTGGCGCAGGCAAGAAGAATACTTCGAATGAGGAGGATCTCTAAGATGAGCGTAAAATTAACCAAAAAGACGAAAGATTCGGCATTCTGGTGGTGGTATAATGGAAACTTGACTGGATTTACCCATCAACATATGCAAACGTTTGGTTTCATGTGCGCGATGATCCCAGTCATTAAAGAATTGTATAAAGACGATACACATCGTCTGCGTTCCTTGAAGACATATTCTCCGTTCTTTAACACCGAACCTCAGATCGGTTCGATGGTTGTCGGTATCGCTGTCGGTTTGGAAGAAGCCCGTGCAAACGGACATGAAGAGATCGATGATGAAATGATCAATGGTATCCGCGCTGGTTTGATGGGTCCGTTAGCCGGTATCGGCGACTCCTTGATTCCGGGCACGTATATCCCAATCTTATTGTCCATCGCGTTAGGCTTGTCGACCAACGGTTCTCCGTTAGGCGCAATCTTCTATGCTGTCGTCTATATTTCGACGATGACGTTCTTCATGAAGTATATCTTCGACAAAGGTTATGAATTAGGCGGCCGTGCTGTCGATGTCGTTATCGGCGAACAAGCTGTTGCGTTCCGCGAATCCATGGTTATGCTGGGCACCATCGTTATCGGTTCCTTGGCTGCTTCTTGGATCGGTGTCACTACAGCGTTGTCTTTCAATCTCGGTGACATTTATGATGCAACCGGCAAATTAGTTCCTAACGTTTTCAGACTGCAAGACACCTTAAACAATGTTTTCCCGAACTTGCTGTCCTTGTTGACCGTATTAGCATGTTGGTATCTCATGACGAAGAAAAAAATGTCCCCGATTACAGTTATGTTACTGCTCGTAGTCGTTGCATTTGTCGGCGTTTTGGTCGGCTTCTTCAACCCGGGTCTCAAGTACTAATTTAGTATCAATTTTTAAAAGCCCTGCTTAGCGGTGGGGCTTTTCTTTCAAAGGAGCAGTGCTATGAAAAAAGCAGAAGCAGAACAGCTGCGTCAAGAAATCTTGACCAAAAACATCTATCTAAGCCAACTGAGAATCTGGTTCATCCTGAGCACATTCGTTGTCATCGCATGTGCGCTTGTCGCAGTCTGGGGTTTTAGTGGAGTGCACGATGTCTTCCTCCCGCAAATCAGCGCCCAAGTACGCCAGCCGATCGCATGGATCAGTGCGATTGTCGGTGTTCTGGCAACCTTCTTTTTGGCGATGGTCACAATCGCCTTGATCAACGGAAGAAAACATGTTTTAACATTGATCGATCAACTCAATGGGAAAGTCGCGGGTAAACTGAAATGAAGCACGAAATAGAATTGATGCTTGGCTATTTACAGTCCACACAAAAAGGTCTTGACCGTTTGCTGAATCGGTCCGACGATATCATCACACAACTGATTGATCTGCCTTTGCATGATTCCACCAACTTGTATTTCATCGGGAATGGTTCATCGGGCGAAGATGTTCGCATCGCTTCTTTCTTGGCCGTTCGTATGTTGGGCATCCTCCCGCATTGTTGCACACCCTATTCTTTCACGCACGGATTGGTGGATGCAGTTAGGTCTGAAGATATCGTGATCGCGATTTCGCAGACCGGAACCAGCCATGAAGTCGTCGAAAGTTTACGCTTAGCGAAAGCCCGCGGTGCTCATACGATCGCATTAACTGCCACAAAGGATTCTCCGGTTGCACTTAATGCGGAAATCCCCTTCGTATTTGAAGAATGCGTTGAAGATGTCGCGTATAAAGTGACCGGCGTGCTCGGCTTATTATATGGTTTATGGATCGTGATTCTCGGCTTAGCCTTCCATAATGTCCGCATCACCAAAACCGAACTGCTGAATAACCTGCATGAAATACGCACACTCAACAAGCGTTATGATGAATTGGTGGTCAAAGCCGAACGTTGGACCGAAAAGAACGTCGAATTGTTTGAAAGCCACAAGACATTCACGGTGCTCGGAACCGGGGACATGGCTGAAATCGCCATGGAATTCGCCATCAAATCGATCGAAATCCAAGGGAGATTCTCGTTTGCGGTCGAGACAGAAGAATTCCTGCATGGGATCTGCGCGGTGAATACTCCAGACAATCTGATTGTCATGATCGTCGACCCCAAAAGCGAAGCGTATGCCCGCCGTGTCTATGAGGCCATCAAGTCCAGAAAACAGGATGTGGTATGGATCGGACAAGGGGCTCTTGACAATGGTTTAAAGCTGGATATGCTTAAGTCCGAGTATTATATGTCAGCGCAGTTCTTTCCCGTCGTACATGCCTGTCTCGTCACCTGGGCACGTTTAAAAGGATACGGAGATTACGGAAGTACGGTATTCGCCGACTATCAACATCAACTTAAAGTAAGAGAAGAATAAAAAGAAGTTTCCGGAATGAATCACCGGAAACTTTTTTTCTATTTCTTAACTTTGGTGCGATCGAATATTTTCTTTACCAAACTTCGGTTGTCAGGCGCATCGATTTCTTCTGCCACAAAGTCATAGGGCGCTACATATGCTGGTGCATATCTACCGAGAATATCGGCGATTTCCTGACGCGGCGGGAGTTTCTCGTACAATTTGAAATAGGTACGCTCCGTTTGTTTGCCCGTATCCACAAACGATTTGTTTTCGATTTGCTTGTGGGGGAGAAATTTCTTCCACATCGTTTGGAAAATCACCCGTTCAGGATACCAACCCAACAGGAAGGCGTCCGTCAAGTAACCGAGATTCGTACTGAAGTTCATTGCCGTCTGCTTGTCAAACACGAACCAGGGGTCTCCTTCATATACGGTGTCTTTCAGTTTTCTTCTGAAACCAAGCAGATAAAGAAGGTTCGACGTAGTCCGCGCTTTCTTGCGAAACTGTTCGTTGATTGAAAACTTGTTGTTATTGGTCGACATGAAATAGCGCCGCATCGTCGCGGCCAGTTCCGGATTGGTATCGGTATTCCGTTCAAACGAAATTGCATTTTGCGTCAGCGAAGTCTCCAACATTTTCACCCATTCTTCGCGGGTTGAAGTCGGCAACGTTTTCTCAGTCAAATTGACACATACATCGAAATCATATTTATCAAGCGCATCTTTCATTTGATATAACCAGCAACGAGCGGTCGATAGATCACCTTCCTGGGCAAACGGTGTGGAAGTGCTAAGTAGGATATTCGGATTTTTCACCAAGGTGAAATAAGCTTCATTCCGCCATTTCTCATCATTCAGGGTTAACACGACATAGTCTTCTTTACTCAATGCCACGGCATATTGCAGTGCGATTTCAGGATCATTTTGACCTTGCAACAGATAACAGACTTTCATAGATCGTCCTCTTTTCTATAGTACTATGATAACTTATTTTAAGTTATATTAGTATGTATTTGAACGATTTTACAAGAATTTGCAAACATTCGTAAAGCGATGATGCATGAATTTTGTAATCGGACAAGAAATTACGCAAAATATGGCGCTAGTGTGCGATATTCTGCAATTCCCGTGCTATAATCTTTCTTAGACGGAGTATTTATCCATAAAATTAACTTGAATTTGCAACAAAATGTTTGAAAATGTTAATTTGTTTGTACGAATGATAGAATTTGGAATACAATGAAAGAAAGAGGGGAAATATATGCTAGCAAGCGAACGATTACTCTATGTTTTGAACCGATTGAAAGAACATCCTGCCGTTACGATCCGTGAAATGTCGTTAGAACTGGAGATTTCAGAAGCGACGGTACGGCGTGATTTGGATGAACTGCAGCGCCAAGGGAAACTGAAACGCCAACATGGCGGAGCGGTGCTCAACAGCATGCTGCATACTATTTCCGAATCGACCGACTGGACGATCAACGAAAAAACGACGATGCATACCGAAGGCAAACGAAAAGCCTGTGAGTTGGCGGCCGAATCCGTACGTGAAGGAGACTGCATCTATATCGACGGCGGATCCACGATGATTTTCTTGGTTCCGTGGTTGAAAAACAAGAACGTCAATATCGTTACACCGAACATCCGATTCGTGCGCACCTTGGGACACAGCCAATGCAACGTACAGATCATCGGGGGAACCTATGATCCATTCTTCGATATGTCAATCGGCAGTAAAGCAACCCATACCGCCTCTGAATTCAAGTACGATTTAGCTTTCTTCGGGTCAGCCGGAATTGATCCGCTAACCAAAGAAGTCTATAGTGCAACCGTCGAAACCGTCACCAACAAGCAGGCGGCGATGAAGAATTCGCTGCGTAACTTCATGATTGTGGATTCCAGTAAATTCACACAACGCGGTTTCTGTTATTGTTGTTTGAGTGATGATTTTGAGACAGTGTTCTCGGATATAGCGCCTAGTGGCGAACATGCGATTGAAAATCTTCGCACGTGGGAGGAAAAACGAATTGAAACGAAATGAAATGATCGAAAAGATGAAAGGCGGACTGATTGTGTCCTGCCAATCCTACCCGGACGAAATCATCCACAGTGATGAAATGCAAGTGATTATGGCCCAATCCGCAAAGTGGGCGGGAGCGGTCGGAATCCGTGCCAACGGACCGACGCAAATTCGCAAAATCAAAGAAAAAGTCGATCTTCCTTTGATCGGTCTCAATAAGGAATGGTATGCCAATTCCGATGTATTCATTACTCCGACGATCCAGGGTGCACGCGATATCGTCGCTGCCGGTTGCGATATCGTCGCAATGGATTGTACGTTCCAAATCAACCAGGACGGTCGGCGTGCAATCGATCTCCTGCCGGAATTCAAGAAAGAATTCCCCAACGTTCCGGTTTTCGCGGATGTCTCGACGATTGAAGAAGCGCGTGAAGCGGTACGTTTAGGCGCCGATATCGTTGCGCCTACCTTATATGGCTATACGAAAGAAACCGCACATATCGAAGGGGCGGATTATCGTATGTTCGCCGCATTCTGTCGCGAACTTTCCAGCGAAGCCTATGTCTTTATGGAGGGGCATATCTACACGCCCGAAGATGCGATGAAATGCGTCTTCCTGGGTGCCCATGCGGTTGTTGTGGGAGGTGCCATCACACGTCCCCATTTGATCGCAAAACGTTTTGTGGACTGCCTGGGCGGTTATCAGGACAACTGGCGCAAATCGGAAAACGTCAAACATTAAAAATAGCCGTCCATCATTTCATTGATGGGCGGCTTTTCTTTAACGGAAGAAGGCGAAGTAGAGAATGACGATGACGATGAATCCCACAACAATCAATCCGACCATCTTGCTTTGTTTTGTTTCCTTGATGTAGTTGAACGTTTTATCGAAACCCTTATGTTTATACATGTTCTTCGATTTCGGTTCGTTCTTGATATATTCTTTTACCATTCGATGATTGGCGATATAGGTGTCAAACGCTTCTTTGGTCGGAAGTCCGGCATCTGCAGCGAATTCTTGTAAACGTTTTTGCCAGATCTCGTTAACAACATCACTGTGGCTTAACGGATTGAACTCCACGATTTTGGAAGAACTGACAGTCGTCTGGATCTGATCGGGCACATAATCCGGTTTACGATCGTAAACGACGATCGTACGCGGTGTCGTCATGAACTGTGCGACGACCGCTTTTAATTTCTTTATGATGGCGTGGATTTTGGCGGGATCTGTGTTTACGATTGACGGATAGTCGACCGCATCCATCACTTCAAGTGCGCTAATCAGAGAATTCGCGCTCTTCGAGGATTCTTCCGCATATCCTTGACGGAAATCTTTGAGAATATTGAAGCGGCAGGCGACATTCGCTTCACTCGATTTGACCAGATGGACAATCAATTTGGTCGCCTCTTCTTTGGATAGACTTTTTGCGACGTCGATCGTTTCTGCGAATACGTCTTCAATCTTAAGGTAGGGAACATTTACATAACGTTCATCAACATAGACTTCCTCAAAATCAAGATTCGTGTAACGACTAAGTTCATCATACATCTCTTTAAATGTTTTCATGTTTATTTACCTTTCTTGCGTAGATTCTGAATATAGAGGTAGAAACCGGCCTGGAAGAATCCGAAAATCGAAATCCCGATCATACCAACCAGATAAACACCGGTATATTTACCGTAAACGATGGTCACGATCGCCGCAATTCCAAGGACGAAGTAAGAAGCGATTTTGATATTCACAATTTTTCTGTCTTCGTAAAGCGCCGAAGCGACGAATCCGATTTGCGCTTCGTTTTCCGGCATTTTCGTCGGCGAATAGTGACGGACGACCAAGAATTCAAACAGCGCTTCCGCGATGCCCCATACTGCCAATGAACCAAGGACAGGAATCGGCCAGACCGTATTGGTCATGACCAACGTAAACATAAAGAACAATAAAACCAAAAAGATACGGTTATGATAGTATCCGATAAAGCGGAAATTATCTTTGGTAACAACATATGCTTTTTTGCGCCATTTACGGACATAGATGAACTGTCGGTGACGATTTTTAAAGATGTTGATCCGCCGTAGTGCAGCCTCTTCCTCAGTAATCTTGATTTTCGACATGAACCCTCCGGCAATCTTTTGCCCTCCGTTCTATTATAAACGGTTCTTTGCTCGTTTTCGAACATAAAGTGACAAAAATTCGCAAAAACGTGTAAAATCGCATTGAAACCAACAATAACCAAGCGTATAATATGGTTAATATTGGTAATGGAGGACGATGAGTGGCAAACGAACAAATGAATCGGCGTAAATGGATGGCGAATCGAATCATTCAAGACGGAAAAGCAACAGTTAAGGATCTGGCTGAAATTTTTAATGTCAGCACGGAAACTATCCGCAAAGACCTGGATTATCTCCAACAAAAAGGTCTTCTCATTAAAGGCCACGGTGAAGTTCTACTGAGTGGTCCGTATACCGAACAACCGATGAATGAAATGATGATCGAGCGCTCCGAAAAGAAACGTAAAATCGCTAAAGAAGCACTATTACTGATCCCCGAAAAGTGCATGTTATTTCTGGACCCCGGAAGTACAACATTGGAATTGGCGCGCATCTTATGGCAGAAGGAAGAACTTACCATCTTCACTACCTCGTTGGCGGTCGCATCGATCCTGCTGCCTTCCCAACATGAAATCTTTCTGTTGGGCGGCAAAGTCCAGCGTAGTTCGGAATCCTTGATCGGGCGTTTTACAGTCGATCAGGTGAGCGATTTACATTTTGACTTAGCGATCATGGGTACCGACGGGTTCAAAGGTCAACGTGGACCAACGACCTTCTCGTACGAAGCAAGTCTGGTTAAAAAAGAAGTGCTAAAAAGAAGTAAGGCGAAAATCCTAGTCTTCGACGATACGAAGTTCGAAGTGACGGGTACCTACACCTACGGACAATTTGATGATTTCGATACCTTGATCACCACAAGCCAAGGAAGAACCGAAGCAGAATCGATTCCTT